>JAYSYF010000132.1:0-5328 GCA_043716655.1 Bdellovibrionales bacterium | reverse complement strand
TTTTTTTCAAAGAAGCCAAAGGCTGCGAGATGACTTCGGTCGAAGGTCGTCGATATTTAGATTTTTGTCAGAGTTTTGGTCCGCTTCTGCTGGGCCATCGCGATGATGAAGTTACCGAAGTCGTACGTCAGACCGTCGATCTTGCTTGGACGTTTGGTGCCTGCGAACCTTATTCACTTGAACTTGCGGAATGGATCACCTCGAGAATTCCGTGGGTTGAAAAAGTTCGTTTTGTTAGCTCGGGCACTGAAGCTGTCATGAGTGCGCTGCGAGTGGCACGCGCAGCAACAGGGCGGACAAAAGTTTTAAAGTTTGATGGCTGTTATCATGGCCATGTCGATTCGTTGCTGGTGAAGGCGGGCAGTGGGCTTGCAGATGCGGTCCCTGGTCAGGCGGCCAGCGATAGTGCCGGCGTTTCAGCGGCCGTCGCGAACGAAACGGTTGTCGCAAGTCTCGACGATGAAGCAGCGTTCGAGCAGATCTTCAAAAAACATTCGAAGGATCTTGCGGCCGTTATCGTTGAACCGTTGCCAGCGAACTATGGTTTGCTAATTCAGCGCGAAGAATTTTTGAAACATATCGAGAAACTATGTCGCGCCAACGGCACGCTATTGATCTTTGACGAAGTCATTTCTGGATTTCGCGTCGGTCTTCAGGGAATGGCGGGGCTCTTGGGTATCAGACCCGATCTAGTGACTTATGGAAAAGTGATCGGCGGAGGATTCCCCGTCGGTTGTTACGGCGGACGGCATGATTTGATGGATATGGTCGCGCCTGCGGGACCGGTCTACCAGGCGGGTACACTCAGTGCGAATCCTGTTGGAATGCGAGCCGGACTAAAAACGTTGCAGAAAGCAGAAACGCTTGGGCTTTGGAACGTACTCGATCAGCGTGCAGCGAAGTTCACGGACGAATTGAATGCCGACTTCATAAACAAATCTTTGCCAATGACCGCTGCTCGCTTCGGTTCGATCTTTTGGATTCATGCGAGAACTTCAGTGCCGGTCATCCGAAGACTTTCGCAGTTCGCGCCAGAACACGCAGCGCAGTTCAAATTACTTTTTCATAAAGCGCTCGAAAACGGTGTTTATTTAGCGCCAAGCGGCTACGAGGTAGGTTTTATCGGTGCTGCACACACGGATGCAAAACTCGAAGAAGCTCGAAACTTGATTGTTAAATCCGCTCTTCAGGCGATGGAAACGTAATTCATGGTTGATAGCACTGGCCTCAAACCTATACGTGCAAGTCGTCGCCTCTCGGCGAAGTTTGCGCTCGCCGCGGTCTGGCTGGTATTTACGGTCACGCTTGCGACGTGGTGGTTGATCTTCGGACTCAGTCAGCTCGAAGAAATTCGGCAGGCCGGACGAAGCGGAACGCTGCTGACTGAAAATTCGCTCGAGCGCCAGCACCGAATGCTCGTCAGCGAAGGCGGCGTCCTTATCGGTCTTCTGATCGTCGGCGGAGTCGCTCTCCTCTATAATATTCGAGTCGAGAGCCGTCGGGCACGCCAAGTTGAAGAGTTTTTTGCTTCGTTTACTCACGATCTGAAAACATCTTTGTCAAGTCTTAGAATTCAAACCGAAAGCTTGAGAGACGATTTGGAAGGTACCGGCGCGGATTTTTCACAGACGACTCAAAGCAAATTACTCGCCCGAATCATGAGCGATGCCGGTCGACTCGAAACGCAACTCGAGAATGCGTTGTTTCTAGCGGATGCGGATAAAAGTTCGATGCTGCTTGAAGCCGTATCGGTCAAAGAATTGATCAGTTCGCTTTCGCATCTTTGGCCCCGGCTCGCGATCAACGTGCACGGCGATGTAGCGGTGATGGCGGATCGACGCGCTCTTGAAAGTATCGTTCGAAATATTGCGCAGAATTCGAGTCGCCACGGTCAAGCAACCAAACTCGATGTAAAATGCCGCGATGAGGCCTCCGTGGCGGTTGTTCGATTCGAGGACGACGGACGAGGTTTCTCGGGAAACATGAACCGCCTCGGCGAAATTTTTGCTCGGCAAACGGGACTGAGCGGAAGCGGTATCGGCCTCTATCTTGTCGCGCGATTGGTCGAACGCCTCGGTGGCCGTGCGAAAGTGGAAACATCTACCGAAGGCTCGACTCGCGGGTTTGCGGTGGAGCTTGAGCTTCCGAAAGCTCCTCGGCGTCAGGCATACGCTATATGAAATCACTTCTACTTGTTGAAGACGATCGTACTCTTGCAGAAACGCTTTCCGAGCGGCTCGCGAAGGAAGGTTACGACGTCACTTGGATGGACCGAATCGAAACAGCGAAGGTTGAAACGACAAGCAAGCGATTTGATCTTTTGATTCTTGATGTGGGACTTCCGGATGGAAGCGGTTTTGATTTGGCGAAAGATCTTCGTGCGAAACCAATCGGCGAACTCAACCGCGAGACACCATTTGTTTTTCTGACGGCCATGACGTCGGCTGAATATCGACTCGAAGGTTATGAACTGGGAGCGGAAGAATACATTCCCAAACCGTTTCACTTGCGAGAACTTTTATTGCGCGTGAAACACGTTCTCGAGAATCACTCTTCCCCAGAACTGCTCAATCTCGGCGACCGCGTGATTTTCTGGGACGCGCTTGAGGTTCGAGACGGTGTGACTGCGCAGGCGAACATCACCGATCGTATCCAGCCGCGGGATGCGCAACTTTTGCGCCTTCTTGTGACGAGAAGTCCGGCCGTTGTCAGCCGTGACGAAATTCTGAATAAAATTTGGGGAGAAGAAAACTTCCCGTCTTCACGAACGGTCGACAACGCCATCGTAAGACTTCGTCAATCGCTAGGGGACGTCCACGCGGGACGAATTCGTTCGGTCCGTGGTGTTGGTTACCAGTGGGAATAGCAAGAAAGTAGGCTCATGAATTTACGTTTTCAGAATGCACTTAAGGGAATCGATCAGGCATGCCCTCCATCTTGGTTCATGCGCCAGGCCGGTCGTTACCATAGTCACTATCAAGCGCTTCGGTTGAAACACGAATTCATTGCGTTGTGTAAGGACCCTGAACTTGCAAGCGAAGTTGCGCTTGGCCCGATTCTCGATTTTGACTTCGATGTTTCTATCATGTTCAGCGATTTGCTTTTTCCACTCGAAGTCTTCGGCATGAAGCTGACTTACGAGCCGGGTCCAACACTGTCGACTTCGTTGGATGAAGAGGGCCTTAAGAAGTTCAAGGACGTCGGTGAAGCGATCGAAGGACTCAAGTTTCAACAAGAAGTGGCTCGTCTCACTCGCCAGAAGCTTCCTAAGGATAAGAGTCTGATTGGTTTCGTCGGCGGCCCGTGGACTCTGTTTACTTACGCCGTCGAAGGCGCGCACAAGGGCGGACTCGAGAAATCAAAGGCTGAACTCGGTCTATACAGAAAATTCTGCGAGCGCATGATTCCTCTTTTGAAATTGAACATTGAACTTCAATTGAAGGGCGGCGTTGAAGCCGTGATGATATTTGATACTTCCGCCGGCGAATTGGATCCGGAACTGTTCACCGAGCTGGTGACTCCAGCATTGCGCGAACTCACGCGCGCGTTTCCTGGCAAAGTCGGCTACTATGCAAAAGGGATTCAAGCGGCGCACTTGCGTTCGAGTGTATTCCAAAGCGAAGAAATCGCGGGCGTTGGATACGACCATCGCTGGGACCTCCGCGATGTTTTGAAGGGTCCACGAATTACGCGTGGGTTCGTTCAGGGGAATTTCGACCAATCGTTGTTGTTCCTGCCAGCTGATCAATTTGAAGAACGCGCGGTTCGATATCTAAAGGGAATCAAGACGCTGTCAGAAAAAGAGCGCTGCGGCTGGGTGTCTGGTCTTGGGCATGGTGTCCTTCCCGGCACGCCAGAGGCAAACGTGCGTCGCCTTGTGCAACTCGTGCGCGAAGTGTTTGTTTAAGGAAAGGTTTGTTCCCTATGGGAAATGATCAGTCGAGCAAATCTCAATCAGGATTCTTTTCGAAGTACGATGTACCAGCACCGCGCTATACGAGCTATCCAACGGTTCCGTACTGGTCAGAGCCGCCGACGCGCGCGCAGTGGATCGAACAATTGAATGCGGGCCTTGCTCCAGGGACAAGCTCATGGTCACTCTATGTTCACATTCCTTTTTGCGAGACGCTCTGTACGTTCTGCGGCTGCAATACTTCGATTACAAAAGATCACAAACGTGAAAGCCCCTACGTCACGCGAGTGTTGAAGGAACGCGAGGCTTATCTTCTCGCCTCACCTGATCTTGCGCGAAGGCCACTCGTGAACATGCATTTGGGTGGAGGAACACCGACATTTCTTTCGGCTTCCGAACTCGATCGACTCGTAGGTGGTTTATTGAAGGGACTCACCAAAGATCCACGTGGATTCGAAGGCAGCATCGAAATCGATCCGCGACGAACTCGACCAGATCAACTTGAGGTTGTGCGCAAGCATGGTTTTAATCGCGTCAGCCTTGGCGTACAAGATTTCGATCCGGAAGTACAAAGGCTTGTGAATCGCATTCAGCCGTTCGAACAAACCGAAGCGATCACCACAGCGGCTCGCAAGCTTGGATATGACTCGGTTAACTTCGATCTTATTTACGGTCTGCCGAAACAAACACTGCAGACAACGAAGACAATGGTTGAACGCACGCTTGAACTTCGGCCGGATCGTATTGCTCTCTATTCTTTCGCGCTTGTTCCCTGGATTAAACCAGCGCAACGACTTTTTAAAGACGACGAGCTTCCGGCGGGCGCTGAGAAACGCGCGCTCTACGAACTCGCTCGCGGGACACTGTTGAACGCAGGATACGTCGAAATCGGAATGGATCACTTCGCGCTTCCTAGCGATGGTCTTGCGAAAGCGGCCGTCAGCGGAACGCTGCACAGAAACTTCATGGGCTACAGCGACGTTCGCACCGACGTGATGCTTGGCCTCGGCGTTTCTTCAATCTCGGAAGCGCCGGGATGTTTTCACCAGAATGAAAAAGTACTGCCGGTATATGAAGAGGCGACCGATCGCGGAGAAGTCCCGACGTTTCGTGGTCACTTACTTTCGAATGAAGATCGTGTTCGACGCGAACAGATTCTGCGCTTGATGACAAAATTCGAAGTTGAACTCGAAAGTGACGCGCAGGTCGCGGATGTGAGAGTGTTTTTACACGAACTGATTCAAGATGGCCTTGTCGCTTTGAATGGACGCCGACTTGTCATGGGCGATCGTGGCCGGCCGTTTCTCCGCAACGCGTGTATGGCGCTAGATGCGCGCCTTCGTGCGAAAGCTCCGGACGCTCGAATCTTTTCGATGAGCGTTTAACATGCTCAAAGAAGTGATCGTCATTGGTGC
>JAYSYF010000131.1:0-1672 GCA_043716655.1 Bdellovibrionales bacterium | reverse complement strand
CGTTGTCGCTCGACACGTCTGCGGGCAAAAAGTTTTCGGTGACGTTAGTCGCCAACGGTTCGCTTTTACCCGAGGCGATCAAAGCGGCCGACATGCTTGAAGCTAAAGGTATCGGAGCCATCGTTCTTCATGGTTCGAACGTCAATCATCCGGATCTCGCGACGGTTAAAGCCGCGCTCGCTAAATCGGAAGGGCGACTCGTGACTGTGGAAGACCATCGTTTGACAGGGGGAATGGGAGCGCTTCTGACTCACGCACTTGTTATGGATGGCGTGCAGCTGAAATTAAAATCGTTAGGCGTTGGCGACAAGTTCGGCCAGAGCGCGTACTCGGCGCTCGATCTTTATAAAATTCACGGTCTCGACAGCGAGTCGATCGTGAAAGCCGCAAACGCTTTGTTGTAATCGACGTTTAAAGCCAGACAATCAGGCAAGCGTTTCGGCTGAGCCGTACATCGTTTCGAAAAGTGGATCCATGCGGTCGAGCGCTTTGCGTGTGGATTTTGCGACATGGCCAAGGGCCTTCTCGTTCCCGAGAACTCGAATCACGATTTCCTTAGACGGATTGCGGATGGCATCGTGGCCACTGCTTCCGACATTCATTGTGTGAACGAGCAGATTGGCGAGATGAACGATTTGAACCGCTTGTGTGTGAACGCTCGTTCCTGCTTGTATGTTTGCATCGTGATGACGATGAACGACTTCTTGAATGAGCAATGGCAACTGCCACTTTCGAACAAGCTCGAAACCAAGTTCGTCGTGACTTACGATACCCAGCTGTTTTTCGGCCTCGAGCACAGTTAGGTTATTCGATTGAGCGTGTTCACAGACCGCAAACCATTCTTCTTTTGCGATTTGAAAGTGTGCGATCTTGCCTATGTCATGCACGAGCCCAGCGAGAAAAATCATCGAGGTGTCGCGAAGTCCGATTTCACGGGCAATAGTTTCGCTCGCAATCGCGACGGCAAGTGAATGGCGCCAGAATTCGCGAATGTTAAACGGAGTCGTCGCTTTCAGTTCAAACTGCGAGAAAACCGCTGCGGTGAATACCATCTGCGAAACGTTGCCGATACCAAGGGCGGTGACGGCACGTTCGATCGTCGCGGCTCCTCCCGGAATTGCATAATAACCAGAGTTTGCGAGACGCAAAACTTTGAGAGAAAGAATTGGGTCTTGCAGAAGTGTTTCGCTGATTTGGCGAATGCTCGAATTCGGATCGTTCACCACTTTTACAGTTTGATGAACGACAGACGGAAGGGTTGGAAGATCATTGATCTTAGTAAGCCAAAACCCGATTTTTCGATCTTGATTGAGTCCGTATGCCATCGGGTCGACGAAGCTCTTACGCTTTATCTTTTTCGGTGGTTGTCTTTTTCGCCGTCGCGTCGTCGCCAGTGGCGTTGAGCGATTCGCGTTTTGCCGAATCAGTCACGTCGATCTCGTCGCTGCTGATTCCTTTTTTGAATCCACGGATGGCTTCGCCCATTGATTTACCAAGAGTTGGAAGGCGTGATGGTCCGAAGAAAATAAGAACGATCGCGATGAGTGCGAGTAAATGCCAAGGTCCGATTCCCATGATGAACTCCTTCAGTTGCCGCGGCTTTTGGGCCGACTACTTACACCTAAAACGTTACCACACCAAGTGCTCGGGTCGCCATCGCTAGGTCTATTCT
>JAYSYF010000014.1:0-2496 GCA_043716655.1 Bdellovibrionales bacterium | reverse complement strand
TCAATGGTCTTACTTCGATCATCCAGGTGGCGTTGCGTGGTTGTTTTGGTTCGGACATATTTTCGAGCCGCTTCGCCAACTTTTTCCTGATCTTACTGGCGTCGTTCGTATACCAGCAGTGATCGCAGGTCATTTCGCGCTTCTCGCTATTAAGAAAACTATCGGTACGAGCATCTCCGAAAAACAACACGTGCAGTGGCTTTGCGTCGTGCTGCTTTCTCCATTCTTCGGAGTCGGCTCTCTCGTCATCACACCCGATATTCCACTAGTTTTGATGTGGTCGCTTTCGCTGTTGGCGTTCAAATATTATCTCGAATCGCCAAATGCAAAAACTGCAGCGATACTCGGCGCCGCACTTGGAGTCGGTTTCTGCGCGAAGTATCACATCGTTTTGTTTGTGCCTATCGCGGTTCTTTTCGTTTGCTGGAAACGTCAATGGCAGTTGCTAAAACCACAACTGATTCTTACCACTGTGTTTTTCGGCTTGATTTTTTCCGCGCCCGTCTGGGGATGGAACGCGGCACACGACTGGGTTTCATTTCGATTCCAACTTAATCACGGTCTAAATAAAGAAGCGGTTTCGGCTGAACAAATGTTACGCCAATTTAGTGAGTACATTGGCGCGCAGTTGGCGCTGCTTTCTCCACTCGTGATCTTCACGTTCTGGAAGTTTCGAGAACCACAGAACACCCGTTTTCTAAGATGGTTTGGATGGGGAACGGTATTTTTCTTTGCGTGGACAAGTCTGCGCTCGCCCGTCGAAGCGAATTGGGCAATTGCTGGACACCTTCCCCTGCTTGTCATCGCGTCCATCGCAGATACTAAACGATGGTTGAGCCGCGCGATGATGACCGTTTGGGCGGTCGCTTCGGTGATCGTTCTCTATCAAGGACTTCACCCCGAGCAGAATCTGTTCGGAGTTCCGGCACAGAGTTTAAAAACGTACGAGTTCGTTCGGTTTCAAGCACTCGAAGCGGTCGCAAAAGAAGAGCCAAATCTCTTTGCATCGTCGTATCAAATGGCCGGAGCACTCTCGATCAAAACAAATCGAACTGTCGGCAAACTTGCTGGCATCAATCGCATCGACTTCTTCGATTACCATGCGAGCGGACATCCTGCTGGCGAGCAATTTACCGTCGCTTTGGCTGAGCCTTGGCCGTGGCCCGCTTGGATCGCAGAACTTGGGTACAAAGAAGTTTCTCGCCGCAGCGTCGATCGGTTCACACTCGTGACGTTTAAACGCGATGCAATTCCGGAGTCACATCCGTGAAAAAGGTTATAGCTTTCATAGCGGTCGCGTTGCTTTTGCTAACCTATGCAATTGCACTTTCATTGCGAACGACTTCGGCGGTTCCAGATTCGCTCGACGCGAAAAATCATCCAGGCTTTTATGATTATCGCGGCGCTATCAATGTACAAACCTCTCTGAGCCATGGCTTTCTGACTCCTTCCGAAACCATTCGCGCCGGCCAAGAAACAAAATTGGATTTCTTAGTCTTCAGCGAACTGAATCGATTTATTCAGGGCGGATCGACCGAAGGATGGCAGCGACAACTGCTCGTGATCAACGGCGGAAAATACAGCTATCTCGAATCGCGAATTCTTTCTCTCGATCCCGAGCGACTGAAAGCAGTCGAGGGACTTGGTCAGGCACAGACTGTCATAGCCGATTTGCTTTCGCGCGGCGCCGGGGATCGACAAACAAGTTCTTCATCCACAAAAGACTCGATTGTTCTTGGCCAAATTTCTCGCGATGGAACGGAGTGGACGGGAAATTATCCTTCCGGCCTCAGCGGTCTCGAGGTTTTGAATATTAGACAAGAAATTGCTCGAATGTGGCGGGACTCAAGATTGTCGACTGCATGGAGTATTCTCATTTATCCGTTCAACTCGGACCTTGCGCTCGTTCGACTCTTTGCCGATCTCGATACATCTTTCGAAACCTGGGATCGACTATCTCGTGAAAGACGCGTGTTCGGTATTCTCGGGACAGATGCGGGACTGCCCTCGTCGGTCTTGGGAATTACGGTGCGTTCACCCAGCTATGAAACTTTGTTCGGGCTCGCGACAAATCACGTCTTGCTTCGCACTGAACTGACCGGCGATTACGAAAGCGATCGCGCAAAAATCCTGTCGGCCCTCGTCGCAGGACAGACTTATTTTGCTTTCGATGTTTTGGGTCAAACGAAAGGCTTCGCGACTTGGTATGAAGATTCGAACGGAATTCGCTCGCTAGGTTCAAGAGTTCGTCTCGAAGACAGAAGCCGATTGATGGTGCGCTTGCCGAACAAGCCCAATGTTCCGTTCGAAACTGTCCTCTTGCGCGACGGACTGAGTATCATGACGTCAAATTCAACCGAGACTGAGTTTCGAATTCTTCAACCGGGCGTTTACCGAGTTGTCGTGCGCCTCTTCGTTAGTCCAAGTCTCTTCGACGGCGGTCGATGGATACCGTGGATCATCACAAATCCCGTTGTCGCCCACGCAAGGTAAGTG
>JAYSYF010000130.1:0-5339 GCA_043716655.1 Bdellovibrionales bacterium | reverse complement strand
CAGTTTTTCAAAAGCGAACTCCGCCGCTCCCTGGGGGGCATAAAGGAGGCGGGCTGCTAATAATCCATTCGCCGAGATAACCCGGTGAGGGTCCGTTCAATCGACTTTGAGACCGTTTTTTCGACGATGCCCGAGATCATCAGGGAAACCGACTCTTCAAGGCGGTTCCGCCAGCTTTTCATTGGCCGCCAGGTCAGTTGAATGACGTCGCGATTCTCTTTGTGGCGAGCGCGATCGATGAATTCATCGCTCGTCGCAAGTTCATCGACGAGGCCAAGTTGAAGGCCATCCGTGCCGTGCCAGATGTCGCCAGTCGCGACCTTCTCGATGTCTAACTGCGGGCGAAATTCTTTAACGTGATTTCTGAACAGCACGTGAGTCTCTTGAATTTGCTCGGCAAATTTTTCGATCCCGTCGGGCGTGAGCGGACCGAGCATGCTCACTGGTCGCTTGTGGGCTCCAGCGGTTACTTCAAGATAATCAACGTCGAACCTTTTCAACAGACGATTCACGTTCGGAACGCTTCCGATAACGCCGATTGAACCGATCACTGCGAAGGGATTGGCGATGATGTGGTTTCCGACAACGGCCATCATGTAACCGCCGCTAGCTGCCACTTCATCGATGGCGACTGTCAATTTTATGCCAGCCTTTCTTAATCGCGCTAGCTGGCTCGCCGCAAGACCATAACCCGTCACGGTGCCGCCGGGACTTTCCAAACGTAGAAGCACTTCGTCCTCCGATGCATTCGTCTGCGAAGCTGCGAGATCGAGAATTGCTGTGACCTCGTTGCGGAGGGATTCGACGTGCGATGCCGCGATGTCACCGTTGAAATCGAGAACCCACAATCGTTGTTTCGTAGTTCCGGTGGTCACTCGTTTTTTATCCGCCGCTTCGTCGGCCTTCATGCGAAGTTTCCACTCTTTCTTAGAAAGAAAGAACGATTCGAGTGAGCGCTTCCGTTCGGCCCATTCGTCGTTTATGGATTTCGCTTCGAGCCTTGCACTCGGACGTGCTTTTCCGCCGAAACTAGAAAAGATCGCGATGATACCAGTCGTGAGAGCGAGGACCGCGAGCAAGACGATCGCAGTTTGTCCCAAAAAGAGAAGCAGCTCGGGTGTGACATAATGCGAGAGTCGTTCGCCAAAGCCGGTGTAAACGCTAGGTGTGTCCATAGAAGGTCGAGTCTGGCTCAGAACATGGGCCGCGGTCTAGCTGCCTTTGTCGAGTTTCATCGTGGAGTTTAGTTAGACGTGAAAAAAACCGAAAAAGATTCAATGAAAACACGCTTAATTAGCGAAATTCAAAGTCCATTTCGACTCGCCCCGGTGACGGTGCGTTTGCTGTTGGCATTTGTTTTCGGCGTCACGGTTTTCTATCAAACTCAGGCCTCTGCGGAACAGTCCGACAGCGGGTATGAAACGATGCTTCGTGAAAAGAAGCGCGATTTCGAACGCTACATAGCCAATCGCGCAAAAAAGTCAGAATCGGAAGCGGCCGCAGCTGAGGCGTTGCAAGCGGCACGTCGTGCACGAAGCGAAAAGCAGGCTGAATTACAGCTGCAGTATCAGCGAACGATGAAGCGCTATTCGATGGAGGAAATCGAAAAGCTCGATCGCCAGGACGAAGAACGGCTCGCGAAGCGCGACGAAAAAAATGATGACGAACGTGCGGCGTTCCTCAAGCGAAAGAATTACCGACGCGAGCTTGAGAATGAAATTGCGCCGGTGGATTCGTATCGTGAATTCGATATCAACATGGCAGTAGAACCAGAATCGAAAGCTTCTCATACTGAAAGTAAAAGTTCTCAGCTCGATAAATAGAATTACAACTAGTTATGCATCTTAAGGGTAGGCAGTTTGACCTCGGAACATTTTGAAGTATTTAGACTCGTATTCGTTTTGCTTGTGGTGTTTCAGTTGAAACACTTCATTGCGGATTTTCCGCTGCAAAATCGATATATGCTTCAAAAGCAACGCTCGGACTGGAGCTTCATTCCACCGTTGGCGCTTCACTGTGGAATTCACGCCATCACAACTCTAATCGTAGTTCTGCTTGTGCAGCCAAGTTTGTGGTGGCTGGCGTTTGCTGATTTCGTGATCCACTTCACGATGGACCGGATCAAAGCGGGTCCTAAGTACCTTGGACGCTACACCGACATCTCTAAATCAGGTTTTTGGATTGCGCTTGGTCTCGATCAAATGGTGCATCACCTGACGCACATTTGGATTATTTGGATGCTCGCGGTGTCTCTGCTTTAGCATCAGTGACGGCCTCGCGGCTCCAGGAACCTTGCAATTCCCGCAATTTCAATTTCAACTTTTCACGGTGCACAGTTTTGGGTCGAACCTCATTCGAGGGCTCGGCAAATAAAGTATTCACGTGACCAGGTTCGACTGTCGTCCATCGAGTCTTCTCACTCGGATAGACACTAAATAGCTTTTCACCTTGGCGGTTCGAAACAATCGGATCGTTGATCGAGTGTAGAAAGATCGCTGGGGCCGCATACGCGCCGAGATGCGGCGACTTCACCTTTTCTAACTTCGGACCAGCACTGAGCTCATCAGAGACCAGCAGCCATCCAAGCCACTGAAATGGCCATAAAAACCAAACGCTGCTCAATTTCTCGCGAGCAATAGAAGTGAAAGAATAAAATGCGGAGTCTACGACGAAGAGTTTCATCTGATCCGGGCCAGTCTCGCTTAGCGCGGCAACAGCAACACTTGCTCCGAGGCTCTGTCCGAAAACAACGAGCGGAAGATTTTTTTCTTTTGCGATCTTGTTCGCCCATTCCAATGCGGCGACGCCGTCTTCGCCAATGCCCTTCAGATTCGAAGCACTGCCACCGGACATTCCATAACCGCGATAATCAAATGTCAGAACATCCCAACCTTCGAATAACAACCACATCTGAAACCGGTAGTGCGTTGTCATATTTTCGGCGTTGCCGTGAAATTGCAGGGCGATGCCACGCGTTTCACCCGGCCTCAGATCTTTCGGTGCCGCGATTTCCGGATGATTTTTTCGAGCCTGAACCGAATCGATTTCCCACGCCGAAAGTTTCGTCCCATCTTTTGAATGAAGCGTAACAGTTTTGGCCGAGAGCTGATCGATTTCGAGATAAGGATATCGCATGGAACTTGGATGAAAAAAAAGACTCGTACAACCAGTCAGGAAAAGCACCGCTGAAAAAAAACTTAGAAGAGCAAGTGTTGGAATATTTTGACGTTCCAATCCGACCTCCTGGCGCCTTCAAGCTGCGCATCAGTGTATCCCACTCGAAGTTCAAGGTTGCGAAGCGGCGCCCACGCGATTTCAGTCGAGAAAAGATCGTAACGTCGAGCCGGAATCACTGGTCGCATCATCGCGTAGTCGATTCCGATCTTAAGTTTTTCCGAAGCGAATACGGTCGCAAGCAGACGGGGACCAACATACAGAGCCGAATTGTTTTCGAGATCTGGATTGAACAACGCTTCGGCATCAAGGAGGGTGGTCAGCCACAAATAACGCGTGAATTCGAAAGTGTATCCTGCACCGGCGCTCACATAGGGGCCGAGAGACCTAGCATAGAGTGGTTCACGAACTCCAAGCGAGGCACGCCAAGAAACCGGTTTAGAAAATGCGTCGCGTGCCTGCGAAGAAAAAACATCGAGGACTGCAATTTCGCGAAGGCGGACACGGCTTGGGTCTCGATCGTCGGTCAGCGCAGTCATTCGAAGTACTTCGAGACTTGTCCCGCGCAAATAGCCGTCGTCGTTCGAGAGGCGATCGTGATACGCGAACCGAGTTTGAAGACCCATTCGACCTCGAGCACTGTCGTGGCCTATAGGCATCTCAAAAAGAATTCCCACTCGCGCTGGATCGTGTCCTTCTTCAATCAGACGAGGAGTCTTCACTGTCGTGATGGGCGATGCGCCGCCCCGAGCCGCACGTTCGGCTCGTAACTTGTGATTGAGCTTATCGAATGCGGGATCGCCTGCAGCACGGACGGCTCCGTAATCGAGCGCCAGATCAAGGGCTGCCGTGGAAGCGTTTTTCAATTCAGGTAAGTTTTCACTTTGACCGTTTTGTACAACGTCGCGGGCAAAACGAATGTCGTCTTTCGAAAGTCGATCGGCCTGAGCTCTGAAAAGTGCATGGAGCGACGGGCGATACCGTGTGCTTTCAACAAGGCCAGGCGTCCGAGCAACAACACGTATGCTGTCGGCAGGAATGACTTCGTACCAAAACTCGTCGCTGAGACTGACCTCGGGTTTTGCGACCTCGAGTGCCGCCAACAAAAAGTAAGCGCAATTTTCCGTCAGAAAATAGTAGTCGAAGTGGGTGCGTTCGAGTTCGAAAAGATGGTCGATGAAAAAATCGAGTTCTTCAGGAGTAAATCGGATTCGATATTCAATTAAGTCGCGACCTTCCAGATTTGAATATGTTCGTAAAGTTTCGTGGAACGGCTGCATCGTGAACCGTCCCACGTAGAATCCAAGCAATCCATAAAGCGCGAACGGCACACCACCGTCGCTACCGGTCTCGGCCGCGAAACTGACGCCGTAATCTAAAAGGTCCTTCGTTTGACCATTGGACTTCGAGTGAAATTTTAAGAACGTATGTCCAAACATACTTCCGGCGTTATTAAGATAGGCGGACGCAAAGACAAGACTTACGCCGTCAGCGTCCAAACGCTTTTTCCAGATTTGGCGCAATTCGCAACCAAGTATCGGAACTCGGTTTGCATTCAGCACTTTCTCCCAACCTAATTTTTTGAAAGCCCAATTCCGACGGGCAGGGAACATACACTGCGCATGGGTAGCCTCCGCCTCGGCGACGGTTTTGCCTTGAGGAACGACAAGTGGTTTTGCGAACTCGTTGAGCGTTGTGCGCAATTCATCGACGGGATCGATTGTTCCGGTCTTCGACAAGAAGAGCAAATCGCCGTCCGCTTGCGATCGGTATTCCGAACGGAAGAGGCGTCGTATGAAGCCACGTCGTTGGTAATAACCTAGCCGCAACCATTGTGGATCGTGAGCTGCTCCCGTTTGTAGAACGCCTTCGACTTCATCCGCATAATTTTTATGAGCGGCTTCGTCGGACCCAAAAGTGACCCCAGGAGTGGCCACGTGCAGAAGTCCCATGATTATAAACAGGCAGAAAAAAGTGCGGGTTTTCACAAGCGGGATTTGAATGAAAATCGTCGACAAACGCAAGCGGGAACGCGGCTTGGCTCTAAGGATCCCGTGGTTCGCCGGGGTAGCCGGCGATAAAAAAAACCCAGGTCAAAGACCCGGGTTTTTTAGGTTCGCACGTCGCTGCTCAAATGAGCTTGGACGCTAGGAACTAGATCGCAG
>JAYSYF010000129.1:0-1692 GCA_043716655.1 Bdellovibrionales bacterium | reverse complement strand
AGAAGCAAATTGAAAAAGAGGTTTCGAAAATTCGCAAGCAAGTGAAGGCGAAAGCGAAGCCAAAGGCAGCTGCAGTCAAGAAGACCGCACGTAAAGCTTCTAAGACCGTTCGTAAAACGACGAAAAAAGCAGTTCGCTAAGGTCCTCTTCGGTCATGCACTCCGTCGCTCGACGGAGTGGTCCCTTTAGCCGGCCCCATTTGACGCACAATGCGATTTCTTGCATCCAACTCGGCTCCGAGACCAACATAGTGCAATGAACAATGAGATCGAAAATGTCGCGTTTCGTGCTGGTGAAGTCCTCTTCGAAGAAAACGAGCTAAGTTTTCACTTCTACATCATTCAAGAAGGCGAAATCGAAATCTATAAAACGGGCGCAGCGGGAAATAACATCATTCTCGCCAAGGTCGGTCCCGGTAATAGTGTCGGCGAGTTCGCAATGCTCGATCGCCAGCCACGCTCGGCTTCGGCCCGAGCCCTCACAGATTTAAGTGTCGCAAAAGTAAGCCCCGAGGCTTATGAGCGTCTGCTCGACGAACTTCCCGATTGGGCGGTGTCGGTGATGCGCGCGCTGGTCGAGCGCCTACGCTTTACAAATAACATCGTCCGCGAGATCCAGAAATCGAATACGGGCTCTATAAACGTCGCGGCCCAACAGGCACTGGAACACGCTGAATTTTCAGACAGCGATAGCCGTGTTATTCGCATCCAGCAGGCCGAAAGCGACGCTGATAAATCGGACTCAAACTTCGACTTCTCGATCTACGACTCTAGCGCGCCGAAGCAGGCGGGCAAGGCCGCTGGTGGTGCCGGTTCGGGTTCACCCAAACCGACCGGTAAGTCCTAGGCCTAAAGCGTTTTTCTCCTAGCGGACCCAAAACCAGCCGTGGTAGCTACTTGCCATAACGAATGGCTAGGCGGCACCACAAATGACACCCACGATAAGTTTCTCGGACTTGGAAGCTCGTTCTGATTTTTCGACCCGTCATATTGGTCCAAGAGAATCAGACCTCGCACTGATGCTAAAAACTGTCGGCGCAGGAACTGTCGATCAATTAATCGACGAGACGATCCCAAAAGCGATTCGCATGAAGAAGTCTTTAGATTTGCCCGAGGGACAAACTGAAGCCGCTGTTCTCGCACGCGCTTGGGAACTTGCTTCATCGAACAAAGTTTTCAAAACGTTCTTAGGTCAGGGATATCACGGGACGTTTACTCCGCCCGTCATCCTCCGCAATATTCTCGAGAACCCAGGTTGGTACACGGCCTACACTCCTTACCAAGCTGAAATTTCGCAAGGTCGTCTCGAAGCTATCCTGAATTTCCAAACGCTCATCATGGAGCTCACTGGAATGGACATCGCGAACGCCTCGCTTTTGGACGAGGGCACCGCTGCGGCCGAAGCCATGGCGATGTCTTACCACTCGTCCGACAACGTAAAAGCCAACGGCACTGGTGCTAAAACTTATTTCGTCTCTGATGTCTGCCATCCGCAGACAATCGAAGTTGTGAGCCGCCGAGCCGAGCCACTCGGAATTAAAATCGTTCTTGGCGACGCTTCGAAGTTTGAATTTTCAAACGATACGTTCGGCGCGCTTATTCAGTATCCGTGCACCCGTGGTGGTATCGGTTCAAACGTCGATGCATTGAAAGCGTTTACGGCAAAGGCTCACGCGGCGAAAAACCTTGTGAC
>JAYSYF010000128.1:0-16297 GCA_043716655.1 Bdellovibrionales bacterium | reverse complement strand
TTGCAGCTCACAACTACTGCAAGCAAGCCGACAATTCAGACGACATAGGTTATGCACGCGAAAGCGAGCGCCAGATGCTCGAAAGAAATTCGCAGGATTATCAGTGGTCGAATCCTCGTTTCGGACGCGATCACAATTCGCATTCGAGAATCGAAAGACGCGGTTACTACGGTCAACGTCAGTGCACGATGACTCGATCGGTGATGCGTGACCGCGGTGGAAGCTATGTAAACGAAACTTACTGGTGCCAAGATAGCGGGCGCTGGTCGCAAGTAACAGAAACAACAACAATCCAACAAATCCAGTGGGGTGCCAATGGACCGGTACAAACTACGACGACAACGACTGTCACTTCAGGCGGGCCGCAAATGCCACCTGGATATCGCCCATCGATGCCGTCCCGAATCGTCAGTGAAAATCGAATGGCGCGATTCGAAAGCGAAGTCCAAAGCGCATGGCCATACCATGACCGAGCTGCCATGGACATTGCTGGCGACCTTTCAATGGCCGGACAAGTCTTAACGCTCGATCAACTCGGAAGCCTGTTGGCGATTGCTAGTTTCGATTCGGGTCGAAACAAGATGTTGCGGCACTTGGCTGAGGTTGTTGATCAGCGTTACGGTTCGATCAGCAATGCATTGCGATCGTACACGTTCGATTCGTATCGTGCAGAGGCGATGCAAATTCTCTCGCCAGTTCGTCGCGACGAACCAGGCCGTCATGGTCGTCATGTTGATGAACGCGACGGTCGAGATTTCGGTCGCGATCAAGGTCGCCCACGCCGCTGGTAATCAAGTATTCTAGGAAAAATAAAAAAGCCCACCGTAACAGGTAGGCTTTTTTCGTGGGGGTCAGTCGACGGGCACTAAACGGCGGGTTTGATTTTGAAGAGGATCGAGTTCAGCGCTTTGATCAAATTCGGATCGTACTTCGCGGCTAACTTCGATGACATGAATTCAACGGCTGCGATTGGCGACATCGGATCGTTGTACGAACGTTTCGTGGTCAACGCATCATAGGTGTCGGTGATGGCAACGATTCGGGCCATCGCGTGAATTTCGGATCCTGGCAGCTGTTGCGGATATCCGTTACCAAGAAATGATTCGTGATGTTCGAAGCAACAAGCTTTCATCGCTTCGCTCACGCCGTACTCATTCAAAATTTTCAAACCGTATTGAGGATGCTTCTGCATCTGTGCCCACTCAACATCGTCGAGTGGACCTTGCTTACAAATAATCTCGGCATTCACGTGTCGTTTTCCGATGTCATGAAAGAGCGCGCCTCGTCCAAGCTCTTGAAGATCGGCGCCGGTGTAACCGGCGACTTGCCCAAGACCCAACGAATAGATCGCGACGTCTAAAGAGTGATTGTAAGTATAGAAGTCATGCGACGAGAGACCCACGAGGTGAGTCATCGCGGTCGGTTCGTGCTCCATAAATTCGATGAAATTTTTGATCAGTTCACGCGAGTCGGCAAGTGCCTCTTCGACATCTTCTTTTTCGAAGATCTCTTCAGCTAACGTCATGCTCGACTCGCGCAGGATATTGGCCTTCGTTTTAACATCCAGCTCGTCTTCGTTCATTCGGTCGAAAATATATCGCTTAAAAAACGCGCGTTGTTCGTCGGGCACATAGAAAACATCAGCACGTTGCAGATGATTGATCTTTTCGCCGGGCAGAGCGTCGCCGGCGCGTAGATACAAAACCATGCGTCCGTTGATCATGATGAACATGTCGAACGTCGTCGGCCGATCTGGAATCAAAGAATTGACCCGGATTTTGAACTTTCCGGCCGAGGTCGGCGCAGAACCGAGTGCTTGCGACAGTGCGCTTTGCGCAAGAGCGTCAGTTTCGGTGTCCGTCGCTTGAACGCCCGATTGAACTTTGGGTGTATCAGAATGATTCGGGTTGCCTGTCTTCGCCATGCCCTTCTATTGTGCCAATCATCGCGTCAGTCTCCAAGGAGTGATAGTGTGGCGGTCCTAAAATTCGACACTCCGATACAGTTCATCAAAGGTGTCGGACCAAAGTTGGGCGATCGCTTCAAGGATCATGGCGTTTTCACGGTCCAGGATCTCCTGGAATGGTACCCAAGAGCCTATGAAGACAGGCGTGCTGCGAGGAGCATTTCGAGCCTCCAGCCGGATGAATTAGTCAGCCTTAGGGCCGAAGTCGTGGCCGTTAAAAGCTTCAGTCTCGGCAAAAGTCGCCGCAAGGTCTATGACCTCGTCGTTCGAGACGCGACTGGCAAAATCAACTGCAAGTTTTTTCGTGTCCCATACAAAGGGTATT
Source organism: Bdellovibrionales bacterium (assembly GCA_043716655.1). Classification (GTDB taxonomy): domain Bacteria; phylum Bdellovibrionota; class Bdellovibrionia; order Bdellovibrionales; family JAMPXM01. The sequence goes on along the minus strand of JAYSYF010000128.1, from coordinate 14,006 downwards.
TCGAACGCTTCAAGCCGCTTTCAACAATTCGAGTGATCGGCAAGGTGACTCTCTATCGTGGGCAAATGGAATTCCATCATCCCGATCTTCAAGACGACTCGCCGGACACAGTGACCGATGACGACGTCGTTGTTCCGATTTACCCAGAAACCGAGGGACTAACAAATCGCCAGTTGCGAAAACTGATCGGCTTCGTTTTGGATGAGCTAGGAAAAAACCCCGACGGACAAGCTCCAGAAAAGCTCCCGCGTTGGCTGCTTGAGAAATTCCATTTGCCGAAACGGTTCACTTCGCTCGATCGCGTTCATCGTCCACCGAAAGATGCTTCGCTCGAATTTGCCGAGTTAAAGAGTCCGTTCCATCGTCGACTCATTTTCGACGAGTTCTTTTGGTTGGAGCTTTGGCTCGCGTCTCGAAAAGAAGGAATGGCTCGCGAGCCAGGTTTACCGTTCGAGAAAAAACTCGAGCTCGCGAATGTTTTAAAACAAAACCTGCCGTTTAAACTGACCGGTGCACAGCTGCGAACGTTTGAAGAAGTTGTCGCCGATCTTGTGGAACATAATCCGCCCAAGCCGATGCACCGATTAGTTCAAGGGGACGTCGGCAGCGGAAAAACGCTCGTCGCTTTGATGTCGGGACTGGTCGCGATCGAAAATGGTTATCAGGTGGCGCTCATGGTGCCGACTGAAATTCTGGCGGAACAGCACTACCGAACGGCGAAACGCCTGCTCGAACCACTAGGACTGCAGGTCGGTCTGTTTACCGGCTCGATCAAAACGATGGAACGCGCGCAAGCGCAAGCGCTGCTCGAGCGAGGAGACATTCATCTCGCGGTCGGAACTCATGCACTCATCGAAGACGCCGTCGTTTTTAAAAACATCGGCCTCGTGATCATCGACGAACAACACAGGTTCGGCGTGCACCAACGCGCGAAATTAAAAAACAAGAGTCGCAAAAACGATTCGCGAGAGATCTCGCCGCATTTTCTCGTTATGACAGCGACGCCGATTCCGCGAACTCTCGCGATGACGGTGTATGGCGATCTCGACGTCTCTGTGATCGACGAATTGCCGGTGGGTCGTTCGCCAATTCAAACGCGCGTCGGTTACGAATCGCATCGCGGTAAGATGATCGAGTTCGTGCGGACTCAGATTGAGAAGGGCAGACAGGCTTATTTTGTTTACCCACTCGTCGAAGAAAGCGAAAAAATCGATCTCAAAAACGCGATGACCGAATTTGAAAATCTGAAAGCGCTCTTTCCGGATCGCAAACTCGGGCTTTTGCACGGGCGAATGAAGCCGGCTGAAAAAGATGAGGTCATGCGCAAGTTTCGGGATGGAGAATTCAATATTCTCGTCGCGACGACCGTCATCGAAGTCGGCGTCGACGTTCCTAATGCGAATGTCATGGTCATCGAGCACTCGGAACGTTTCGGACTTTCACAGTTGCATCAGCTGCGTGGCCGAGTCGGTCGCGGCGAGCACAAAAGTTTTTGCATGTTGATGTTGGGACGGGCCGTATCCGAGGAAGCGCGCGATCGAGTGCGTGTGATGGAAGAAACCACCGATGGCTTTATTATCTCGGAACGAGATCTCGAGATCCGCGGACCTGGTGAATTTTTAGGATCAAGACAGTCCGGACTTCCAGGATTCAAACTTGCGAATATCGTTCGCGATGCTCGAATTCTCCAAGAAGCGCGCGATTCCGCATTCGAAATTTTCGGTCGAGATTCAAACCTGTCGAGCTTGGAACATAAAAGTTTACGCGATGAACTTTTACGCGCTCATGGACTCACTTCTCTAGCGGGGATCGGATAAGTCTGAACCGAGATCTCTTCACCCGCTCATTCTGCGGACGAGCGCTGCGTCACGATTTCTGGTTTTGTTTTAGCGCCTCGCATGTTTTCGTAATCGACATGGAATCAACAAGACGTACTTCAAAGAACACCCTGTTTTCTTTTCTAGCACTCGTGCTCGTATTGGTTACCTCGCAGGCATTCGCTGGCGAGAGACTTCGGCTTCGCTCAGGTGAAGTGGATTTAACAAACTCAGCTCAAGCGACGAACGTTCTCACCCTGCCACATTTTGCAGCGACTCCCGACGAAGAACAGGAAAGTCTCAACCTTGGCCGGCCAGCTTGGGTCGGAACAAAAGAAAAGCGACCAAGTAAGAAAGCCGACGCGAGAAAAGTCCGTCACTTTATTGTGCAGATGAACGACAAACTCGCGAGTGAAGACTTCATCAACTTGAAATCACTGAAGCTTGAAATCATTCGTTACATCCCCGACGATGCCGTCGTTGTGGCCGGCACGGCACGGGAAGCACAGGTGCTTGCAAAGTCATCAAACCGCATTCGAGCGATCACGCTCTATCGACCCGAGTGGAAGCTCTCGCCAGAGCTTGGCGCAAGCTCGGTATTTTCTGGTGACCCCGTCGTCGTTAGCATCGTTCGTCTATTTCCTGATCAAGACGTGAAGACGATGGCATCGCAACTTAAAAACACAAAGGTAAAAGTGAAATCGGCTTCGAGCCGAACACTGGTCATCGAATCGAAGCGTTCATTGCTTCAGCCGCTAGCATCTCTCGACGCAGTGGAATGGATTGAAGCCGCACCGGTGATTGAGCTGCCGTGGTTCCGTGACGATCGACTTCGTATGCACATGACCACAGGTCCCGGCGATTACTCGGATATCAATGGATACGAGAGCGGCACGAAGCTGATGAAATTCAATTCAGTTTGGGCTCGCGGTTTTGAAGGCGAAGGACAGTCGGTTGCTTTCGCGGACACGGGAATGGACATCGGCGATTCAGCGACGATTCATCATGATTTCACCGGTCGCGTTCCCGCTGGAGATTTCTTCGGCATGTTCTCTCGAAGCTGGGAAGATCCGATGGGCCACGGAACTCACGTTTCGGGTTCAGTCGCATCAAGCGGTTTTGAATCGAACGGAAAAGTTCGCGGAGGTGCCGGACTTTCAAACGTCGTTCCACAAAGTATGTGGAGTCCAATGCTCGATAACTTGAGCGTTCCTTCAAAATTGAAAGATATGTTCGCGAAGGCGTATACGGCTGGTGCGCGCGTTCACACAAATTCGTGGGGAGCCGCGGCTTCGTTCGGAGTTTACGATTCGATGGCTCAGCAAGTGGATGAATTCATCTACGCGAACCCCGATTTCTTAATTCTTTTCGCAGCAGGAAATAACGGCGAGGACGCCGACAAAGACGGTCGCATCGATGGAAATTCTGTTTCTACTCCGGGCACCGCAAAGAATGCTCTCACCGTTGGAGCTAGCAAAAACCTAGTTTCAAACGGCGGCATCCAGGCAAAGTTGATCGATCTCAAAATCGGTAAAGACAAGTGGGGCGCCGAGCCTCTCGCAAGCTCGAAGCTTTCCGAAAACGAACGCGGACTCGCACCGTTCTCGAGTCGCGGACCTACTTCAGATGGGCGTTTGAAACCCGAGATCGTTGCACCGGGCACAAACATTTTGTCGACACGTTCACATCATCCGAAAGCAGAAGTTTTGTGGGGCGCTTACAACGATCAGTATGTTTGGTCAGGCGGAACGTCGATGTCGACTCCGCTTGTCGCTGGTGCTGCTGCGGTTGTTCGCGAATATCTTGTGAAAGATCGCAAGATTGCTTCGCCATCAGCTGCAATTTTAAAAGCGGTCCTCATGCACACAGCGGAAGACTTGTTCCCAGGACAATTCGGTTCAGTCGGAGTTTCGCGCGGACAAGAGCTTGCGACTTTGCGCCCGAACATGGATGAAGGTTACGGTCGCGTTGACGTCGAAAAAGCGACTTCACTTTCGTCGTCACTTCTTGTGGATGAGCGCGTTGGCCTCGGGCCCAGCGAGAAACACATGTATCCGATCACGTTAGCTAAAAAAACTGAACTGTCGGCGACGTTGGCTTACTCGGATGCACCAGCTGCTGCGGCCGCATCAAAGACTCTCGTAAACGATCTTGATCTTGCGATCATCGACAGCACGGGAAAGCGTTATGAAATCGGCGATCACACGAACAACAATGAACATGTCGCGGTTCAATTGCCGGCAGGCATTTATCAAATTGAAGTGCGTGGAGCGAATGTGCCGATCACAAAACAGCCGTACGCACTCGTCGTTTCGGCTGCACTATAGATGTCGCTACGCCGGGTCCCAACCCGGCTTCGCTGCTCGCCGCACGTCTGTTGTGTCGCTTCGGCCTCTGGCCTTCGCTGCTCGCCGCACGTCTGCAGCGAGATTTGGAAACTTGTGTGGCTGAAAAGCCACTTGCGCGAGCGCTGTGCGGCACCTTTCTTTGAAAAACGTTCAATGCTGTTTCTGCGGAAAGCGGCCTTAGCAACTCAGCAGTACAGCCGCGCGATTTCCGCTGACGACGGTTTGGGCGAATCTGTAAAAACCTGAAATTCTTGCGACAGGGTGCCGCTAAACGGCTCCGTTTGTTGATGGATAGTGTCATAGATGGTATAACCTCGACCGGGGATGAGTGTTGCGAGTACTTCGCGCCGCGTTATTCTTTTGGAGGTCAGGCGTGCAGACAAAACCGCGATCTAAAACGCAGGAGAAATCTCCTCTGCTTAAAAAAACCAAGTTGGCAACACCAGCGAAGTCGGCAGCGTCTGCTAAGACTGCGACTAAAAACCCGTCGAAACCTTCATCGACGAATGCTGCAATGACTGCGGCGATGTCAGCTCTCTCGGCGAAAGTATCGGCTCAGGCTTCGGTTGCTTTGAAAGCAACGGTAAAGGCTCCATTGAAAACTACTATGTCTGTTTCTACTGTCAGCGTTGCTTCAGTTATTCCAGTTGCTGTCGTGAATCCCGATGCAGCTTTGCTCGCGCCGAAAACACCGGCACGTTCAAACCGCGGGTATCGCCCAGGTGCTGTTGAAGCGACGAAAACTCTGGCTGAACTTAGCGATGAGCCAATCGAATTCAAGGTTGGCGACAACGCCGTTTACCCAGGCCACGGCGTGGGACGAGTGAACGCGATCGAGACAAAAGAGATCGCTGGCACTCAGCTTACGTTCTACAGCATTCAGATTCTCGATAGCGGAATGAAGATCATGGTTCCGCAGGCAAACGTGAAAAACGTAGGCTTGCGTCCGATCATTTCAAAAGAAGAAGCGACTCTAGTCGTTTCGATTTTGAAGCAGACCGACGTGAAAATCGACAACCAGACTTGGAACCGTCGGTATCGCGAATATATGGAGAAAATCAAAACAGGCGGCGTTCGTGAGATCGCTGAAGTTCTGCGCGATTTGTTCCTATTGAAAGTCGACAAAGAATTGAGCTTCGGCGAACGCAAGATGCTCGATACGGCTCGAAGCTTACTCATCAAAGAATTGATCTTGGCTACTGGCCGCGATGAATTGATGAAAGAAGCCGAAGTAAAAGCCATCCTCGACCTCTCTTAGCAAATCGAATCCAATCAATATCCATTGCAGCTCTTAATCTCACCGCAGACGTGCGGTGAGCAGCGAAGGCCAGAGGCCGAAGCGACGTAGCAGATTAACGAACCTGGTTGTGCATACAACCAGGTTTGTTAATATGGGTTCCACCTCCGACGGCACTGTTGGAACGGTTGTTAAAGGAAGTTCTATGTCTTCACCGGTTCGTGTTCGATTTGCTCCAAGCCCAACCGGATACTTGCACGTCGGTGGAGCACGCACCGCGCTCTACAACTTCCTGTATGCGAAACACCACGGTGGATCGTTTATCCTTCGTGTTGAAGACACAGATCTCGAGCGCTCGACCGAAGAGTCGATGAAGATGCAGATCGCAGATCTTAAGTGGTTGGGACTCAAGTGGGAAGAGGGTCCGGATCCTGAGACTTTTAAAGATTCCGGACCTAACGGTCCGTATCGCCAAAGTCATCGCAAAGAGATTTACATGCAGCATGCGACCAAGCTCGTCGACAGCGGGCGTGCTTATTACGATTTCCGAACGGACGCTGAACTCGACGTCATCAAAGAGCGTTTGGTGAAAGCGGGAAAACCACCGCAGATCGAGGCGCCTGAGAAAATCGTTCCGCCAGATGAAGCGCGTGCGCGCGTCACGAAAGGCGAACTCGCGGCGATTCGTTATCACGTGAAAGAAAAGCGCGACTACATCGTTAACGATCTTGTTCGCGGAGAAGTTCGATTCCCATCTGACATGGTTGGCGACTTCGTGTGCATCCGTTCGAATGGGATGCCGGTCTACAATTTTTGCTGCGCGATCGACGACGCGTTGATGAAGATCACGCACGTGTTCCGTGCGGAAGAGCATCTGTCGAATACGTTGCGACAAATGATGTTGTTCGAAGCTTTTGGGTACACTCCACCGAAGTTTGGACACTTGTCGTTCATCTTAGGAAGCGATCGTCAGAAGCTTTCGAAACGTCATGGAGCAACGTCGTGCAACGACTTCCGACTCAAGGGTTATTTGCCAGAGGCACTGAATAACTTCATTTTGCTTTCGGGATGGTCATCGCCAGATGGTCGCGAGATTTTGTCGCGTGAAGAGCAAATTCAATTGTTCACGCACGAACGTTTTAATTCGGCTCCGGCCGTATTTGATGAAGTGAAGCTTCTTTGGATGAACGCGACTTATCTTCGCGCGCTTCCACACGAAGAACTTTGGAATCGCATTCAGCCTTTCTTGAAGGAGGCTGGCATCACGCTTCCGCAAGCGGCTGATCCGGCTTGGCGCGATCACGCACTGACGGCATTTAAGACTTCGATGGAAACGCTGGCGGATGCTCCGAAGCTTTTCGAATCGATCGACGATTCAAAATTTTCGATTAAACCAGATGCCGCCGAAGTGAAAGCGTGGCCCGATTCGCACAAAGTTTGGGTCGCCTGGAAGAGCGAGCTCGAAAAACACGCGGAATCCACAGTGAGCGAGAGCGAATTCGCATTGATGCAGGATCGTGTGAAAGTCGCTGCGGGCGTGAAGGGTAAACACTTGTTCCAGCCAATCCGTGTTGCGATTCTTGGACAGCCGCACGGAACCGAATTGAAAGTTCTGGTGCCGCTCCTTCAGAAACAATCGTTGATCAAGCGGGTTGAAGCATGCCTTTAAAGATCTACAATACGATTTCGAAAGAGAAAGAAGAATTCAAGCCCTTGAAAGAGGGCGAAGTGTCGATCTACGTTTGTGGTCCGACCGTCTATGACTTTCTGCATGTCGGAAACTTTCGTGGCCCTGTGTTTTTCAACATGGTTCGCAATTGGCTCGAGACAAAGAGTTTCAAGGTCAATTACGTCGCCAACTTCACAGACATCGACGACCGAATTTTGCAGAGATCGCTAAAAGAAAATGTCGACTCACTTGTGATCAGCGAACGTTACATCGGTGAATACAAAACGGATTTCAAAAATCTCGGTTTGCGTCCACACGATGCGAATCCAAAAGTGACCGAACATCTTCCTGCCATTGTCGAGATGACACAGAAGCTGATTGAAAATGGCAAAGCGTACGAAGTTGAGGGTGAAGTTCTCTATTCGGTTCGATCCTTCAACGGATACGGTAAGCTATCGAAGCGCGACATTGAAGACATGCGCACGGGCACGCGTGTTCAGCCCGGCGAAAAGAAAAAAGACGTGTTGGATTTCTCGCTGTGGAAGCCAGCAAAACCGGGCGAGCCTTCATGGCCATCGCCTTGGGGTGCGGGCCGACCGGGCTGGCATATCGAGTGCTCGGCAATGGTTAAAGCTTTGTTCGGGGACTCGATCGACATTCATGGTGGCGGGATGGATCTCATTTTCCCTCACCACGAGAATGAGGTGGCGCAAAGCGAAGGCGCGACAGGCAAGCCGTTCGTTAAATATTGGATGCACTGGAACATGATAAATCTCGGTGGTCTGAAGATGTCGAAGTCGGTGGGTAACATCCGCACGATTCGTGACTTCTTGAATGAGTATCACCCGGAAATTTATAAGTTTATGATTCTCGCTGTGCACTATCGGAGTCCGAGCGATTTTTCTGAAGTCGGAATTGAGCGCGCGGTTTCCGGACTCGCGCGAATGTATTCTGCACTCGCACAGGCGGATCGGGTTCTGGCAGGAGCCAACGCGGCTGAAGTCGTTCTCGGTGGGAAGGCTGCTCCGGCATTGCTCGATGCGATTCGAAATGCGAACACGCGCTTCTTTCAAGCTCTCGACGATGACTTCAATACGCCAGAGGCTTTCGCCGAAATGTTCAACGTGGTTCGTACCTTCAATTCGACTTTGAAGCCGGGTAAGCCCACGCCAGATTCGCAGGCGACCGCGCACGCCTTCTCGGCATGGATGACGACGCACGGAAAAATCTTTGCACTGCTGCAGGAGAGCGCCGAGCGTTTCTTAACGACGCTCGACGACATGCTGCTGAAGAAAAAGGGCCTCGAGCGCGGGTCCATCGATGGCAAAGTTGCTGAACGATGGGCCGCGCGTGTCGCAAAAGATTTCGCAGCGAGCGATCGTTTGCGCGACGAATTGCTGGGCCTCGGTATTGCAATATCTGATTCACAAGATGGCACTCGCTGGGAAGTTTCGAAATAATGCGGAGGGCAGCGTCGTGACGGAAACGTTGCCCGGTGGGCGTAGGGCACGAATACCCATTGGTCAGTTTAAGTTAAAAACTGAAATGATCCCGTCGGGCGATCAGCCTGCGGCAATTAAACAAATTATCGAGCACCTTAATTCAGAGACGAAGCATCAGGTTCTGCTCGGGGTGACCGGGTCCGGCAAAACGTTCACGATGGCGAACGTGATTGCTCAAACGAATCTTCCGAGTTTGATCTTAGCGCCGAATAAGACGCTCGCGGCGCAGCTTTATGCCGAATTCAAAGAGCTCTTTCCAGAAAATGCTGTCGAGTATTTCGTTTCTTACTACGACTACTATCAGCCGGAAGCTTATATTCCTTCGTCGGATACATTTATCGAGAAGGATTCAGCGATTAACGAACAGATCGACCGCATGCGCCACTCGGCGACACGCTCGTTGTTCGATCGTCGTGATGTGATCATCGTGAGTTCAGTTTCATGTATCTACGGTCTTGGTTCGCCTGAGGCGTACGAGGGCATGATGATTCACATCGTGGTCGGAACCGAGATTCGTCGCGATCATTTTCTTCGCGAGCTCGTCAGAATTCAGTACGGACGAAACGACATCGATTTTCATCGCGGCAAATTCCGAGTTCGCGGCGACATCGTCGATATACATCCGCCGTACGAAGAAGAGCGAGTCGTACGAGTCGAGTTCTTTGGAGACTACATCGAGAAAGTTTCGTGGATCGATCCACTTCGCGGGGAGACTCTCGAAGAAGTCGATCAAATTGCGATTTATCCGGGTAGTCACTACGTCACGAGCGAAGATAAATCGAAGCACGCAATCAAAACGATTCAAGTTGAACTGCTTGAACGCCTGACAGAATTAAAAAATCAAATGCGCCTGCTCGAAGCTCAGCGACTAGAGCAACGAACTTATTATGATATCGAAATGATGGAAGAGCTTGGGTTTTGCCCGGGTATCGAGAACTACTCGCGGCATCTGACGGGCCGCCAGCCAGGTGAGCCACCGCCGACACTCATCGAATATTTCCCGCCACAATTCTTGTGCTTCATCGACGAGAGTCACGTCACCGTTCCGCAAATCGGTGGAATGTACCGAGGTGACCGTGCGCGAAAGCTGAATCTCGTTGAGCACGGATTCCGCCTTCCAAGCGCGCTGGACAATCGGCCATTAAACTTTCAAGAGTTTGAAAAGCTGATGGATTCAGTCGTTTACGTCTCGGCAACGCCTGGTCCATATGAACTGGCGAAGTCCGAAGGCTTGATCATCGAGCAGATCATTCGTCCTACGGGGCTGCTCGACCCGAACGTCGAGATTCGTCCAGCAAAACATCAAGTCGACGATCTCTTAAAAGAAATCCGAATTCGAATGGAGCGAAAAGAACGAGTGTTGATCACGACACTCACGAAACGTTCTGCCGAAGATCTGACGGAATATTATGAGGGTCTCGGAATTAAAGTTAAGTACCTGCACAGCGATATTAAAACGATGGAGCGGACGGAAATCATTCGTGACCTGAGGCTCGGAGTCTTCGACGTTCTCGTAGGCATCAACCTTTTGCGGGAAGGTTTGGATATTCCGGAGTGTTCATTGGTTGCTATCACCGATGCCGATAAAGAAGGTTTTCTGCGAAGCGAACGGTCGCTCGTTCAGACGATCGGTCGTGCCGCGAGAAATTCGGAGGGCCTGGTAATTCTTTATGCCGACAACATGACCGACTCGATGACGAAGGCGATCAGCGAGACGGCACGTCGTAGAAAGATTCAAGAAGAGTACAACACCGCCAACGGGATTACTCCGCTAACGATCAAGAAACGAATTCGGGAATCTCTGATGGATATTTACGGCGAGAGCAGCACACCGGCTCCGCAGCCCGTGGGTCGCGGTCGCGGAAGCGGCGTCGGTAAGTCGATGGTGGCATCGCCTGAAAACGTGTATCGCGTTGCGACCGAAGGCATGGATCCGAAGAAGCTCGCAAAAGAAGTCGAGCGTCTGCGCAAAAAAATGAAAAAGTCGGCAGAGAGTTTAGAGTTCGAAGATGCTGCCAAGATTCGCGATGAAGTGAAGCGTTTGCAGATGGTGCAGCTTTCGCTCTTGGATGGCGATACCGACCTCGCGAACGAGGCGGTGCTCGAAGGAAAAATTCCGGAAGATCCGAAAAAGAATTAGAGCGGACGTGCGAGAAGGTTGTGACGAACACTAACTTCGACTGAAGCAGTAAACTTCGACGATGCTTCGCAATCGAAATCGCCACCGCAATCAACGGCCTGAATTGCAGTCACAGCTTTGGTCGCATCGATCGTGTAAGTCGTTTCAGCCATGTCGTTGTCGTAAGTCATTGCTTTCACTTCGTAGACTCCACCAGAAACTCGTTTTGTCGAAGTCACCGAAAGAACGTCGGCGATTTTGAAAGTCGCGTCTGTGCTGAACATCTCGCCTTTTGCGTACAGAGTCAGATAAACCGTCTGAGTCGGGCTTACATCCGTGCTTCCACCGTGATCCTGAACAACAACCGAAACTTGAAGTCCGTCTTTTTCAACCAGCGGCACAACTTTGACAACGCGAGCAACGGTCACCGTGACATCGGCGCTGTTGACAGTTGCAGCTTGAGCTGAAATCGAAACGGCGGTGACGAGCGAGAACAGCAAGAGAAGTTTTGTCATAGGGAATTTCCTTCGGTAAATTTGTTATCGTTCGTTTACTGAAGGTCAAGGGACCCGGCAATCTAGAGCCTTCAGTTTATAGAACTGTCATGGTTTTCACTGGTGCCACAGGAGACCTTTTTGCGCTTTGTGAAAATCTTTTTTTCTATCCGTCCACTTGTTCGATGTATTTAGGAGAAATGCGTCTATTTCGTTCTTCTTCGGCATTCATTGTCGCTTGTTTCATTTTACCAAGTCCACCGTGTCTTTTCCGTTTGCATCAGCTGAGGCTTCGGCGAGCCTCTGCGCAGGCTTATTCAAAAACGAGCCGACCGGAGTTCAGCGGCGGCGTCTGCAGGACCCAGAGTCGAATGATTTGTCCTATTCCGCCCGAAAAGTGGAAGGCGAAGTTTCATCGCACAAACCGTCGTTCTGTTCCATGGTCTCGGACACACATCACGTGACGTTAGCGCATTGGCCGAGCAATACCTCTTGCGCAGATATGATGTCGTGAGATTTGACCGCATCGGTATCGGTCGAAGTTCGTTCGTAGATGCGAATGGTAAGTTCGATTCTCCTTCAAAAATAAAATTGTCTTTGATGACCGACGGAGTTTTGGCTTCGCTCGACTTATTGCGGCTGCAAGGGATGTCGACGCGATTGCGCTTGGCAGGACACTCTCTTGGCGGCGCAGACGTATTTTCGTTGGCAAATTCTCTGTCAGGCACCAAGTACAAGATCACCGAGATGGATCTTTTCGCGTTTTATCCCATGGATCTTTTTGATTTCACGGTCTTGAACCACATGTCTGGTCATTCCGGAGCTGAAGGCGCGAAAATGATCGCAGCGTTATCAGATAGTACGGTTTCAAGGATTTCTGAAATGGAGCGTGCCGCTCGATCTACTGTTTCGCAGATGTCCGCGATTTTCCAGTTCTGGGGATTCAAGGGGATGGTCGATGGTATGTTCGATCCTCATATTCATACTGCGATGAGCATGGGGCTTCGAAAGTTTTTTACCGAGCGGGCAGATCTTGAAGCAATATCGGCCGCGAATCGGGACGCCTGGATTTCGTATAATGTGCAAGTGGAACTTGCGATGACTAAAGGCGCCCGCTCATTTAATCTTCTTCACCCTCGACAGGGGTCACTTTTTTCCGCAAGAGGCGCCCCTCGAAGTCGCAGCGATCTTGTTCGCGCCCTAAACTCGTGAGAGCTTTGAGATGTGGCCAACAAGACAGAGCTGACGGAACAGCAGATCATCGAGGAACTCAAAGAGAAGGTGCGGCAATTCCCGCAGCTTCCTGGCGTTTATTTGATGAAAAACGCGGCCGAAAAAATTATTTACGTCGGCAAAGCCAAAAGCCTGAGATCGCGGGTTCGCAGTTACCTGAACGATTCAGGCGATCATTCACATAAAACTCGTTTCCTGATTCGCAATATCAGAACAATCGATACCATCCTCACTAAAACTGAAGTCGAAGCATTTTTGCTCGAAGCCTCGCTGATTAAGAAACATCGGCCCCGATACAACATTCGTCTGAAAGACGACAAAAGTTATCCGTACATCCGCGTTTCGATGGCCGATGGATTCCCGAGATTATATCTCGCTCGTAAAGTAAAAAAAGACGGGGCGATGTACTTCGGTCCCTACACCAATGGTTCTGCGGTTTGGGGCACCATCCGCTTTTTGAATCGAACCTTCATGATACGTGATTGCAAAGACGGTTTTTTTGCGACACGTAAGCGACCGTGCATGAGCCATCAGATTGGTCGATGCAAAGCTCCGTGCGTAAAACTGGTCACCGAAGAAGAATACAAAGAGGACATCGGTCAGGCCATTCAGTTTTTGCGTGGCCGAGACAAACAAATTGTTCGTGATCTCTCGAAACGAATGAAAGATGCGTCGGGTGCCGAGCGCTACGAGGCCGCGGCGCGCTTCCGCGATTCGATTGAGGCCGTTAAAGCCGTTCTCGAGCGACAAGCTGTGGTGAACGATACGACGGATCTCGATCAAGACGTCGTCGGCTATTTCGGCGACGAACGCGGCACACTTGTCGAGACGATTCACATTCGTTCGGGTCGGGTCATAGGAAACAAAGGGCACTTTCTCCCGCTACTCGATGCTAATTCCCCAGACGAAGATATTCGCGAATGGATGGCGACTTATCTCAATCAATACTATGACGAAGCGCTGATCCCGGATGAGCTTTTGTTGCCGACAGATCTCGGTCGCGAAATCACACAGTTGATAGCAGCCGTGTTTGAAGAACGCAGCGGGCGCAAAGTGAAGATTCGTTTTCCGACTGACTCGGTGGGGCATCGATTGCTCGAAATGGCGAACTCGAATGCTAAAGAGCACTTCGGAAGTTACGTCGATAAATCGGAAGCCAAGAAAAAGGGATTGCTCGAAATTCAAGAGCGCTTGAAGTTGCCGACAATTCCACTTCGTATCGAGTGTTACGATATTTCGACGTTCCAGGGCGCAGAAACCGTCGCGAGCCAAGTCGTGTTTGAAGATGGCGTTCCGAACAAAGATCAGTATCGCCGCTATAAAATCAAAACTGTTATCGGCACGAACGATTTCGAATCGATGCGCGAAGTTCTCACTCGGCGATTTGCGCACGACGAGCTCGATACTCCAGACTTGGTCGTTATCGACGGCGGAAAAGGCCAACTCGGAATTGCGATGGAAGTTCTGAAAGAAATCAATCGCCCCGACATTCCGGTTGTGGGTTTGGCGAAAGCGCGAACCGACTCCGATTTCAAGTCCAGTGAAGTTAAAGCGAGCGAAGAAAGATTTTTCTTACCAGGCCGACAG
>JAYSYF010000127.1:0-5401 GCA_043716655.1 Bdellovibrionales bacterium | reverse complement strand
ACTTGATGGGCGACAATCCATTGAAGGGCCCGAACATCGAAGAGTTCGGACCGCGCTTCCCCGATATGACGGAAGCTTACGATCGCAAACTTTCGACGAAGATGATGGAAATTTTGAAGACGACAGACGCGAAATTCTTCCGAGGAATTTATTGCGGAGTCAGCGGACCTACCTACGAAACTCCATCGGAAGTTCGTTATCTGCAATTGCTCGGCGGCAAAGCGGTCGGCATGTCGACCGTTCCTGAAACGATCGCTGCGAATCACCTGGGCCTTCGAGTTTGCGCGCTCTCGTGCATCACGAATCTCGCTGCTGGTCTTTCGCAGAACCGACTTTCGCATAACGAAGTGACCGAGACCGCTCGCGCTGTCGAAGCGAAATTCGGAAAGTTCCTCGTCGATTTCATTTCGACGCTCGAATAGGTTTCGGACGAAAAAAAACCGCAGCCTTTAGGACTGCGGTTCAAGAAGCTTCAACAGATACTGCGTCAGCTACCCTCTAACTAATTCTTGGCTAAATTCTTTGGTTAATTTTCTTACTATCGATCGATTGGCTGCGTTGCTTTGAAGATCGGTTTCACTTCAACGTCATCACCTTCGACGTTGTCGATTGTGTACTCGCGCAAGACGACTTGCGTTTCGAAGAGCTGATAAATTCCGTGAACGTACATGTCGCCGATGCCGCGACCTTTAGAGAAAGTCGAGAGCAGGCTTGTCTTTGGATCGAACGAAAGATCGCCAGTGACGATTTCTGCGGTGAAACCGACAAGTTTGTTTTTTCTGTTCGTCAAAGGAACCGACAACGGAACTGGCCGTAAAACACCAGCGTACGTGTCTTCAGAGAGAAGCACGCTGCTTGTGTTGTACGCGCCAGCAGTGCAACGAACGATGAAGTAACCTTGTTCACGAACCGGATCCGATGCATCTTCGTAGCTGTATTTGAAAGAAACCGAAATGCGCTCGACTTCAGACGTTGCCCACTCGTTGCAACCCATATCGAATTTTTTCGCTTCAGCGAGAGCGTCTGCTTCGCCGAATGCGGTTTTTGGTGTCGGAACCGGAAGCATGCCCTCAGAAGCGAATGCGAATGAACCCATAAATAGAACTGCTGCGAACGTCGCGGTGAAAGTTTTCAACATTTTTGTTTCCTTTAATTCTTTAGGATCGATTCGCCAGCTGTAGCACGACAGTTCAAAAGTAATGAGTCGTTCGGCGCTCGATAAAAATTAACCGGTGAACCTGGCTAATTTTTCACTGTTAAGCGCACTCTCGCCGAAGGTCGGGACGACTTTTTCATGGCGCCAGCCGTGTCAGGCACGAGGTGAACAGTGCCCTAGTGGTCGTAAAAACCCAGCCGAGTCGCTCGTCCAGAATCGTCTAAAAAAGAGACGTGCTGGACTAACCATTTTGAGACGAAAAACCGACATTACTTTACGACCGCAGAAGGATTCAGCGGTTCGTACACAGTCTGCAGATAGGCTCCTAGAGCGGTTCTGCGGACGCGACATGGAGGTCGCCGTGATGCCGAAAAACCAGCCGGAAACTACTAGCCGCTCTCCCCGTTTTTGGGAACCAGTTGTCGCTATTGCAGTTGCAGCGGCGGCCCTTGCGCTTACCGGATGCGCCAACGATGCCAAAAAAGCTTCGGCCTCAATCGCAGAAACAAAAGCTGAATGCGCCGCTACTGCGGTTCCGAATTCTTACGTCCTTCATTGGAAAGACGGAACCGTCAGCGTTGTTCGCGGATGGACGCGCAAGGATTTCGAGCGCGAGATCTTTGAGCCAAATAAAAAGAACATCGCAATCGCTGAACAAGATCAAATGGTGCGCGTTTCTCCAATGAGTTCAATGAACTCGGCCGAGCGCGTGCGTCCCTATGACGTTGTCGACACTTCGACTGCGGCGGAAGATCAGTGGGGCCAGACTATGATTGGCGCGCCAGACGCGTGGCTGGCCGGAGTCAAAGGTTCCGGAGTCACAGTCGCTGTCGTCGATTCAGGTGTCGACATTACTCACCCACAATTAAGAAATCAGCTTGCGACAAACACGAAAGAAATTGCCGGAAACGGTCTCGACGACGACGGAAATGGCTATGTCGATGACGTTCACGGCTGGGATTTCGATGCCGATCAATCGACGGTCTCTGACAGCGCGGGACACGGAACGCACGTCGCTGGCGTCATCGCGGCAGAACACGGATATTCGACAGTTAAGGGCGTCGCGCCTGCCGCGAAAATTCTTCCGCTCGACTTTATGAACGCCGAAGGTCAGGGAAACATCGGCGATGCAATCTTGGCGATCAAGTACGCCGCCGATCAAGGCGCACGCGTGATCAATGCGTCGTGGGGCGGATCACCGTGTTCGCAAACTCTGAGTAAAACAATTGCCGATCTCGAAAAACAAGGCGTGATGTTTGTGGCCGCGGCCGGAAACAGCGGTGTCGATATCGATCAACTTCCAGAATATCCTGCAGCATTTCAGAACGCGAACCAGCTGACGGTCGGAGCTTCAACGATTCGAGACTTCACCGCAGGATTCTCGAACTTTAGTTTTCACCTCGTTCAGCTTTTTGCGCCGGGTTCGTCGATCGCCAGTACTTACCCTGGGTCGAAAATCGCGTCATTGAGTGGTACTTCGATGGCCGCTCCGTTTGTCGCAGCAGCCGCAGCGCTGTTGTTCTCGGCGCACCCGAACGCAACCGTTGCTCAGGTACGAACCGCGCTTTTAACAACGGTCGATCACGGTGCATTTGCCGCGTCATCGCAAGGCCGCCTGAATGTTAAAAAAGCTCTCGAGTCGATGAAGTAGTCGCGGTCTAAGCGACGATGTAGGCGCCAAGCCACCAAGAGAACAAATTAGCAGCGACGGCCAAAGCCGCCGCTTCGCTCCATGACAAGTTCGATCCACGACGAAGAATCAATGTTTCAACGAGTGGAGCAAACGTCTCTTTTAGAACAATGGCCGATGCCATGTTCAGCCCAAGCCCCTGACCAAACATCGGAAACACAAACGTCACAAGTGGATGAGTCGCAAGATTCAAGATCAAGATCAGTGCGAGTGCTCTCGTAAGCTTGTTTTTCCTAGCGAGCAGAAGCGGCAAGTACACGAGCGCCTCGAGGCTGCAGGTCCAAGCAAACGTTGAAACGTAGGTCAGAAGTGACATCGAAACTGGCGTTTCGCTCGACGAAAGCAAGACAGTACACTCGAGTTCGAGCTGACGGTTCGTATAGAAATCGAAAAGCACATTAGGTGCGAGGCACGCGCCGTTCAAGTTTTCACGCTTTCGCGTGATGAACCAAACTTCACCGCTAGCAGTCCAAGACCCGCGAACTCGAAGTATCCGTGGCAAGAGGCAAAAGCGAAATAGACGTTGTGAGCCCACTCGAAACTGAGAAAGACCCATACTCCGAGCGGAATCAGCGAAAGTGCGCATGCTGCGATAGCCAGCTTCAACCCGAAGTCGCGCTTCAGAAAATTCCATGAAGTGCGAATGCTCGTTGGAATTTGAGTTTGCGTTTGCAGATCAGGAATCGCCTTCAACCAGATAAAATAATGAATGCTTTGCCCGAAAGCGTAGAGACTTACACTGCGATACCAAACGCTGAGATCATCGGACCACGGGACGATCATGTGTCCGAGTCCGTCGATGCTCATCCCTGACCAAGCGAGAGTTGACGCGATCGGTACCAGATTGATGATCTCGTCGAACGCCTTCATGAACACGAGGGCGTGAATTGCGACGAACACGAAGGTCGCCCCGATGGCTACCTTGCGGTCGCGATCTTCCTTCGCTGCCAAAATCCAGAAAATGCACGCGACGAAGTTATGAGCCAGAATTAAAATTCCCGAGACGGCCAGCGGCAAATGCCACAGCGCCAATGTCAGCGGAACGAGAATTACCGCACTGATCAAAAGTTGTTTCAAGTTTCGACGAAAAATATGCGACAGGCCGGCGAGAAGCAGAATTGCGAATCCGGCTTCGATGATTCCGGGATGCGTTCGATCCCAAACGCTCAAGTTCTGAAGGACGTCGGTGTAGAGACGGAAAAGTGTGATTCCTGCCCAAACCGCACAGCTGAAAAAAAGCGCACGCCGAAAATCTTGTCGTGGACCGGCTTGGCTAGAGCGAACCGCGATTTCGTTCTGGTAACGGAGACTGGCGAAAATGTGCGGGATACCCCAAACAAGTGGGCCGATAGCTAAAACCCAGAGAGGGAAAAACAAAGAAAGCGGAAGATAGATAAGAACTGAAAGCGCGAACAAAAGCGAAAGGCGTACCGCACGATTGCGAAACGCCCTTCTCATCATGTCGGTGCCAAGAATCAAACGAAGACCGTTGATCCGCCCCGCCTCTAGAATATCTATGAAGCTGAGTACGGCACGTTCCACAAACTAGCCCATTCGAATGAGTGGTTTAAATACCGGAAGTTTAGTTCCGTCGACCGAAGTTTGGATCGTGCAACGGTAAGTCGATGCCTTGCGAAGCATTGTGTAAAGAGTCTGTTCGCAGATTGTCTGCTTCAAGCCGCTCGCTGTGCGAACAACTTTGTAGTTGCTGCTCTGAGTGCGCAAAGCGTCGCCGCGCAATTTTGGAACCGCCATCGCATCGTAAAGCTCTTTCGCTTTCTCACCGACGATGGTGCGGGTTTTCATTGTTGGTGGACGAAGGATGTCGGCCGAAGAAACCGAAGTCATCCCGATCGAACCTAAGAACAGCGCTGCAGCTAGCAAAACGTGAGTCATGAAATCTCCTAAAAATGTGTGTGAATTTCGGATGAGCTATGGCTACCAAGCTCGCGCCGGTTCTCGTTAGTCCGCTTGGTCAGATAGAACAAATTATGCGTGTCTTCGCGCAAGAAACGGCTTTACCGCTGTAAAAATGCATTCGCGGTCGGAAGTTTTCGCCAGAGCAGAAACCAGACTACGGCTGCCGCCATCACCAGTGGGCCCAGCGACTTAATCGCGGATTCGCGGGTGAAATCCCGTACGGCGACTGGAACGAGATCCGATGTCAGCATTGACGTGATGAACCAACCAGCGAGCAAACCGCCGAGAGCCACGTACCACTCTGTCGATCGCTTCGGAAGCTGCGCGTAGATCAACGCGAGAACCGCCGTGAGTGGGGCGACGAGAATATAGCCGTTGCTCTGACTGAGCGGCGAAAATGAAGTCATGAACGTCGCCGCAAGACTTAGCGCAAGGCAGGCGCTCCACCTAAATGAGCCACTTTTGCCGCGACGATGTAGGGCGTAGTCTGCGGCCTGCAAAGCCGCCAACACAAGTGCGACAACCAAAGCGATATTCTGAACGGCAGAATACGTAATTTCGATGCCGCCTAGAGTTCGCGCGACATTGTAAACGTGATCGAAAGATTTCCACTGAGTTATCAACTGGTTTTGAAC
>JAYSYF010000126.1:0-1695 GCA_043716655.1 Bdellovibrionales bacterium | reverse complement strand
CTTTGAATTCTTTTGGAAATTCTAGAATGTTGGCGACGCGTGCTCCGCGCCAACCGTAGATCGACTGATCGTCGTCGCCTACAACCGCGATGTTGCCAGTCTTCATTTGAATTTCTCGAACGAGTTCCAGCTGTGCGCCGTTTGTGTCTTGGAATTCGTCGACCATCAAATAATCGTACAAACTCGCCAAATCGGCTTTCAGGTCTTCGTTTTCGCGCACTGCAAGCAGCGGTCGAATCAATAAATCTGAAAAATCCGTGACGCCCAAAAGCTCGAGCTTGCGGCGATACTTCGGAAGCAACGCCGAAGCCATGACTTCGTATTCATCGCCATCGTTCTTGCCCATGTTTTCAGGCTTTTTCCCTAGGATAGCAGCATCTTCGCGCCAAGAATTCATCATCTCGAGGAGGTCGTTAATTCGGAATGCGTCTTTCGACTGATTCTTCATGTCTTTCAAAAGTTCGCGAACGATTCCCTCCGCATCGGATGTATCGATGACACCGAAGCCGGAAGGCAGACCGAGCTTTTTGTGGTGCTTACGCATCCACTGAAGTCCGAAGCTATGAAACGTGCCCGTCCAAATCGCTTGCGACGATGGCCCGAGGCGATTTCCCACGCGATGTTTAAGTTCGCGCGCGGCCTTATTGGTAAACGTCAAAACGCAAACCCGCGCCGGCTTCACTTTCATTTCGTCGAGCAAGCGACCCGTGCGAGCAACAAGGACCGTGGTTTTACCCGAACCTGCGCCCGCAAGAATCAACAGCGGTCCGTCAGTGTGTTTCACGGCTTCGCATTGTTCGGGATTTAATCCTTGAAACCATTTACTCACTTTTCGGCTCCGAATGTAGCCATCAGGCCGTAGTGATCGGAAGCCGCAAGACCGTTCTCAGGATTTACGAAACCGAAACGCGAGACCAATGACGGTTTCGCAAGTGAGCCTTTACCTAGGAGAAAATCGATTCGGCGAGAAAGAGAATCGAACGCACGATAGACGCCGACAAGGTCCGGATTACCGAAGCTTGGCAGCGGAAAATCGAAACCTTTGTCTCGTTGAATACGGTGATTCTCAAAATTCGTCACGGGATCCCATGTGTATTCCGTGTCCGAAGAAAAGTCGCGGTAGCCGTCCAAGATGAGCGACTTATAAGCAGCACCGCTGGACGTAGAATTTAAATCGCCGCCAATCAGAACTCCATCATGCGCGGATTCGACTTTGTGAACGACCTCGAGAATACGATCGATTTCGCGAAGCCGACGTTCTTGTGCACGATCAAGAGAGATCAAGAGTTCTTCACGTTGGTGTTCGAAAACTTTGCCGCTAGCGACCGCTTCATCGAGCAATTTCATGAGCTCAGGAAAGCGTTCGAACCCATGGTGCAGGTGCGTATTCACAATCAGCAAGCGTCCGAGCTTCTCGTGCCATACGCTTTTCAATTGAGCGTAGCGCTGTTCATCCAGATGAAAACTCATTCCCTCACCACTGAAACCTGGTGATCCGCTAAGGCGAATCGATTCCGGAATTTCAATGGCGTCTTCTCGCTCGCGTGCGGGACGCACATCACCGCGAAAAATAAGCCCAAGACCCGTTGCGAGATTTTCTGGAAACCCTCGCGACAATATTTTGAGTCCGCCTTGATCGACACGACCTGTGAATGTCCCGCCCAAAACCTGTCGAAGCTGACGGCCGCGGATGGA
>JAYSYF010000125.1:0-16354 GCA_043716655.1 Bdellovibrionales bacterium | reverse complement strand
ATTTGGCACTCCCGAAGAATGTATTGTTACACATTCTCGTTGGGCAGATTCGTCCAGCGAATTTGGGCGACTTGTTTTTTGGGCCGGTTTTGCTGGCGCTGTTCGTCGATATGTCGCCGGAAAGGTGGCTTTGGTTCGTCGTTGGCGGCATCTTGGGCGGCGTCATTTATCTTTCGTTCTTCGTCATTGTCGGGTCGCTCGCCTTTTTTATGGGCTCGAGCGAAGGACTTGCGGGCGGAGTCGGCAATGCGCTGATTCACTTCTCGACGTATCCCACGCGAATTTTCAACGGATGGACGCGCGTCATCTTGTTTACGATCATTCCGGCTGGCTTCATTGCAGAAGTGCCGGTCGATCTCGTACGGCGTTTTGCTGTTCAAGATTTAATCATTATGGTCGGGGCTGCCCTGATATTCGGAACCATCGCGTGTGTGGTCTTCTTCAGAGGTTTACGCAGGTACGAGTCGGGGAATCTGATGAGCCTGAGATCGTGACAAAGGCGCCTAGTTTTCGTTAACCTAGGCGCCGATGAATAAACGTCAGCCAGCATTTTTTATTGGTCATGGAAGCCCTATGAACGCCATCGCGGACAACGCGTACGCGAAAAACCTGCGCGCATGGGGCGATCGTTTACGCGAATCGAAACCGCGCGCAGCGATCGTTTTTTCTGCGCACTGGGAAACTGACGGTCTGCAAGTTTTGACTTCGCCAGAGCCTCGAACAATTCACGACTTTTATGGATTTCCGCGTGCTCTTTTTGAAGTGCAGTATCTGGCAAAGGGTGAACCCGCATTAGCCGACCGCGTACTGACGATGCTTGAACACGAAGCTGTGGTTGGAACGACTCAGTGGGGATTTGATCATGGTGTTTGGTCGGTCATGCGCCACATGTGGCCGAATGCAGATCTTCCAATTGTCATGATCTCACTCGCACGCCGCCTCGATCCGGAAACCCATTTTCGAGTTGGCCAAATTCTGAAGCCCTTACGCGATGAAGGCGTTCTGATTATGGGAAGTGGCAATATCGTGCATAACCTCAAAGAAATTAATTGGGCTGAAGATGCCGATCCGTTTCCTTGGGCGACCGAATTCGATTCGAAAATCAAAGGGGCTTTGCTCGAGCGCGACGAAAAAACTTTGATTTCGGCTTCGCGAGCGAGCGATACGGCTTCGCGGAAGTCGATTCCGACTCGTGAGCACTATCTACCTTTGGTTCCCATCGTCGGCGCTTCCGATGCTAGTGAGAAACCGGTCTTTATCACTGAAGAAATCCAAAACGCTTCGATCTCGATGCGTTCCGTGATCTACGGTTACGACGCTTGAACGAACAGCGTTCTGCAACAAGCTTGAGTGCCTTGAAATCGATCGTCGTTACCGCTGCTATCATCGAAAATGCTGCGGGCGATATTCTGATCGCTCAACGACCGCTTCATCATAAAATCGCTGGCGGCCTCTGGGAGTTTCCCGGCGGGAAACTTGAAGCCGGTGAAACTCCCGAGAACTGTTTAATTCGTGAAATACGCGAAGAGCTCGGCGTCGATATCGTTATTGCCGCGAGCGCGGCTTCAGTCATTGCTCACGAAGATGGATTAGGTGATAGCGACGTGCCATTCGGTGCTTACGGTATATATTCTCACGTCTATCGAACGGGCACGGATGGCAGCGAACTCAAATCGCCGGTCGAAGTGCAGCTTGTCGTGTATCGAGCAAAGCTCGCGTCTGGATCGCGCGATTTGAAGCCGCACGAATTCAAACTGAACGATGTAGCCGCAGTGAAATGGGTTTCGAGCGGTGTGAAACCCGACGAAGACTTCGCGCCAGCAGATATTGCAATCGTTGAAGATGTTTGGCGATAGCCGAGACAAATGTTCCGCATCGTCGATCTTGCGGTCGATCCACCACGACCCTAATGACGCGGATCGCTTCCGCAGCGGTTTCGCACAGCGCCACCGGCGTCGGTGGCGCTATGCAGTGAGCGCTTTTTTCCTCGTTTGTTTTTCGCTCAGAGCCGAAAAACGCACGAGGGAGAAAAAGGGCCTGCCAAACTCAGTGGCGGCTTCTCACTCACGCGGGAATCGCAGTCTCGCTGACGCCGGGTTTTGACTTGAATCGCGAAACGAAATCCGTCAGGCCTGGATGTTTCGAGAAGTCGGCCATTTTTCGGAAGACGGCCCAGTCAACGTAGCTAAGTAAAGACATCGTGACGTAGTTCCAGTGTGCGGGATTCGTCTCACTCTGTTTCACAACCCATTTTTCTAGATTGTCTAAGCACGTTCTGACTCGCTCGTGTTGTCGATCGATATACCAGTTGCGTGTATCAACATCAAAACCGCTGCGTTTCATCAAAAACAAATTCACAGCAACATCATTCGCGGCGTCGATCATCGAAAGAATATTTTCTTGTTCGAGTGAGAGTGGCTCCCAATAGTGTTTTTTAGTCAGATAGCTTGCGATCACGCGCGACTCGAAGATCGTACCTTCCGAGGACAGCAAGACCGGAATCTTATTGATCGGGCTCACCGACTTTAAATAAGCCTCGTCCGCTGGAATCTCGAGATAGTTAATCGCTTTAAATTCGATCTCGGTTCCCGGATGTGCGTAAAGCAAAAGTCTTACGCGACGAGTGTACGGAGATCTTACGGAACCGACCAATTGAGACTTTGACATGTTGGCCCTTCGAGCGAGAAAGGTTCCCGCGAGAGAAACGTTATTTTGGCGATTGCAGATTTTTTCTCGAGACGATCAAAGCGGCGAGCGAAGTTTTAACGAGATCGCCCGGTAGGAAGGGCAGCAGGCCGGCCATCAGCAACGCTTCCTTCGGAACGAAGAAGGACAAGACGATCAAACCACAAGTAAATGTCACTGCACTTCCCATGAGTGCCGCCATCCATGCGCGGGGGAAGGTTTTAGTCCATCCGCGGTTGGCGAGTGTGCCCATAACAAACGAGGCCGCAAGCATGCCGATCAGATAACCAGAAGTGGGACCGAAGCCCGCTGCGGTTTTGGTGACGGCGAAAAACGGAGCGCCGGCGGCTCCAAGCGCTAAATAAGTGGCGACGATTGCAACGGCACGCATGCGCCCGAACAAAAGTGCAATGAGTGCCACACCGAATGTCTGGCCGGTGATCGGGACGGGGGTAAAAGTGAGTGGAATTGTAATCTGCGCGAGCAGTGCGAGAGCGCCGACACCTCCTGCGACCAGCAAAACGTTATCGCGAAGGCGACCACCGTTTCGGGAAATCAGTCCCGGAATTACGGCCGACGAAGGCAGGTAAACCGAAGTGTTCATAAATGTAGAGGAACTTGTTCGTGGGACCAATCTTTCTGAATTCATGCCGTTTTTTAGCTGCGGAAAGCTTCAGAGGTAAAGCCGAAACTTCAAGATTCGCAAACCAGGCGAATAGCTTTTGCGACTTGTTTCACCACATCGGTTTCTTCGAAAGATTTACGCTTCACAATGAACACATCGGCGCGACAGACCCGATTATTGTAAGGGGTACGGCGGCGCTCAAGCTTCAGGCTATCGATCACCCGTTTATTGTGTTCGTTCACGATGAAAACCGGAAAGTAGCCGGCGACACGGCCTTGCCGACAAAGCTCAAGGGCAGATTCAAGCAGCGGCACTCGGTGCAAAATTTTTCGTGTGTAAGCATCCTCGGGCCAGCCGTCGAGCCCTCGCACCTTTGTCGGAATTCCTTGAATCGGCATAACTGCGTCGAGTGATGGAAATTCATATGGCGCGTCCTGAAGTGCCGTTGTTCGGAGAAGCGGATAAGTTGGTTGAAAACCAACAGGTCACAAATCTGATCGATGGATTCATTAAGCAAGCGGCTGGACCGTCGGCAGGTGAAGCGGTGATTCACTAAACTCTGAGTTCTGTTGGTTGAGTGTGGGCGGCTTCTCGAAAGGGAGCCCGCTTTTTTTTCGCGCGCGAGCGAAAAACGCACGCGGTGTCGGAAAGTTCCGATCGTCTCGATGGCACGGATCGCTTCCGCAGCGGTTTCGCATAGCGCCACCGGCGCCGGTGGCGCGATGCACGAAAATTTGCGCAGGAATACGGATCGTGCTGTGCCTCAAAATGGATTACACTGCTACTTCTTTTTTCTTTTTGCCATGTGTTCGAGATACAGCCAAATATCTGCGATCTCACTATCTGGCAAAAGAGCGGGATCGGTTTTGCTCATTTGAGCTTTTGGCCAGTGACGCAAACTCTGAGGATTTCGAACGAGCTTCAAGAAATAATCGCGTTTGAAATAGTCGGTCGGGCTTTCGGGCAAATTTAAATCGGGACCCATTTTTTCTACGCCATCGCCATTCATTGCATGACACGCAAAACAGTTCTTCATGAAAGACGCGTAGCCCTTGCGAACAGGATCTTCGGCAGCCAGTTCTTTTGCCGGCGAAACGTTTGGGAACTGCTCTTCGACCGTCTTCTGACTGACGATGAAACCAGAGAGTTGATAAGGCCACTCTTCAATTCCGATATTTGATTTATCTGGATTTTCCCACACGAGGTAAAAAGGTCCCGCACTTTCGGGACTCGCCTTTTTTACCTGCGGCCATTTATTTTTCGGATCTTCGATGGCGATGTACGCGATGGCATTATTTTTATCGCGATTGAAGAGTCGGTTTTGATCGATCGGCGCTGAAAAACCGTCTAGGCATTTGAATGACAGAGTCATCGAAGGATCGAGTGCTAATCCTTTGAAGACGTCCTGCGCAGGCACTGCGTGCTTGTAGAGCATCGTCCGGTGATACGAGACATCGTTTTTCACTTCGAGCGAGCGTAGGCTTTTGTACTTCAGAAGCTGCGCCCTAGAAATCGTTGTCACTTTCGAACCGTTCGTTATGACGAGTTTCGGCTCATTCGAGTTTGATTCAGCACGAGCAACGATTGGGGCAACGACACTGAGTGAAACGGCGACAAAGAAAAATGTAACGAGTTTAGTCATGAAATGCCTTTCGGAAATCTCGGTGCAACTGTTTGTCGCCATAGTTGTCGGTTTCATCCAGGAGGTCGGCTTCGCTATAGCCGCTGCGTAGATTTAGAAGTTCGAGGACGCGTTCGGATTTTTCGATAAATTCGATGCGCCACGTGCGAAACGCAATCGAGTTTGTTTCGCGCCCGTTCGATGCTAGCTCAACCCGTTTTCGGTCTCGGTCAAACGGTTGGAATGTGAGTTGTTCTGAAATGAAATCTTGAAGCCTAGATTCGCCATGTTCTTCAAGCCACCGAAGCTTTTCCGCAAAACCAGTTCCTTCGATCAACTCGTACTGCGACTCGCTGACTTTATCGACCCATCCCGCTTTCGCTTCAGGAAACGCATCGGCCCCAGGAATGTAGGGTTTGATATCGTAGATGGGCGTGCCCTCGAGCAGATCGTGTTCGGAAATCTCAACACGACGACCGCTGACAGATTCAATTTTTACGCAAGAAAGTCCGAGTCCATTCGGGCGATGAGGTGATCGTGTCGCAAACAGTCCGCGCTTCGCGCCATCGCCTCGAGGTGGTCGAACCTGGGGATTCCAACCAGGACTTCGATCGAATCCGAATACGATCCACGCGCGGTCAAAACCATCGAGATCGGTCAGTGCCTGTTCGAAGTTCGATGGACGACCCTGAAATCTTGATTCGAGTTCAATATAAGCAGGCGACTTTGCGCCCAGTGCCGAAGTGTAAGCTCCTTGTCTCGGCGCCACCTGCGAATCCTTGAAACCGCCGCGTAAAAAACCAATGGGCGCGACCGATGCTGCATCTTGACCGCCATTTCGCCAAGAAGCTGCGGCGATACCAAAGGCTGTTCCGACGTTGAGCGAATTTTTCTGTCCACTCGTCGAGATTCGAACAACCGAATCGCAAAGATCGAGAGTCTGCGAATCGACACCAAATCGTTCATTGCCCAAAACCAAAATGGTATTCTCTGGCCAGAAAAACTTTTCGAGAGGAACGGCGCCAGGAGAATTCTCAAGCGCTACGACTTTGTATCCCAGCTTGCGTGCTTCGACGATTGCGTCGCTGGTGCGTTCAAAACGCTGAGTTTGCACGAGCGTGTCTGCGCCCATCGCAGTTTTTTGTGGATCGGGTGAATAGCCGGTGAGCCAAACTTCATTGCCGCTAAATGTCTCGGCTGTACGATAGACAGAACCGACGTTGAACGCCGAGCGAATGTTTTCACACAGAACGATACGCCGAGACGTGACTGCCACCGGGCCGTCAGTGTTTGCGCGAGAAGCATCACTCGTGATGATAGCGCTTGCATTCGAACCGTCGCCGAGTGCCGACTTTCTGGCGCCGTCTTGTTCGAAGTACAGGAATTCTTCGTCTCGTGCCGAGCGTCCCATCAGTCGTTCGAGTGGAACGAGTAGTGTCATCAGGTGTCTTGGACCGTAACTGATGGAAACTTTGGGAGCTAGCTCGGCCAATTTCTGAACGAGAAACGAATCGGCGCCGGCGCACGCCAAAAGCGAAGCTCGAAACGAAGATTCTTTTTCACCGTTAAAATTTTTTTCAAATGCATGCCCCGAGACAAGCGCCGCCTGCAGAATCTTTCGATCTTTTGGCGTAAGCTCGCTCACTTCACGCGATCGCCAGGCTTGGCGCCGGCGTCAGGCGAAAGAATGAAAAGATCTTTTCCTCCGCCCGCTGGATCCGAAGCGGCGAGCACCATACCTTCGCTCATACCGAACTTCATTTTTCTCGGAGCTAAATTTGCAACCACGACCGTCAATCGACCCTCAAGTGTCGCCGGATCGTACGCCGCTTTGATGCCAGCGAAAATTTGACGAGTTCCAAGCGGACCGAGATCGACTTGCAACTTCAAAAGTTTGTCGGCCTCCGGAATTGCTTCGGCTTTAATAATTTTCCCTATGCGAAGATCGACTTGGTTGAAAGTTCCGATATCGAGAACGCCGGCCTCAGCAGGAGCCGCAGGTGCTGCGGACTTGGCAGATGCAGAAGCGTTTGACGTTTCTCCGGGTTTTGTCGGTGCGCTAGCACCAGGTTTCGTAGAGGCGGCGGCGCGTGTGTCTGTCACTTTTTTCACTTCTTCTTTAGAGGATTCAATCATGGCATCGATTTTTGCAGTTTCAATACGAGTGGCAAGGTGCGTGTATTCGCCAACAGTTGTTCCAGTCAGAACTTTAACTCCGTCGACCCACGCATAAGGTTTTTCTCCCAAGAGTGCTGCAACTTTGTCCGAGTACTCGGGCAAAATCGGCTTCAGGTCGATAGCAATCAAACGGAAAACGTTCAGCGTTGAAGTCAAAACCTGACGAGTTTGTTCTTCATCCGTTTTGATCATGTTCCAAGGAGCTTTTTCGTCGAAGTACTTGTTTGCGTCGTCCGCGATCTCGCGAACTTCGCCTAAGACCTTTGCGAAGTCGCGATTCTCAAAATACTCACCGATTGCAACTTGGCGATGTTGCGTTCTTGCGAGCAGTGCGGCTCCGTCGGGATCAAGCGACGCGGATAACTTTCCACCGAGGCGCTTCGCTAACATCTGCGCCCCGCGCGAACCGAGATTCGTGATTTTACCCACGAGATCCGAATTCACTCGGTTTGCGAAATCTTCTAAACCCAAATCGATATCTTGAAGCTGCGAGTTCAATTTCGAAGCAAAGTAGTATCGCAAGTATGCGGCGTCGAGATGATCGAGGTAAGCGCGTGCGCTGACGAACGTACCTTTCGACTTCGACATTTTCTCGCCGTTAACAGTTAAAAACCCATTCACGAAAATTTCCGATGGAAGCTTGCGCCCAGCCGTTTTCAACATCGCCGGCCAGAACAGGCAATGGAACTTGATGATGTCTTTACCGATGAAGTGATAAATTTCTGAAGGCTTTCCACCGGCTTCGACTGGCATCCAGTAGTCATTGACCGAGTAACCACCGGCTTTGCCCGCCGGTGTATTACACCATTGTTCAGTCGAAGAAATGTAACCGATCGGTGCGTCCAACCAGACATAGAAATACTTCGAGTCAAAACCTGGAATCTTGAATCCGAAATAAGGCGCATCTCGCGAGATATCCCAGTCGAGAAGTTCGCCGTTAATCCATTCGCCAAGTTTGTTCGCGACTTCGGCCGGTGCGTGTTCGGGAACCCACTTGGCTAGAAAATCTCGGAAGTCAGAAAGCTTGAACGAAATAGTGTCCGACGATTTTAATCCCGGCACAGTTCCGCAAATCGCGCAGTGCGGAGATTTTAAATCGGTCGCCGCATAGGTCGAGCCGCAGTTATCGCAACTGTCGCCGTATTGCTCCACCGCTGAACATTTCGGACAAACGCCTTTGACGAAACGATCCGGCAAAAACATTTTGTCGTGATCGCACCAAAGTTGCTCGCGCGGTCGCACGTTGGTGTGACCTGCGTCGCGCATCTTGATGTAAAACTCTTCGGCGAGTTTTCGATTTTCATCCGAATTCGTCGATCCGTAATTATCGAACTTAATTCCGAAATCGGTGAAATCCTTCAAGTGCTCGGCGTGAGACTTGCCGATGAATTCTTCGGGAGTAACGCCAAGCTCGCGGGCTTTCACCATGATAGGAGTACCGTGCGTGTCGTCTCCACAAATATAGATACACTCACGCCCGTTCATCTTGTTCCAGCGGACCCAAAAATCTGCCTGCATGTAGCCAACGAGATGCCCGATGTGAATCGGTCCATTCGCGTAGGGGAGTGCAGCGGTGACAAGACGTTTCGGAGGTGCCTTCATATCCTTTCAACTTGCCCGAAAACAATGTGGCCGTCACGCCGTTCGACATTCTTTGTTTAAAACGAACAATATCATGCAAATGATCTATTTTTAATAAATGAAAATTCCCGTTAGGCTTTTGGAATGGAACCAAAACAAGTCCCGCACATCACTTCTGAACGTCCCACCGAATTGCTCCTCGCCAATGGCGAAATACTAGTGAAGGAGGGCCAACCGTTCCTAGGCCTAGTGACGGTAAAGAGCGGAAGTCTTAAACGTTATCGCCACTATCAATCGCAGGGTTTCTTGGCAGGGATCGTTGCGACTGGCGAGACGATTGGCTTTAGCGAATTGCTCGGGTTCTCAGGCACCCAACACGAATCGCTCGAAGCTGTAGGTGGAACGGAAGTGCAGATTCACTCGGCAGCGGACGCTCTCGCATGGCTCAAGGGTGCTCCTCCGATTTTGTTGGCGGCACTTCAGGAAGCCGAAACAAAACCGGTTCATCGTCAGTTTCGCCGACCGCTTGAGCTTCTCCCGGTGCGTGCCCGCGTAGCGGCCACCATTTGGTCATTGGCAGAGCGTCATGGCGTTTCAGAATCATCGGTT
Organism: Bdellovibrionales bacterium; assembly: GCA_043716655.1. GTDB lineage: Bacteria > Bdellovibrionota > Bdellovibrionia > Bdellovibrionales > JAMPXM01. Next base: position 7,055 of record JAYSYF010000125.1, on the reverse strand, counting down.
CGCGTCATCGATCTCGATTTGACGCGGGAAGAGATCGCGCATCTAGCGGGTACCGTTTACGAGTCGGTGATTCGGACTCTGACTGCTTTGAAAAAAGAAGGCGTGATTGATTTGAAGGGACGTGTGATTCGTATTCTGAACGAAACGCAGCTCGCTCGAATTGGGCAGATTGCCATTAGCGAACCCAAAGGTGAATCAAATGATCAAATCGCCGTCTCCGAAAATCGTAATTCGCCAAACAACAGCCGTTCCCAAGAAGCGTGCTGAAATAGAGGCGTTGCTGACCCGTGAAGGAGTCGAACGTTTTTTGACAGAGATGGGCCGAGGCGCACTCGAAGCACGCGTTGTTCCTTCAAGCGATACGCCGGAAGTGAATCAGTCGTCGGGCGAACAACTCGCCCTCGGTGACACTGTGACAGTAAGTCTTCCGTCACTTGAATTTCAGGGACTCACCGGACTCGCACAAATGTTGGTCGCCGCAAAAGCTCCTGACAAGGTTAAGCCTTATATTGAGAACAGCCCTGTTTTTGAGAAGGTCGGTGCCGGTCTGGACGTTGCGTACGGATTTCTTCGCGGTGGTTTGACGTTCACGTCAAAAATCACCGAGTGGACTTCGAACGTCGATTCGCTCACCTATGTCGATGAAGGCATTGAGTTGCCGAAAGTTTTGAAATCATGGCGCCACACACACAAGATCAGCGAGAACGGCGATGGTGGATTGATCGTCGACGAACTTGAGGTCGAAGTCGATCCAGCGATGGCAGCACCGGTCATTGAAGGTGCTTTGCGACTGCATTTGGAAAGCCGCGCGAAAGCTTACAAAAAAGCCCTCGCAAACTAAGAGACGAACCGAGCTCAGTCGAAGCATCGACTGAGCAAATCCATCCGCTGCATTACTTGCCTGAGGCGAGTAACGCGAAACCCTTTAGGTAATTCTCGTACTCATCAACAAATGTCGTCGAACGCGCCGGTGGAGTTTCCTGCTGGGCGCAGTCCGATGTTTTCGAAAGTATCAGACATTGTGGTTTCACGTAGCAGCTAGCAAAATTGCACTGGTTGCTCGCGCCTGGGAAGGGCGTAAAGAAACGAAATGCAGACGCGCCAGCGACGAGCGAAGGCTGAATAGCAGCTAACTGCGCTTCGCAAAGTTTCTGGTAAGCCGGATTATCTCTGACGGGGCAGAGCCACTCGCGCGCCGCTTGCGCATATTGCTCGAGCGATGGAACTGCCGGTACGGCGTTTGCCGTGACCGATGAAACTAATGAACGGGCCATGCCCTTCAAGCAATCTTCTTCGGGGATGCCCGAACAGAAGAATTTGTAGAACGGCAGACCCTGCCGATATTTTCCGTATTTGCCGTCATAGATCCCATTACCAGGGCGCATGCGAACGCAGCCGCGGATGCATGTGCCGTCTTCGCGATAAACTCCGAGGCTTGTTTTCGCCCAGCCTTTTTCGGGACCGAGTGGAGCAAAACTTCCGTTCGGCATCAACACTTCGAAGTTTGTGCCGGTCAATGCTCCGGCAACTGGAATCTTCCAGAGGCGCGACAGCATCGGTGCCATCGAGTGGCCGAGATTGCAGCCGTGAAGAGTGACATGAGCGTCACTCGTGAAGCGGCCGACCAGTTTCTCCGGGCCCTTCAAAGTCGGATACCAACGAATGTCTTTTTTGCCGACAGCATCGAGAAAGACACCTTCTGGAATCGCGCTATGTCCGTAAGTATGAATCGAAACGATCTGTGTATACGCCGAGAGTTCTTCGAAGAGTCGCTTTGTGTCGAGAAGCGCATCGACTTTGCGAGCTGCGGTTAATCCCGAGCGCTGAAGCCATCTCAAGTTTTGATCATTCTCTTCGGGGAAAAGAAGAACGACCTGATCATTTGTATAGACCTCGCTCAGTTTAGCGGCCTTCGTGAGTCCCGACAATTGCGGCGCGAATCCGAGGTCGTTGCCTTTGCTCGAAATCACAAAGTGAGTCCGAACAGTCGGATCGAGCCTCACGTTTTTGTAGGGAATGATCATGTACGAAGCGTGAGCTTGGAGGCCCACAAACATCAGAGCAGCGGCACTGGCTAAACGGAACAAAATGGATTTCATGGGAAGACCTATAGCAGGGTTCGGACCATCTAATATTTGGATGTTGAAACGGCGGGATCGACGGAAAGTGAAACAGGCGTTTCACTTTTGCTGAAAACCTCAAAATAGTGCCCCAGGGCGGCACCACAGCTTGAAATTACCGCTGCGGTAGCTTTTGCAAATCGGCGAACAAAAAATGGTCGCACGTCGCGTACGGCCCTTCAGGATTTTCTGACGGTGAAAACGGCGGCTTCGATTGGTGTCGGTTTCTTGTACGATCCTTGTAATGAGATCCGGCAGGGAGTGCTCATGTCGAACCGTGCAACTCGAAATTTCAGCTTTGTGATCGCTGCGGTGGTCGCCAGTACTATCGCGGTTTCACGCGCGGCGGCCGATACGTCGACATGTGTTTTTAAAGATCTCGCTGTGAACGAACTTTGTCCTGCATTCGCGAAAGCACGGGCGATCGAACTTCTCGACGTCGGCGACGACGCCGTCATTTTCATCGACTCGGAAATCGCACCACCGCTAAACCAGGCTATTCAAGCGCAGGCCCCAAGCTCGGCGGGTTCACAAGCGCGGCCTCTGCGTGATCGCACTTCGGTTGTTGTCAGTAGTCGCGTCGAAGATGCCGTCTTGCTTGAGCAGATCGACGAAGACGAAGGTATGTTGTTAGAGCGCGAAGTTCAGGAACTTTCGGGTGCGCGCTACGAATTGCCCGCTTCACGCCGCGAAGTGAAAAAGCAGCTCGGTTTTCCGGAGAATGCAGAAATTGCGAGCGAAGATTGGGTCGAAATGATCCGAGTGCACGCTGAAACCGTGCTGTCGATCTCGGCCATTGCGAGTCGTTTTCTTCTCGAGCAAGTAGGGCTAGTGAACACGGCTCCAGTGCCGATAGCCACGTCATCAGTTCCAGTTGCGGTTCCAGTCGGTCCTTCAGACCCAGTCGTAGTTGAAACTCACTGACACGCGGTCTTGCTTTACGGTTTTAACCATTCGTGGAACTTCATGACGAAGCCAGCTTTCGAATAAAACAATTTCTCCCTCGCATGGCTCGATCGATGCGAAGGGCTGCAGTTTCGATTTCATTGTTCGCGGCGGTTGAGCCATGAACTTGTCCATTCGTGGGTCCTCGAACTTAATTGGGCTCGATCCTTTGGGAGTCGCGACATAGAACGTTCCGCTGACAACCGACAAAGGATGAAGGTGCAAGCTGTGCGCGGCGCCGGCTGGCATGACGTTGACCCAGCAGGTGGACATTTTGAGTCTGCCACCATCGAGATCCCAGTTTTGCTTTCGGGCGAATTTTAAAACGTGGCGATCGATTGCTTTTTCAAGTTCTGCAAATGTGGGTGAGGTTTGATGGAGCTTATCCATGGACCCGTATGACGTGAATCCGTCAGCATAGTTTTTTCGCGACCACTCGATGCCGTCGTCGTCGATTTTCCTGATGATCAAGATCTCGCGACCGATCTCACGTCGAAGTGCATTGCCGGTGCGAGACGACAATAGCGGGGCCTGATAAATTAGAGTCGGAAAGAACGAATTGTATTTCACGTTCTCCAAGCTCTAGCAGAATCACGTCACTTTTTCAGCGTAAAATTGGGTCATCGCCAACGCTGGCCGAATTCGTTCCAACGCCCGCAAGCGGCTCGAGAGAAATGTCTCGATTTGAACTAAACTTGTGCCCCGTCAGTTTCGCTGTCAAAAACTGATAAGCCATTCCAGCGAAGTGTTTTCCTTCGGCGCGAATTGTATCACCGATAAATTCAGCGGCAGATACGGTGCTTCGAGCGAATTCAAGTCCCTTAGCTTCTAGGTCCTTCAAATCGATCTTCGTGCTCTCATAATTACGGTCCTTCATAGGTCCTCCTGCATGATGTCCATGCAATCCCTATTCTAAATGGACCTGACAGCATTGCGAGACCGAACAGGCGTTATTCCGTCAGTTTTGACGTATTTGAATCGCCGTTGTCGAAGCTTTCTTCTTCACAGTCGTCCTGCTAGGCTTGGCAAAAGCTCGGTCCAGTTGAAAAGTGGGTACCCATGATATCGCATTCGATTGTTAGAAAGGTGCTCGATGCCGCGCTCGAGCGCGGGGCACAGTTCGCTGAACTCTTTGTCGAAGACACTTACCAGAGCGAATTGCGAGTGATCGATTCGAAGCCGTCAAAAGCCTTAGTTGGTCGCCTCAAGGGTGCGGGCGTTCGAGTCTTTTACGGTCACGAACAAGTTTATGTGACGACGAATGATCTAAGTGAGAGTGGACTCGTGAAGGCAGCGAAGACGGCGGCCGCAGCTAAACCGGCGTTGGCTGGCGGAACTGGAGTCACTCGTGTTGAAGCCGCGTCGTTCAATGCCGTGAGTTTTGATGAGCTTCATCATTATGGTTCTCGGCCATGGGAATACGATCGAGATAAAAAGTTTCGCCATTTGATGACGATGGATTCTTCCGCGCGCGAACGATCGTCGATGGTCACTCAGGTCGAACCATTTTTAGTCGAAAAAAATCAGCGGGTGTTGATCGCCAACAGTCACGGCATCTGGGCCGAGGACGAACGCAATTACGTACGCGCCGGCGTTAACGTTTCGCTCGAAGATCAAGGCGAACGTGAATCATCGAGCACTCGCTTGGGAACTCTGGGCGGTAGCGATTGGTTCGAGACTGTCGACTTCGAGATACTTTCGACAGCCGCCGTTGATCGAGCGAAACTTTTGATTCATGCCGATTTTGCTCCTGCCGGAGAAATGCCCGTCGTGATCGACAATGGTTTTGGCGGAGTTATTTTTCACGAGGCGTGTGGGCACGGACTCGAAACAACTGCCGTCGCTAAGAACGCTTCGGTGTTCTGTAAAAAAATGGGCACTAAGATTGCCGAAGATTGCGTGACCGCCATCGACGACGGAACGATTGCAAATACCTGGGGTTCGTTGAACGTCGACGACGAAGGTATGAAGACCAAGAAAACGGTGCTGATCGAAAACGGCGTATTGAAAAGTTACATCGTTGACGGAATGGGTGCGAATCAGACGGGTCACGAACGCACGGGAAGTGGCCGACGTCAGAGCTACAAGTACGCTCCGGCGTCGCGTATGCGAAATACGTTTATCGCTGCTGGCAAAGACAATCTCGAAGATATGATCAAGGACATCGATCACGGCATCTATGCGAAAGAAATGGGTGGCGGTTCGGTTTCACCCGGCACCGGCGATTACAATTTTGGAGTCACTGAAGCGTGGCTCATCAAAGGCGGAAAGCTCTTGAAGCCTGTGAAGGGTGCGACATTGATCGGTCGAGGAATCGAAACTCTCGGTCGCATTAAAAAAGTCGGAAACGTATTGCGACTGCAAGATGGAATGTGCGGCTCTGTCAGCGGCAGCATTCCAACAACCGTAGGGCAACCGGCGATCCTCGTCTCTAAAATTTTGGTGGGCGGCCGAGCAGGCGCATAAGGGGATCTCGATGTTTGATGCAATCAAGCTTGAAAGCAGTTTTTCAAAGATCGCGGCGTTGGCGAAACGAGATGGCACAGAAGCAGAACTTCTCGTCGAGGGTGGAGAAAGTCTTCGGCTTTCGGTTAACGACGGAAAGCTCGAAAAATATGATTCCTCGCAATCGCATGTCGGCGGACTTCGTGTCATCCACGGTGGCGTTGAAGGTTACTGCTGGACTGAAAGCCTCGAAGACAAAGATCTTGAGGCGGCCTACTTTGAAGCATTAGAAAATGCGAAATTCGCGAGCCGTGGTCGTTCGAAGGAACAGCTGCAAAAAGAATCCGTCGAGCTTTATGCGGCGACCGAAGCGGTGCCGGAAGATCCAGGCCTGTTCAACGATTCGCTCGGAACCGTTTCGATCGATCGCAAGATCGAACGTGCTATTGAAATCGAACGCAAAACCAAAGAAGTCGATCCGCGAATTGCGAGTGTTCCATACAATAGTTATGGAGAGTCGAGCGGTGAGTTTCTGATTTTTAATACGCGCGGTGTTCGCGCACGCCAACGACGTACGTCGATTTCTGGTTATTCATATTGCCTAGCAAAACAGGGTGAAGAATCGCGAATGGGAGGCGACAGCTTCTTCACTCGTGATGCTTCGAAGGGCGGAATCGACGTTATCAGCGAAGTCGCAGCGAGCGCCGGCAAAAAAGCGCTATTGAAGCTGGGCGCAGGTTCGCCTCCGACGGGAAGATATCCGATTTTGATCGATCGCGACGTCGTCGCCGAAGTGTTCGGTCTGATTATCGATTATTTCTCTGCAAAATCGATTTCTGAACGAACTTCGATTTTCGGTTCCATCGGTAAAGATGGAAAGGCCGAAACTGAAATCGGAAAGACGATCGCGAGTCAGCTGCTAACGTTAACCGATGACCCGAGTCTGCAAGATGGCGTCGGCAATCGCGCGTTCGACGCCGAGGGCGCTCGCGCAAAAAAGACGTATCTGATTCGAGATGGCGTTTTGACTGCTTTCCTCACAAACACAGTGTATGCGCGGAAGCTCGGGTTGCCGCATACAGCGAGTGCACGTCGCTCTGCTAAGGACGAGCTAGGCATCGGTCCTTCTAACTTGGTGGTTGCTCCAGGCACCGCCTCGTTCGAGGAGCTGCTGGCTGCGCACCCAAAGTTGATCTACGTGACGGACTTCACAGGCTATCATGCTGGCTTTCAGCCGGGGTCCGGAGAATTCGGATTTCAAAGTGAGGGCGAGCTTTGGGAAAATGGGAAACGAGTCAAAGCGCTCTGCAACTTCGTCGTTGCCGGCTCGATTCGCGAACTATTGTTAGGCGTAGAAAAAGTGAGTTCACGAATGACAAAAAAAACGTCAAGCGTGTTGGCGCCTGACCTTTTGATAAAATCGTTATCTGTGGCAGGCGCTTAATACGGCGGTAGTACCGGCGCGCCATAGACGCATTCGCTAGCCATCGCGTGCGCACGAATCACCGAGAACACGATGTGATCGAAACTGAAGTTTCGAAGGTC
>JAYSYF010000124.1:0-16397 GCA_043716655.1 Bdellovibrionales bacterium | reverse complement strand
GCCCGATGGGTTCGATCGAGCAAATCGAAACATATTGGGGCCTTTCGCTCGAAGAGTTTCGTTCGCAAAACGCTGTTTGAGCACAGAGGAGCCCATGTTTCAGCTTCCCGTTGCCTCGGAACTGACGAAGACTTCGATTTTTCCTAGTGTCGACGAAGCTTCCGAGTTTTTTGCAAAAGGTGCCGTTGGCTATTCTTTGTCGAAAGACGAACGCACTGCTGATGCAGGAAATGCGACTCGAGTGGCATCGCATTCCTGTTATTCCCGCCGGCTAAATTGCGGCCGGATAGGTCTGAAATTATAGTGAGTCGAAGAGTTTTTCTCTCGATGTGAACGATGGATTTTTTGAAACCATCGCCTCATAAGTGGCACAGTTGAACTGAGATGGAGTCGTGCCCGCGAGGCGAAGCGAGACTGCCATCATCGCCTTACGCACTCGAATCGTGTTTTCAGCCACGCCGACAAATTTGTAGGCGCCGACAACAGCCGTGCAAACCTGCGCCGCTTGTCCACGATAAGTATATGTTCCGTAAGGGAAACGACTGTAGTTCAGGTACGTTTCAAATCCTGAACCAACAACTTCCCAGGCTTCCAACGGCTCGCCAAAAACGCGTTCGAACTCGACGACCTTTTCCCCTGTTCGATATACGGGCTGTTCGCCCGTGTTTAATTCGCGATCGTTCAATGGGGTCGGTTCCCGTGAAAGTTTGATTTTGAACACCATGGGCCTATCGCGCTGCCGAGTGTTTCAGCAAGCGCCATCCGAGTTAGTGAACCGATTGTGGTGTTTTCTGAATCAAAACAGGGGCTGGTCACGCCTTGCAATGTCGAATTTTGAATTTGGATAGGTCTTAGCGACCTCGTCCACAATCGTCATCAGCCCGGATTTCGTAGGAAATCGGACCGTGCAGCTTCCATCTTGCGCGAAATCTAACGATGTATCCGTCACGATCGTCATCGCCCAGCGGGAGCGGGTCATCGCACAAGCTTGCGGGTCCGAGATACTCAACGTGTAAAACGGAGTTTTGAATCTGCTTGCGGAAAACATGTTGAAGCCGAGCGGACTGGGAAGAAAAAAGTGGGATCCGACAAACGACAAGACCGCGATCGTCGGAAGTACGAGGCTTCTTGGACGCCACTGAAAACTAAGAGCGCAATCCGTAACATCCGTTCTCGATTTCCAGTTTTTGAGTATCGAACTGATGTGCACCGCCAGGAGTACAACCGCCATAGCATACGTGAAGTACGGAAACACATCTTGTGCTCCGGTTTCATAGACCATCGCTCTAATGACGACCGCCATGATGATCGGCACTCGAAATGAGTTGCTCCCGAGGTACTTTGTGAAGAGCCGGCTTGCTTCGCCTGAGACGAGTATAAAGAGCGGCAGTAAAAAGAAGTAGACGTAGAGCACCGGTGGATGAAGCAACGAAAGTGATAGGACAAAAAGAATCGCGATCTGTGAGAAGAAAACAGGTCGCAGTAGCAGGCCTATCCCTATGATCAGCTCGACGGCGATCGACAGGTAGGCCAAGGGCGATGCCAGCATTTGCGCGGTTGGACCGTTTAGTAGCGGCGTCCAGCTGCGAAGGTAAATCATGAACGAGCCGGTTGGCGAGAATTCTTGGCCACCGAGATATTCAGAATTTATTTTCTGAAGAGTGGCGCTAAAAAACACGACAGACATCAAGACGGCGGCTTCGGTTCGCAGGCTTTCCCCTGGTCGACTCTTTGGCCCCGCCAGAAACAGCAGTGCAAATGCAAATAGGTAAAACGCAGAGATCATGAATGCGCCTACGCCGGAATACTGAATACAGAACCGAAAAATCACATTAGCGAGCGCGAGCCAAAGAAGAATGCGTTCAAAATCACGTCCGAAATATCGCAGGATCCAAATTGCGAAAACAGCGAGGCAGATTAGGTAACGGAGATCATAGAACGCAGGGTGATGGAGAAATCCGAACAGTGGCAACGCTGGTTTGGCACCGATAGGCGGTATCGCCAACAGCAGTACGAAGCCGAAAATAACATTTTTCGCGTTAGCTATGGTGTGCAGGTTGCACCAATTTTTTCAGCTGCCATAATCATGCGTCTTTTGCCGGTTCCATCCGAATAAAACGAGCACGGGCGAAGCTGCCAGTACGTAAAATAGTTTACGAAACTTTCGTAGATTCAACGACGCGCTCCTAAGTCAATATCTTACACTTGTCGGTTTTTTCAGAAAAATCCATCTGCGCCCGACCTAAAACTTTTGGTTAATGACCGCGTCATTCGGCTCAATTACACATAAGACTATGTCGATCAATTCTGAAAAAGACCTCGAAGCGCTTCGCAAAGTTGGCCGAATTGTCGCTCGTTGTCTTCAGTTCATGCATTCGAAACTCGAGCCCGGCATCACGACGCTCGAGCTGGATAATCTTGGCGGCGAGTTTTTAGCTTCGCATGGAGCGCGGTCGGCGCCGAAACTCACATACCTCTTTCCAGGCCACACATGTATCAGCGTTAATGAAGAAGCCGCGCATGGCATTCCGGGTTCGAAAGTTCTTAAGGCCGGCGATCTCGTCAACATCGACGTCTCAGCCGAGCTCGATGGATACTTCGCCGATACCGGTGGTTCTGCCATCATCCCGCCCGAGTCGAAGCTTCATCTACTTATCGCGCGCGCGGGAGCGAAACTAAATCGGATCGGATACGCCATCGAGACCGAGGCGGAAAAAAATGGATTTACGGTGATTGAAAACCTCGGAAGCCACGGCGTCGGACGAGCGCTTCACGAGGAACCAGTCTTCATTCCTGGTTTCTACGACAAAAGCGACAAGCGTATTCTAAAGAAGAATCAGGTTATCACGATCGAACCATTCATCTCGTCGGGCGCAAGCCAAGTTGTCGAGAACGGTGACGGTTGGACTTTGGTAACCGCCGCTGATCATGACTCTGCCTGCGTAGTACGTTTGGGCGGCCATAAGATATCGCAATAAAGTCCATTTGCTTTTTTCACTGTCGAGTACTTTTGCCGACATTCAAATTGTAGCAAATTTTGCTTGGCTAAATCTGACTGCACCAGCAAGTCCGGATAAACGCATGATTTGAGCTGCGAATACGTCACGCATAAGAAGCACTTATTCCCCCAATTCAAAGATATGCGCAACTCATCAATGGGCGGTTTTGCTCGTCGTGCTAACACGACTTCATAGATGAGGCGGGGTTTCTAATCTCAAGTTCGCAGGGGGGCTGTGGCGATGAATGCTTGGTTGGGCGTATTGGTTTCTTTGGGTTTGGTTTCTAACGTAGCGATGGATGCCGCGTTCGCGCAGAGCGCGGCACCTCCCAAAGATGTTGTCGATCTGAACTATTTCAAGACTTACGTGAATCGCGAGAACTGTTCGAAAGATCAACGTCACTACTTGGCTTGCATCTCTGCCCTTCAAGTTTTGACGGCCGCTTTAGATTCCAAATTGAATCTGAAAACTCAAACGACCGCCCTCGCCTTTCTCGATCTTCACAAAACTCAACTTGTGTTGAATGCGAACAACTTGGCACTCGTAACTGAGGCCCTTGAAGCGACAGATGCGAACGTTGACATCAACGCTTCGCTGTTGAAACAAGTCTATTTGCGCAGTGAGAAAAGTAAGACCGACTTTCGTCGCGATTTCGAACCCGCCTACTATCACTTCAAAGTCGCGTCTAACGACGTAATCTCGGAAGTGCTGAGCTTCTTAGATGCCACTTATCCATCGAAGCTCAATGAAGACATTTGGATGGGAGCAATCAACGAATACCTTCACATCAGTTTAGATCCACACTCTGATTGGCGAATTGCTGAAGAGACCAGTAAAGAAGTCGGCTCGAAAGAAGCAGAATTTATTGGCCTTGGCATTCGATTCGTCGAGTCTCCTGTTGGAGCAACTGTCGAAATGATTGTGAAAGGTTCTGGCGCTGACGCCGCGGGACTCCAGCCTGATGACACAATCTTGAGTGTGAATGGCCAAGTGTTGAAGGGCCTCAATCGCACAATGGTATCGAAAGCAATGCGCGGAGAAGAAGGCGGAACTCTTGCGCTTAAGATCTTGCGCAGTGGAAAAACTTTTGAAGTTCAAGCCATCCGCAAAAAAGTTGTGACCCCAGTCGTAAGTCATTCGATCCAACAATCGAGCAAGACAACTGTCGGCTTGGTTCGCCTCGAAAATTTCATGTACAGCAACGGATGTGAAGACATCGCTGAAGTACTGAAGAAATTCAATGCCGCGAAGGTTGACCAAGTCCTGCTGGATTTGCGAGGCAACGGCGGCGGAGCCGTATCGATCGCGGAATGTATCGCCGGACTTTTCGTAGGTCCCGGCCAAGCAATCGCCTACAGCGAAGCTCGGGGAATGCAGGTTCTACCACAGGCTGGCTCTGCATCGCCGTCCGATCGAGCGAGCGCGATGCTCAAGGAGCAGATCGAACAATTGACGGAAGAGGCCGGCGAAAATATCGAAGACGAAATTTATCAGGATTATTTGAAGTTGCTGCGCTCGCCACAAGCATTGGCCGATCTCACTCGAGGCATCGAGCTAAATGATCACGGACTTTCCGCTATGATTTCAAAAGGCCAAAAAATCTACGGCGGAAAACTTGCAGTTCTCGTAGACGGCAGTTCTGCGAGTGCGTCCGAATTAATTGCGGGAGCATTCCGAGATCTGAATCGCGCGCTGATTGTCGGCCAAACGACATTCGGGAAAGGTTCTTACCAAACCAACGGCGCGACGCACGGACGTTTTCAGCGATGGCAGACTGGCGGTCTGTTCTTCCAGCCTTCGGGATCAACAAATCAGACGATCGGTGTAAAACCTCACGTCGAAGCGTATCGAGAACTCGAGCCCAGCATGGTCGAAACTTATCAGATGCGTGAGAAAGACATGTTCCTGTATCCGCTTCAACCTCGCAGCATCCGCAACGTCGTACACAACGCCGGCGAAATGGATAAATTGCAGGTGCCGACCGAGTGTCTCAAATCCAAAAACGTTAAAGCCGCTTTTGCAAACGTCGAAACGCCGCAATGGAAAGACATGCAAGTTTTGACAGCGGTCGCAGCTCTCAGCTGCATGTAATGATATTGCTGAGGGCGGAGAATCTGTTTTCGCCCTTTCTGCATTCACATCCCGTCGAGCGAGAAGTGCATGAAGTCTTCAAAACCGTTTCCCGTGTTGCCGCCATTCCCACCTCTGGGAACAACGTGATCAGAGACCTAAAAAACTGTCTCTGACGCTCCGGGAAAGAGCCTTCAAATCGAATACAAGTGGTGCACTACGATGAAATTGGGTGGCGTACTTTAGATGAAATCGGTCACGTGATACTTTCGTTTCATCGATTTCCCTTTCAGACCTGCGGTTATACCACAGAATTTGGTGTCCGGAAAATCGGGGTAGGATCACTTTCGAGTGCCTTGGTTAAAGGGGGGCCTCACCTCCATGTATTCGTTGGATCAATTTATCAGCCTCTGATTTCTTGAAAAGGCGGGGAGCTCGATGATTTGCTCAAAGCCGGCCCGCAATCATCGAAAAGATTGAAAAACTTGGAATTTGACGGAGTAATGCCATCACTTTTTCGAACTTTTTCTCGATCAAGCATTTGCGATTGGAGAAAGCGGTTTTAAAGATTCGTCCTCGAAAGTTGAAACATATCTTATGCTTGTACCGCTGAATTTTACGCCCCGCCGAGAAACATGAGATGTTTTGGATTTCGGTTACTCTGGCACGATTCCCGCTTTCGCTCTTAAATCTCTGTTCTCATGACATTCTTTTTGGAGGATTACTTTTATGAAGCCATGCCTGATTCTTGTTGCCACACTGCTCTCGTCGAACGCATTCGCCGCCAACACGAACTTTTCTTGTCGAAGCGATGCGGCGTCGCGAGACCCGTTGATCGTCGAATTTGCGGCCGAAGTGTTGCCTAATAACGTTGTCCAGCAACCGATCAAACTGTCGGTTCTGTTGCAGGGTGACACCTTAAAAAAATATGGCCAGTTCGTGACGGCACCGAAAGAGGTGACTGGCTCGGGTGGATCTACAATGGGATCTGGTTCGTACTCGAATGGCGCAGAAACCGCGATCCTCGGACTCCAAAATGTGGACGGGCAGCTCGTTGGTTATCTAAACTACGTGAGTTCGTTGGGCCGACTGACGACGCTCCTGCTTTGCACCGTTAAATGATGCTGCAGAATTTGGTGTCCGGAAAATCGGGGTGGGATCACAACCCCTTTGAGTGACCGCACCCTGTGATTCGCAAGTCGGGAATTTGAATTTTGACTTACGCCTTCTGAGTCACTTTTAGTTTCGATAAAATCGGACTCGACGCTGTTAAGGTCGCCTGATTTGGTCGCTTAAAGCGAACTTGAGGCGTTTCAGAAACTTGACCATCTGCTCTTCGGAAAATCGCCTCGTCACTAATCTGTCTCGTATCCGAATCCAGGCGTTAGGACTTAAAGAGCGCCAGTAAGTGAACCATTCGAATCAAATTCTGTTTTCCGCGTGATGCCATCACTCGTGACACATCTGACGAAGCCTGGTCCCTGCTTGCCGCCCGGAAACCACGATAGTTCGCAAATCATATTGTTCGTGAATTTGAACATCATTTCCGCGTTTGTAGCTGAACCATTCTTTACAATTTCTCCTAAGTTTTGAGCGGATACGGTTGTATCCAGGCGCTTTGCCAATTCGGCGATTACGTTGCTAAAGGCTGCTGACAAAGTATCTATTCTTTTCGCGATCATGCCTTTGTTCTCTAGAGAATCATTTCTAATTGCCGCATTTCTCAACTGAATCCGCTGCAGCACTTCTGCTCGCAAGTAATCATTCGTATCAGCCTGAGCTGAAATGGAAATCGTCGAGAAAGTAGAAATTAAACAAAAACCGATTATCATATTTTTCATAGAAAGCTCCTAAAGTTAATCAAAGTGGCTCAGGCCGTTCACACTCTAACCACTGCAATAATCGAGTTCGGGATCGAATGATCTCATAGAAAGTGGGCAATTCAAGCGACCTGTGCCGAGCGTTTTGACCGACCGTTTGGTGGCCGATGGAGAAAGGTCGAGAACCGGTGCCAAAATGAATGCGAAAAACTAAGAGTCGCTCGCTGGAACGACTCTTCGATTCTCAAAAAAACCACTATTCTAGAGGTTCAGACCATTCCGCAAATCTTACCGACTTAACAGAACAATCGTCGTTCAGCGTGGCCTTCACTTTGTATTCAGTATGAAAAATAGTACCCATCATTAGATAGGTCCCGTTTTTCGAAGTTGTTCTGTGTGGAAAAATCCCCGAACCAAGGGGTTTACCATCGTCGGCCCTACCGAATTCATTTGATTTCACTTCTAAAATTGCGTTTCCAAGAGCTTCAGCATGCGACTTACAGCTATCCACCGGAATGTTTCCCGCAAAGGCTGAAGTCGACATCATAAATAGTAGCGCCAGCACAAACATTTTTCTCATAAAAAATCTCATCGCCAATTTGGCTTGAATTGTTTGGTTTCTCGTTTCGATTTCTTTCGAGTCTTTAATCATACAACAAAAAAAAGATTACGTAATTATCGCTTCGGGAAAAACATTACAGATATTTCACTTTTGAGACTCGAGCTGTTAATGAGCGAAACGGGCGTCGCGACAGCGATCGAGACAGTACTCACAACCAGAGGCCACTGCGAGCAAGCGTGCGAATATCAGTTTCTTCGTTTTGCTCCAGACCGCGCGCAAGTTCGTTCCGTTCAATCTCTGGTGGTCAGTTCGACTCTTCCGATTTCTACCCACCAGTGACCATTCCGAAATCCGTTCCGTCGCACTTCTAAACCTGGAAGCCGTCCCAACTTTTTTACAAGATCTTCGTTCACCGGCGAGAACCGCATTACGCCGCCGGGTTTCAAAACCCTACGACACTCGCTTAAAACAGTGAGTAGAAACTCTTTTGAATGCAGTTCAAAGTATTTACCGAAAAACAAAGAGTAGGATGAATAGATGAAATCAAACCTCCCATCTTCGAACGGGAGGCTAGCAAAGTTTTGCCGCAGATTGATAACTCCGCGCCCGGTTTTGTTCACTGAAAGGTCGGCATTGATGTCGATCGAAACGGCGGTCGCTCGACCTTGGGTGGCATCGATCAGCTGGGTAACAAAAGTCGCTTTTGGGCCCCCACCGAGGTCGAGCAACGTTTTTCCTTCGAACTGCGCCACATCCAGCATCTCGCGCGGAAAGTGATCATTCAGCTCAGAGATCGACCGATCGAAGAGTGCATAGGGAACCTTTTCGACAGTCCGATAGCCGCCGTCGTCAGCCGCGCGTGGAAAATCTGAAGCGACATTCAGCTTTCGTCTTTCGATGGCTCTTGCAACGGCTGCCTTCAAGACATTGCGCGCACGCTCCTGTCCGTGGATCTTTTCTACTGAGGATTGCAAAATGTCACGGTAGGCTTTGTAGGCGTCGGTCTTTTGTATTTCACCATATATGCCGGGATATTTTTTCCGCAGCACTCGCAGGTATACCGCCAACTCGGTGTCGGTGAGATTTGTTACTGCGCCGTGAACAGTTCCCGAGTTATCGATTTTGTTGCGAATACTTTCAGAAATAATTTGTACCCGATTCTCTTCCGCCAGACCCGAGAGACGATCTAGTTCCTCACTACTCTCAACCGCCCAATCTGGGCTTAGACGCCGCCAATCTTCTATGTTGCAGGGAGTGGCGAGGCCGCTATCAACGATGAAAGTAAGGCTCGCGAGCAACGCGCAGGCCGTCTTAGTTTTAAAATCGATGCGCCACCGACGAACTCCGAGCATACTTTCGTGTCGGTTGAATTCGACTTAGACTAGAAAAACAACGCCACTATTTTCTGCGATCGTGCCTAAGATCCGTCTAAGAAGTGTCGTGGGACGGTCGAAGGTCTAGTTAAGTCAGAGAACAATTTCAAAGCGAGGTCAAATTTCATGTTTAGATTCGTGCTTGCTCTATGTCTTGCACCCACACTTTTAATGGCTCTAGCCAAGACCGAAGATCCAAATTGGTTTTCTTGTGATGGAGATTCTGATTGCATAATCACAGACGGGATTTGCTCCAGTCCGACTTCTATAAATCGAAAATTTAAGAAAGAAGCACAGGAATATTATCACTGGAGAGGCACTGCAGATAGTTGCGAAGCCTCTAAGCAACTAAAAGTTAGTCCAAAATCTCGTTGTCTGGATCATAAGTGCAGTTTTAAGCATCCATAGGAGCCGTGTGCGAAGACGCTTCTCTGTAGACTTCACCCGCACGAATCCTGCGGCGGTTCTCGCTCTAAGATTTCAGAATCAAGTCATCGTCTTTCACGCCGGTCAGTGATGTTGAGCGCAAACCCCTTGTCACTGTTCGCTTAATCGCACGAGAAAGCTCGCTTTTCAAAAGCGGGTTTTTCTTCTTCAAATGGGGACACGCGAACGATCGTGGCTCCGCCGATGTTGTCGTAAAAAAATCCTTCGCTCCTAGAAAATCGAATACCAGAAATCTCTGGAAGCAAACCCGGTAGCATTTGGAAGCGAAATTTTGAAATGCACAGACATGTCTGGACATATCGGTGCACTCGACGTGCGGTGGTTGTTGAAATTTCAAGTACTTGATGCGCTTGGACTTATGCGCAGGGACTATGCGGGGACATCGTTTTGCTTCGAGAAAGAATGGCGGAGAGGGAGAGATTCGAACTCTCGAACGGGTATTAACCGTTACACGATTTCGAGTCGTGCGCCTTCAGCCACTCGGCCACCTCTCCGCGGAAAGTGATGCTGAAAGAAGCGGTTAGTTAGCACGCTGCTTGTTTTACCGTCCAGCCGCAAAGGGCCCAAATACTCTCAACACTGCTCAGAAGTTGAGCAGATCTTGATCAACTCGGCTAACGTCGGGCGAGCGCGGATCGACTTACTCCGATACGAAGAGTGATGCGAAGTATGCTCCGAATTCCGAAATTTCGAATGGCGATTGTAACGATGCTTTTTGTCGCTTCGTGCTCGAATGCGGTTCACGCGAAAACCTTCGACTGCCCGTTTTGGTTTAGCGAGTACTACTCGGCCCTTGCCGATACTCGCTTAGGACAAGGCGTCCGTCGGGCCGCTGCACGCAAAGGATTGATGGATTCAGTTCAGGTGACCGGGACCGTTACAGGGCGTTTCGGTCACCTGCAACACGTTGTCGAGCTGCGACCTGGTCAAACTTGGGGCGATATCTCGCGTTATCCAGTGCGATACGCCGATATCGTTCTCGATCCCCGCGTAATCGTTGAAGCGCTCGGTGCGGACAACGCGAAAAAACTAGGATTTGAATTAATCGGTGAGAAACTCATAATTCCCGGGCCGGACGAACTCAACGCCGCAATCAAAGCGTTCAATGCGACGCTGCCTTCAAATGATCACCACAAGATATTGCTGAGCTTTTATTCGACCGACGACATCGTCTCGACCGGTCGCGGTTACATTGAAAAATTCTCTCGTGATTTACAGCTGCCGCTCGCTCGTCGAGGCCACTTGTTACTTCATGATTCATCAGCGCACGCCGGTTCGATGTTTGTTCCACCCGAAATCTTAGCGGAGTCCCGAAAGCGGATTGGCGCAGCAATGGGCCTGATTGATTGGATTCGAGCCCATGATCGATCACTGGCCAAGGCGTCGAAAAAAGGATTCGCGAGGATTGAAAGCATTTTCACAGGAGCCATCGATGCAGGCACGAACGATCTGCAATTGTCGATCTTCCGGGAAATGAAAGTCGTTGATCAAGGACTCTCGCGTGGTGGGGGAGGTCGCCTCGTTAGACCGTTCGACGACGTGAGTCTCGTCACGACGGAAGACCAAGTGCGAGCAACGGCTGAAGTCCTCGGCGACAAACTCTCGAAAACGGATAAAGCCAACTTGGCGACCCATCTCGAAGATTTTTTGCGGCAACTAAGAGCGAACGATCCTTCCGTCAGCGAACTTCCCTATGGCCTCAAACGTGATGAAATAATTCAAGGTAACCCAAAGGGCCAAGGATCGGCTTGGCTCGTTCACGATTCTATCGTCGCAAAAGAAGCTTCCATTATTCAATCCCGGGCAAAAGCCCTTCAAGAAGCCTTAGCGAACTGGAACGTCGCCCCTTGAATTACCCCATTCGCCGTTCTTAACTCACGTGCATGACCTCGCGAAAAACTAAATTGCCGACCGATCATCCCGAAGTAATGGCTCGCTTCCTTGTGGATCACAACAAGGTCATCGATGGACTGCCCTTTACAAAAAAAGAGCGAGGGCCCGAGTTGCGAAAGCCCGTTCGCGACAACCGAACACACTCGGCTCCGGAGCTGAAAAAAATCGAAGGAAAGATCGGCTTTGAACTTCCGCCGGCCCTGTTCAAGTTTTTGCGCGAAGTCGGCAGCTTCACGCTTTATGATTACGAAATCTTTCCGCTCGGAAATTTCGCAAAAGAAATTAAAGATTTCAAAAGTTGGATCAAAGAAGATCCGCTGACCGTGAAATCTAAAACCGAAGGGGCCGAGCCCGTGACCATCACGAGCGACGAGCTTTTTCCGTTCGCCGGTTATGATCTCGACAAGTACTTGATTCATATTGAAAGCGGAAAAGTCTATTTCTGGGACCACGAAGAGTGGTCGCAGCTAAGGCTCATTGGAACTTTTGATCAGTGGCTCTCGAGTTTCCTTCAAGAGCGTCTTCAGGGTGTTAAATCTTACTACAAGAAGTAATCAGTTATGACAGCGCTCGAACAATGGGAACTCGCTAGTTACATCGTCACCGTTATCGCCCTGCCGCTTGGCTTGGTCGCTTACTTGTTGGATCAGCGCAAAGAACGTCAAAATGAAGATGACGAAGTTTATCAGAAGCTTTCCGACGAATACGCCGAATTCTCGAAGCTACTTCTCGACAACTCTGATCTGCGACTGATGTCCACCTATGTCGCCGGTCAACATACCGACGAGCAATCCGAACGAAAAAGAATTATGTTCGATTATCTGATCTCACTTTTCGAACGTGCGTTCATTTTGCTCTATGAAGAAAAAATGAATACACGGACTCGTCGTCAGTGGTCGAGCTGGGAAGATTACATTCACTTCTGGTTTAAACGTCCCGACTTTTGCGAGGCACTTGACGCACTTCTCGACGGCGAGGATCCCGATTTTCAAAGGTATATGCGAAAAGCTGCCGGACCTCGCGCCTAGCTATCGGCCGGGACGATCGGTTTTTTCTTGAACATCAAAATCGTGAGACCGATCAAGACGAGCAACGTTGCGAGAACAAACTTTCCTGTCAGTGGTTCATCTTTCAGAAGCCAGCCCAGCCAAACCGCGATGACTGGATTCACCAACGCGTACGTACTGACCAAATGAGGTTCAACGTTTCGACTGAGCCAAGAGTAAGCCGTGAAACCAATCAGCGAGCCGAAGACGATCAAGTAGGCCAATGCTAACCACGAATCCGTACTCACGCTGGCCCAATTGAATGTCAAGGGTGCCTCAAAAATGAAACTCAATAAAACAGCGGCACCCGCACCGCTGGCCATCTGTACGGTAAGAAACGACATTCCATTTTTCACTCCCGCAGCTTTGCGCTGGATCAGTGTCCCCGTCGCCCAGAGCAAACTCGAAACACAAAGCACGAGCGGAGCATATCGAGCGAATGCATCGTCCGAACTCGCGTGCGAGTTTCCAGCGGCGATCAGCGCAATTCCAAGTAGACCAATGCAGGCGCCTCCCATTTTACGCGCGTCGGGACGACCCGTATTGAAACCGACCCAGCCTACCATCATGATCCAGATCGGCATCGCACCAATGACGACAGCCGCAATGCCTGACGGAACCCACTTTTCGAGTACACACACGATGCCATTGGCGAGTACCAAAAGAATTCCGCTGGTGAATGCCGTTTTCTTTTCGACCGAAGTTAGCGAACCCTCGCGCTTCACGATTGCGACGATGCCGATACAGAGACTGGCGACGATGAATCGAAGAGCCGTTAAAGTCCACGGTGGAATAGTTTCGATCGCGTAGAGAATTGCGAGATACGTCGAACCCCAAACAATGTAGACCGACGCGAAAGCTGCGATCAGTTTTAGTTTCGAATTACCCATGTGATTCAGGGTTCGTGTTTTTCGTGAACAGCTCGCGCACGGCCTGTGCGTACGAACCCTTCCAGAGTTTGACTCCGCTCGCTTCTAAATCATGCGAATATTTTTTCAGCCAATAGTGCGGAACACCGGAATTAAGATGGTGCTCGGCGTGAAAACAAATATCGCACGGAAGCACAAGCCACATATAGAGCTTTGAGCCGCGAATCGATCGACTGAAGCCGGCGTCAGATGCGGAGGGAACCGGACCGTGTTGCAGTCCTCCCATTAGGTAGACGTACGGCTGCGTGACTAGAACCATCGGCACAACGATCATCGTTAAATACTCGAAATAAAATCCGAAATACACGACAAGTGCCAAAACACATATTTGGAAAATCACAAAAGGAATCAGATCGCTTTTTGGACTGAACACAAAGAGGCGGCCGTTCGGAAGACGTTTTCGCGAAAGCAACTCGGGTAACTCAAGATAGTAGTCGAGGAATTCTCGATAGATTTTTAGCGTGAACAATCGTTTCGCCTGTTCGCGAACGTACCGCGCGGCATTTTTAGGAAATGGCTCGTAGAGATGCCGGTCCGGATCCCATTTGTCCGAACCAATAGTGCCGTGATGTAGCAAATGCAGCCGGCGATATTTACTGTACGAAACGAAGCTGGGAAACGCGCAAAAGTATCGGCCGATGAAGTCATTGATCTTCAAATTGCCATGAAGGTTGCCGTGAAGCCCTTCATGGCAAAGCAGTGAAAGTGCGAGAATCCGATTCGCGATCAGTACCGCCGCTATCGGATAGAGCCACCACGAAACCCGAATCACCAATATTAGCGATACCGCGATGACAAGCCAGCACGCCGCAATGTCGTAGGCGGTTCGCCATGTCTTGATCGGATACTTGCTCGGCATCCAGTCAGTTTAAATCTTTCATGGCAAAGCACTCCAGCTCTTTTTGACTTCGCCACGACCGTTGGTAGCCTAATGCGATGAATGACGTAATATCGCGCCGAAAAATGTTGGGATTGATCGGAGTTGCCGGCGCTGCATTAGCGGGTTGCCAAACCAACCCCAAGCCATTCACGCCTCCGGGCCCTGCTCTCGTGTTCGGGAAATCAGAAACTGGTCTAGCCCTTGGCGATGAATCGTTTCATCACACGCTCGAAGGACACCCCGAAAACGCGCTTCGCCTGAAGGCAATCAAAGATAGTTTGTTAGAGGCTCAAAGGGGCGGCCGGATTCGTCCTTTGTTCTCGATATCGCCAAGAGTCGCCACGATCGAAGAAATCCGTCTCGTTCACGAACTAGACTACATTCAGAAAATCGAGCGAGCTTCGGCGCCCGGAGAATTTTTAACAAAATCAAAGTGGTCGCCTTACGGCGGACCCGCCGCTTTCAAAGCTGCGGCCTCCGCAGTGGCAGCTTCGACGGATTTGGTTCGCGCGGTTTTCGAAAAACGGATTCGAAATGGTTTTGCGGTCGTTCGACCACCGGGTCATCATGCGGGCGTGAGTCAGGCGGCTGGTTATTGCATTTTCAATAATATTGCAGTGGCTGTGCGGGCGCTTCAGAAAACCGAAAAGTGTCGCGTTGCAATCGTCGACTTTGATCAACATCACGGCAACGGCATCGAAGACGTTTTTTATCGCGATGGAAACGTTCTTTATGTTTCGACCCATCAACAGGATTGGCCGCACACTGGAAAAATAGATCGCACCGGCGAAGACGCTGGCAAAGGTACAAACGTTAACATCCCACTTCCATACGGCACTGGCGACTTGGGACTCGCGAAAGTTTATGACGAGGTCGTCTTACCAGTGCTTCGTCGCTTCAAGCCGGATATCATCGTTGCAGCGGCAGGTTTCGACACTCACTGGCGTGATTATCAAGGTTCGTTCATTCTCTCGCTTCCTGGAATTTCGGAAATTTCACGCAAAATCAAACGCGCGGCAGACGAGCTGTGCGATGGGCGTGTCGCTTATGTTCTTGAAGGCGGTTATCAATTGTCCGTACTCGCCGCGGGAGTAACCGGTATCGTCAGTGACCTCAGCGGATCAGTTGCGCCCATCGTCGATCCCTACGGCGCAAGTGTAGATAAAGAAGCAAGCGTCACAGAAGTGATTCGCAAAGTTCGAAAGATCCATAAACTTTAGAAGATCGCTGCTTTCAATTTTTCGGCCACCAATTTGGCTCCTGAGCCACTCACATGTTCGATATCGTCGTCGACGTTGCTCATGACCTGTTCGGGCGTACCCTCGGAGATCCATTTACGAGACTCAAGGAGTGAGACTTGGCCGAGATGTTTCTGAAACACCTCTTTCAAGACTTCGACGTGGTCGATCGGATATTGAACGACAACGACGCGGCTGCCGAAGCTGATCGATGCTTCTGCAATCGCACGTAGATTCGACGCCGTTAGATTCAATGGTTGCCGAGAATTCTCTGGGTGCATGTTTGATAACAGCCGGCTGAATTCTTTCGCGTCACCGTTTTTCTTCTTTAGCCAGAGGCTCGCCTTCAATGCTCCACGACGATCTTTTGATTCGGCTAAACCGTTCTCGAGGTCTGCAAGTACTCGGGCGTGCTGCAAACGATCTTCTTGCGCACCTTCAAGGCGCAGCAAAGTCCCGAGAGTCCTTGCCAGGTCTGCGTGCTCACTCTTTGCAGCGAGCGCGATTAAATACTTTTCGCCACGAGCAAATTCCTTCTCGCGCAAGTAGCTGAAATATATAAGCCGGATTCCGTTCTCGTAATCGGGGTGTTTATTAAGAGCCGCTTCGAGCATTGTTAGCAGCCCGGCATCATCTTCTTGCTTCTGCATCTTCCAAATCGGATCGAAGGCGAGATCGTGAGCCGTTGGTTTCGGCTGGAGAAAGGCTACGCCGCTCCACCGAGTTCGAAGGTCTTCGAGAACCGCAATCGCAAGTCGATATGTCCTGAGATTCGCCATCCAATCACCCGAGTTTGATGAAACCGCATAGTCACTTTTTCCGAGCATGATCACCGTTACCGTCGGCCTGAAATCTCGTAGTCGCTCTCGCAAGCCGCGAAGAACATCAGAAGTCGTCTGACCAGGGCGCGAGATTTCTGAAAAAGCGACGTCGGCACCGCTCTCAGCCACTAGGCGCTTCAAATTTCCTGCGATGGTGCTCGATTCATTCATGAAACCCAAAATCGAGTCACCTATCAGGAGTACGCGATCCGAAGCGTTCGGAGCCGCGCTCGCACTCAACAAGTCCGCCGAAAGAGCACGAAGCCCAAAGCCCATTTCGATGAAAATCACACCGATAACGATAGCTGCGAGCGGAATG
>JAYSYF010000123.1:0-5434 GCA_043716655.1 Bdellovibrionales bacterium | reverse complement strand
AGCGAGAAGCCGACCAGGAGGTAGGTCCAATTCGAAATTCCTGTCGGGATCGCGCCGGCTTCTGTGACTTTCGGTCGACGAAAGCGCTTCACGGCCCAAAAAATTAAAAACAGCGCAGCGACCGCTAAGCCAAAATATTTTTCCATTGAAAAACGATACCAGAAGATTTCCGCGACCTAACCAAAATCTTAGCCGACGACGACGAGAACGATCGTGTTTCCACGAGCGACGCGGATCATGTTTCGACCCTTTACGAGTTTTGAAGTGACGTCGTTCGCTTTCAAAACGGGTTGTCGATTGATATCGAGAATCACGTCACCTGCGCGGAGGCCGACTCGTGCAGCGGCACCCTTTGGATCGATTTCGATAATGATCGGACCTTTTGCTTCTGCCGGAACATTATAGAACTGTCGCAGTTTCGGAGTTTCATCCGCAACTTTGAAGCCCAGATCGTGTGGCGCCGATTTGCCAGGAACGGATTCAGG
Source organism: Bdellovibrionales bacterium (assembly GCA_043716655.1). Classification (GTDB taxonomy): domain Bacteria; phylum Bdellovibrionota; class Bdellovibrionia; order Bdellovibrionales; family JAMPXM01. Next base: position 4,949 of record JAYSYF010000123.1, on the reverse strand, counting down.
CTTCGTCGCCGGACCTTTTGCGACGCGTGGAATATCGTCTGGATTTTCATCGAGCGTCACGGTGAGGGTCATTGTTTTTTTCGATCGCTCGTTTTCAAAGCGAATCACTTTCATCGTCGACTTTGCTCCGACATCGCTATCGGCAACAGCCACTTGAAGATCCATAGGGCCAGCTACTTTTTTCCCGTTGAACTCGGTGATAATGTCGTAAGGTTTTACGCCGGCTTTTGCGGCCGCACCTTTTGGCATCACTTGCGAAACGATAACGCCGTCGCCATCTTCAAGACCAAGTTGATCCGCTATTTCTGGTGAGATCGGAGCAAGTCCAATACCCAAGAAGCCGCGGCGAATGCGTCCTTCTTTTTCCAATTGGGTAACGATGCGTTTGACATCGTCGATAGGAATCGAAAAACCGATACCTTGGGCGCGCGCATCGATGGCGGTGTTGACGCCGATCACGAGTCCTTTTGCATTCACGAGTGGTCCGCCCGAGTTGCCAGGATTAATGCTGGCGTCAGTCTGAATGAATGGAAATCGATTCAGTTCAGGAATCGCGCGGCCGATAGCCGACACGATACCTTTGGTCATCGTGTGTGCGTGTCCGTAGGGGTTTCCGAAGGCGGCGACCCATTCTCCGACTTGAACGTCTTTCGAACTTCCGAGTTGGACAGCTGGCAAAGGTCGCTTCGCATCGATTTTAATAAGCGCGATATCAGTTCGTGCATCGCGACCCAAAACCTCGGCCTCATAAAATTTGTCGGAATTGTTATCGAGCTGAACTTTGATGAGATCCGCTTGTGCAACGACGTGATTGTTCGTCAAAATTAATCCGTCTTCGCGAACAATGAATCCAGTCCCCAAGCCCGTGGCTTGCGGAGCCTGTCGTCCGTTTCCTCCGGCGCCGTTTCCTCCGCCGTAAGGTGCTCCCCAGAATTGTTCGAAGAGATCTTGCATCGGATCACGACCGCGAGGTCCGCCGCCGCGACCACCCATCAATTGTGGAGGAGTCTGCGATGAGAAAATTGAAACGACCGACGGGTTTACTAGTTTACCCAGTTCAATAAAAAGATTCGCTGGCAATGGATCGCTCATTTTTTTCGAATCGAGCGCCGGTTCCGTTTTCGCAGCCGGCAAAGTAAAATTAGATTTTTTCGACTGAGCTTCAGACGAGCTCGAAGCTCCGCCGGCAGAAAATATCGCTACCGCAGCAAGCGCGACGGTTGCGAGCGTAAGAGCGACGGCTTTAAAAAACTTCGACTCAGAAAATTTCGGTGAGATCATAATTTGCCTCTTATGCATACGGTTCAGTTCTGGCTTAGCCTTGGATGAATCTCATCTTCAAATCTTGAAGGATCGTCGACATGAAACGATCCTCGTCGGGCGTCCGATTGTTTTTCGTCTTCTCGTTTAGCATCGTCAAAAGATCTATATTGAAGCGAGCGAGATTGAGATCCTTTTCGGTTTTTCCTGAAACGGGATGAGGTGCCATTCCCAATGCCATCGCAGCGCTCGAGGCGATCGATAGCACGAGCGTTGAAAAAGACGCTTCCATCTCGGTTTCGGCTTTGGTGGCGGTTTTGTTTTGATCACTCACTTGATTCATACAAACTCCTCTATATTCGCTGGCTCGATCTATGGCGGATAACGGTCAATCAACGCGCCGATGCGTGTGCGAACGTTCGGCAAAGCACCGTCATATCGAGTATTAAGATACGGGGTCAACGGTATCGCGCTGACTGTATCGAGAGCGCTGTCACTAGCCAGAGAATAGCGGGGTTTTGACGCGATCATGGCATCGAGCGTCCAAAGTGTACGAGCCCAACCTTCGCGGCTTTCTCCATGCGATGCGACCCACTCGTCGAGCTTGAGAATCCGGCCTCGTCCCAGGGAGAAACGTAAAAGTCGACCGGTGATAAAGCCGAGACCCGGAAGGTCGATGAGGCGCATCAGGCCGCGCGCTGCAGTCGCCGAAGCCGTCCACTGACAAGCAATTTTAGCGACTTCAAAGCTAACGACAAGTCGGAGCTCGTCGGCAGATAGCTTTTCGACAAGTGCGTGGGAAAGAATAATTGTCGAACGCGATGGACTGATTCCGACGGACAACGAAAAAAAGTCGTCGCTATCTGCGAGCGCAATGACCGGCATCGGAATATGTGCGAGGTCGCTCGCAGTTCGCGCCGACTGAAGTAAGCCCCAAGTGTCTCGACCATCGAGTTCCCACGAGACCAACGCGCGAGTGATTCGATTCGGAGAAAGAAACAAAATCCAAAGATTAAGCAAAAGTGTCGCAATGAAACCGATCACTAGACCAAATCGACCGCCGAACTGAACGCCGATGAGCAAAGCTGCTCCGGACAGTGCAAATAAAATAAGCCAGATGCGAAGGGCGTCGATTCCGGGTTCGAGCGCTTCTGGTCTCGGTCGTTCAGTCGTTTGTGGTCCGAAGCCGCGCGGATTTTGAGCAATGCGACCGCCCTTGCGCGCACGAGCATCGCGTTTCGCGCGCCACTCCCGCCGCTTCAGCTTGAACGTTCGTTTGATATCTTGCCAGAGGCTGGTCTCGGTCTTCATAACCCTACCATAGTCCGTATTTAAGCAGTGCGTTGCCAAGGTCTTTTCTGGCTGTTGCCGCACTCGGCCTAGGGGGGTCAGAATAAGACTTCGCAATTACGTACGCGAGGGAGTTCGACTGTGCGGGAAAACGGATTACAAAACGGACCTGGCGGCATTGATGTTTCTGCATTGAATGCAGCGATCAAACAAGAAGCAGTTTTCGTCGATCGAATGATGAAAGAAGTTTCGAAAGCCGTTGTCGGGCAAAAAGAAATGATCGAAGGAATTTTGATGGGTCTGCTGACGGGCGGACACGTGCTGCTCGAAGGAGTCCCGGGGCTAGCAAAAACCCTGACGATCGCCAGTGTCTCGAAAACAATTTCTCTCGATTTCGGACGCATTCAATTTACACCCGATCTGCTGCCGTCCGATTTAATCGGAACGATGATTTTCAATCCGAAGTCTGGTGATTTCACGGCGAAGAAGGGTCCGATTTTTACTAACATCGTACTCGCCGACGAGATCAACCGCGCGCCCGCAAAAGTTCAGTCGGCTTTGCTCGAGGCGATGGCGGAGAAACAAGTCACCATCGGTGACACCACTTACAAACTTGAAAGTCCGTTCTTGGTTTTGGCTACGCAAAACCCGCTCGAGCAAGAAGGAACTTATCCTTTACCGGAAGCGCAGATGGATCGTTTCATGTTCAAGATTATGGTCGAATATCCATCGAAAGCCGAAGAGTACGAGATTATGAATCGTATGGGACAAGATAAACAACCTACGATCGAAGCTGTGATTTCGAGAGAAGATCTCGTGCGCGCTCGTTCGCGAGTGGACGAGATTTATGTGGACGATAAAATCCGTCACTACATCGTCGAGCTTGTAATGGCGACACGTGAGCCGGCGAAATACGGTCTTGGTGCTTTGGCTCCGCTCGTGCGAGTCGGCGCTTCACCGCGCGCGACGATTTCATTAATCCGCGCAGCGAAAGCTCATGCGTTTATTCGCGCCCGCGGTTATGTGACGGCCGAAGACGTGAAAGCCGTTGCGCCGTTGGTTTTGCGCCATCGACTGATTTTATCCTTCGAAGCAGAGGCCGAAGAAATCAAGAGTGACCAAATCGTAAAAGATCTTTTGAGTCATGTGGAAGTTCCGTAGGAAGGGAAGCGCGAGATGTCTCTTCCTCCAGAGATTCTCAAAAAAGTCAGACTGCTCGAAATCTCGACGCGAAAACTGGTAAGCTCGTTGCTGACCGGAAGCTATCACTCGTCCTTCAAGGGCCAGGGTATGACGTTCTCGGAATTCCGCGAGTACGTTCCCGGTGACGACGTTCGAACGATTTCTTGGACGCTGACGGCGCGAACCGGAAAAACTCATATTAAAAAATACGACGAAGAGCGCGAGCTGACGCTGATGCTTGTCGTCGATGTGTCGGGCTCGTTAGATTTCGGAACTGGCAAAGACTTTAAGGGAGAAATCGCCACACATCTGTCGGCGCTTCTCGGCTTTGCCGCACAGAAAAACGGCGATCACGTTGGGCTTTTGATGTTTAGCGATCAGGTTGAACATTTCGTTCCACCGAAAAAAGGTCGCGGCCATGTGAATCGAATTCTTCGCGATCTTTACTATCAAAAGCCTTTGCATCGCGGAACTCGTATCCTGTCGGCCGTTCAATACCTGCAAGGTGTGTTGAAGAAAAAGTCGATCGTGTTCGTGCTGTCGGATTTCAACGACCCGAGTTTCGGTGAAGCGCTGAAGACAATGTCGAAGAAACACGACGTCGTTGCGATCGTTGTCGACGATCCGGCCGAAAGAAAATTACCTTCTGTGGGGCTTGTGGATTTTCACGATGCCGAAACTGACGAAGTCGTCACCGTTGATACTTCGTCGCGTACGTTCCGAGAACATTTCGAGCGTGAAATGAGAAAACGGTTAGAAGTGCGAGAGCGCGAACTTCGAAAAGCCGGCGTCGACCGCGTCGATGTATCGACGAATGCAGACTTCGTTGCACCATTAGCCTCGTACTTCCGAAAACGTGCTGCCGGAGGGCGTCGCTAATGGCGGACCCACAGATGCAGCATAAACCAGCCGCGACATTGTGGACGTGTGAAGTGAGTCCATTGCCAGGCGGAGCGCAGGTCGATGCACTGACGGTCGGTTCGAAATTTTCGTTGAAATGCGGTGGAGCTGAAGTTGCGGACTTCGACTCGAAATCTTTTTCTCTCGAAACTTCGAAGGCCGATAAGTTCCGACTTCGAATTCTAGAAAATCGTGCATCTTCGACTTCATCCGTTGAATTGACTGTCACAAGCTACGTGCCAGGGGATACGTCATTGAAAGATGTCGTCATCACTGATGGTCAAAATCGGATTGCGCTTGAGGGCGTGAACTTCGTT
>JAYSYF010000122.1:0-16525 GCA_043716655.1 Bdellovibrionales bacterium | reverse complement strand
AGAGGAGAACTCGAGCGTACTGCATCTAGAGGCGGTGACCTCTCGTCCAGCTAGAGATATCTACCTTTTTTCCGATGTAACCGCGCTGTAGCAGCAAGTCTTGATACTTGTTAAGTGCATCAATGACAGTAATCTCGCTTGAACCACCGTTCATTTGCGAGGTGACTCGATAGAGTTTAAAATCACCCATGATCTGTGCGCTTTTTGCTAACGTGACTTTAGATGCGCCGTACGAATGAAACTTCTCGTTATGTTCTTTTGCGAATTCTTCAGTCACTGTCGCGAGCAGTGTCGGACTGTCTGAAAGAGCTCGGTTCCCCTTCTCGATAGCATCGACAACGCTCGAAACTAGTTTCGGATGTTTTTTCGCAAAGCTCGAATTAGCTAAAAAGACCGTGTGAGGGACCGTAATTTTCAAATATTTTTCGATAATATTTTCTTCGACCACCCGTGCACTACCTTCAGAGAGTAGAATTGCTAGCGCCGGATTGTAGATAATGGCGGCATCGATCTCACCTGATCGCATCTGCTGTACACGTTGAAACGGATTGGCAGAAACAACGGTGACATCGGCACTCGGCACGCCAGCTTTCTCGAGCATCGCTTCGAGTGCGACTCGAGACATCACCGGACCGAGTCCGATTTTTTTCCCTTTTAGATCACCGACTGTCTTGATCTTCGAATTCGTAGGAACAATGAGGTGCGTGTCGTAGCCATGGCCATATCTTGAAAACAGCAACGGCTCGAATTTATCGGCGGCAACCCCAGATTGAAAAAACGCATCGCTAAGTGCGACCGCGAAATCACAAGGGCGGTTCGACTGGTTTACGTTAGCAACAGCATTCAGACGGCTCACATCCGCTTGAGCGAATTCTTCCATCTTCATCGAATTCTTGCCGCGATTGAATTCCTGCCTAAGCGCTTCTGGCTGATGCCTTACCAGCTCTACTTCGATCCCATTTTTAGCAAAAAAACTCTGTTTCTTTGCCAAAATAACGGCGGTCTTTAGTTGGTCCGCCTTCCAAAGTGGAAGACAGATCTTTACCTTCTCGGCGGCATGTGCGGATTCGACAAGAATCGTCAAAATCCCAGTTATTATGAAAGCAGCCGAAGGCCATTTCGATGTTTTCCAATTCACACGCGCACTCCGTCACCAAAAATTGAGGATATTTGATTTTGATCCTCGTTGAACGTCAAGACCTGCTACACTGTCGGAATGCGAATTCTGCACCTCCGCAAAATTCTATTCGGGATTCTCGCATCAATCGCGTTCAATGCGATTTCTGACGAGTCGCAGTCCCATCCTGCTATAGGCGATCGCGCACGTCGTGCCGAACAGCGACAAAAAGATTTAGATCTAGCAAAACCGCCAGAAGACTTTCGACTCGCCGGTAACGACGGACGCAGTTACACATTAGAGAGTTTTAGTGCATTCAAGGATGTTACCTTCATCTCTGTATCTGACTCGAGCGACATATGTCAGAAGGAATCAGAGTTCGTCGTGCAGCTCGCCGAACGCCATTCAAACTCGAGACACCGTTTTGTGCTTGTCGACTCGGGCCTGTCTCCGAATCGGAAAAAATGGTCCGAATCGCTTTCCCACGGAAACTTGCTTCTTCTGTGGGATCCGCTGCAAATGTTGTCGCAGCGAATGGGCTTTCAATCGCCAGGCGATCACTTCCGTATAAGCCCAAACAGTCCTCAAAATGTTTTCAGAGGCACATGGGCGGATTTAAAAAAGCAATTTACCCCAGACACCAAGAGGCAAAGCTCACAGTGTCGCGAGCCTGCAGACCGTGGGATCGGTATTTCGGAGAATCCCACTTCAACAGATTTTCAGGAGAAATTCGCCCAGCCCTTCATGCGTGCGTGCGTGCGCTGCCATCTCTTCTCGCGCGAGATCGATTATTTCGGAACTCTTCAGAAAGTTACTGGTTGGCGAACGATGAGTCTCAAAACTATCGATGTCGGTCGGATGCCTGGAAGTTACGAACCAAATCCTCACGGCGAAAATGAACTCGGTTACGACCTGAGCGACGTCCGATGGGTTGCACGGTACTTCCAAGATCATCAAACATCTGAAAAGTGGACGAGCAAGTTCACTGACGAATACCGCAAAACGTATCTCGCGGAAATCGACTCGCGAGTAACTGCTGCTGCCAAGAGCCTCGGCGAGCCCGATCTTGTTTTACAGACGCCAGAGCTTCTGAAAGTTCGCGCAAGCGGCGACATGATGTACCGCTACCAAATGCTATCGGAACCGTTCGAAACCGATCGTGTCATCCGTGCCATCGTGCTCGAGTCAGACATGACCGTGATCCACCACGCTCATGTCATTGTCGTGCCGAGAAAAATTTCGAGCGAAGAAGCTCGTGAACTTGAACGCGGAGACGCGTCCGCTGCGGCCGCATTTCAAAAGATCTATGGTCCGCATTCGTATCGATCGATAAAGATGACGGCGAATGGAAAAAGTATTTCTGGCATTCGGCTTGAACAACCCATCGCCGCGACTTTCAGTCGTCCACTTCGTTACTCTCTTCAGAAGGCCGGCGAAGGCGTTAGAGTGCCGAAGGGTCATTCGCTGGCTGTCGTTCTTCATCTGGAATCTGTGGGAAAAGAAACGCTTGAACAGCCAAAGTTTCAGGTCTTCTTCGCTAAACCGTCTGATGCTATTCGCGAGATCGCTCAATTCACAGTCACTCCACTGAACCTGACCATTCCCTCAGGTAAAGAAGTGCTCGTGCGCAGCGAAGTGGAAATTACGGAACCGATCAAACTGGAAAAAGCGTTGATTCACATGCACTATCGTGGCGTTTCTGCGCGTATTTTTGTTCGGCGCAAAGGCGAGGTAACAGAAGAGCTCGTAGCAGAACTCTCTTATCACCTCTTCAAATTACAAAACTTTTACCGATTCAAGAATCTCAAGCTCGATGTGGGTTCAACGCTTGTCACTGAGCTTGTCTTCGACAACACGGCTCGCAACATGGCTAATCCTTATCCCGAAAGACCCGTAAAAATGGGACGAGCAAGTCTCGATGCCGAAATGCATTTCCCACGACTTTTTTATTCCAAGTAGCCTGCGCTAACTTATGTCACTGCGGACAGGAACTAGCTTCCCAAATCCCGGTTGCGTCGTGTTTGAATTCGATAGACGCCGACGACCTCCGAAGTGATTCGTCTTCACAAAGCCGCCGCAAGACATGTTCGGCACCCGACTTCGTCGGTCCCGCGACGATACACGTTTCACCTTCACGCCGAAATTTCGCGTCCGCGAATTCAAGCGTAGAGAACTGTCGCTCGAGTCTATTGCACGCAGCTGGACTTCGAACCTTGATCTGATGATCGGCAAATTGTCGAGCGCGCCCAGCGAACATGGTGAATCCGATGGGCGCAGGAGCACCCAACCAGGCGGCCAAGGGAGTCAGCGCAACCAGTAGCAAAACTGTCGAGACCCATTTTAATCGAAGTGGTTTCCACTGCCGCCATCGATTCACCTCGAAAAACTCGGAGTCACGGAAACTGCGGCGGAAAAGCCAGGCGTGAAGTCCTAGTAGCAAAATCGCCACGACCCAGTGGCGGATGAAGTACGAAAAAAAAGTCCGCCCCTTCCAGCCAATCGAACCCATAAAAATCACGTGGGTGAAAAACCAGAAATATGGATTAGCCAGCAAGGCGCGAACCCGAATGTCTTTGATCATTCTTAGAATCGAAGGATCAGCAAAAACCACAAGCGGAACAATGGCCAAGTAAACAAAGAGCACCGAAGTGTGCAATAGCGCGAGGCCAAGAATGAAAAACACAGCGAGATGAGCGAAAAGTCGGGGCCGCCAAAGCAATCCGAATCCGATACCAAATTCCATCGCAATCGAAACTGGCGGCAGGACTTTAACTGCCAACCAATCCGGAGGACGACCAAAAAAATGATGGATTGGACCAAAAAATCCGTTCGGAGCGTAAAACTCGGACCCGCCAAAGTAGGTCGGATTCAACTTTTGAAAACCTGCGGCGATGAAAATGATGGCGAAAAAGACGATCGACGAGAGACGAATCTGTCGCTGATCTTCAACGCTTCCACGCGCGACCGCACCAATAGCCGCGTAGAATATCAAACCGTAAAAAGCCTGAGGAACGAATGCTCCCATTGTCGAATAACAAGCTAGCCACATGAGACCAACGGTCGCCGCTGCGAAGAGAAGCGTTTTCGGTCGATTTCCCAACGCGATGAAAAGCCCGACGATGAATAAGTTCAATACGTCGATGAATCCCATCAACTGTAGATTGGCCGCAAAGTCGGAAATCGGAAACCAAATTGCTCGACCTCCCGATGGCATCGAAATGCCGATGATAATGGCTTTTACCAACGCGATCGCAAATCCAATTTTACAAGCGAGCCCGTAGTCCGACTCGTTCTTATCAATCCCGGAATCGCGATCCATTCGTGAAGCACCTCTTTGTCTTAGCCTAGTCCCTTAGACGCGTCGGTCAACGCACGATTCTCAACGTCTTGTCTAAAGAGTTCATGAGGCATACGATCGATTCATGAGAATTCTCATGTTCTGGACGAACCTTCTTGCCGCGCTCGTGACTACAGCATGCGCGCAAATTGCGACTAAGACGGAAGAAGCGCGAAGTTACTCCGCCCCACCGATGAAGTTTGTCGACATCCGTCGCGGCACATTTCAAATGGGAAGTCCCGAATCTGAAGTCGAACGTTGGGATGACGAGACCCTTCATTCCGTAACTTTGACAGTAGATTTTCAAATTCAAGATACCGAAGTGACTCAAGCCCAATGGTTCGCAGTCATGAATACGAACCCCTCTGAATTTAAACGTCGCGAGAATTGCCTCACAGAACATGTTGAAATTGCTCGCGTCGCGCTCTGCCCAGGTTTTCCGGTCGACATGATTTCATGGAATGACGCTCAAGATTTTGCCGCAAAATTGAATGAAAAACGCGATGGTTATCAGTACCGCCTGCCGACCGAGCAAGAATGGGAATTCGCCGCGCGCGGCGGAACTAAGACCGCTTACACATCAGGCGATGATATTCGCGACCTCAACGACCTCGCTTGGCACGAAGGCAACTCGGGACGACAAACTCATCCCGTCGCTAAGAAAAAACCAAACCGCATCGGTCTTTATGACGTGCACGGAAATGTTTGGGAATGGGTTTCAGATCTGTATCCGAATTTAGAAAGCCGAATCATGCGCGGTGGTAGCTGGGGCAACGACGCGTACGGAATGCGGCTCGCCAATCGAGGCATGGCGAATCCTGCGATTCGATCGATCGGTGTCGGATTCCGTCTCGTACGAACAATCGACCCTGAAACATCGGCTCGCATGGCCGAAGTGATTCTGATCTCCAGAAATGGTGAGACGGTTACCATACAAAACCATTCAAGAAGCAAAACGGCGCAAATATCTTTGGCGGATTTCAAAGCACGTATGAATGCCGCACTTGTTGTACCGAAAGACTACCGACCTGAAATTAGAAAACAGTTCGAACTCCACCAAAAGAACCGGCAGATGGAGACGGACGAATTGAAACAGTCATTCGAGCGACTGAGTCGCTTTGTCGGCTCACACAAAACGCCTGAGGCTGTGAAATTCAGAAAGCAGCTTCGAGCTCTAGGAAAAAAAATAGCTAATAACTCTGAAATTCCAATCGCTACCCACGAACTCAATTTACTGAGCGATAAGTTGGTTGATCACATTCTCGGTCTACCGGGTTTTCAGAAGTCTCTCGATCCGAAAACCGATGCTGGCTTTGAGCTCAACATCGCGCGCAGCTACCTGAAAGCTGCAAAAGTCGACGGCAAATTTGTGAACATTCCCGCTGGAACTTTCCAAATGGGAAGTCCTCTTGAAGAACCTGAGCGCGACGCTAACGAAATTCCTCATGCTGTGACTCTGACAAAAAGCTTTCAGATGCAGGAAACAAAAGTCACGCAAGCCCAGTGGTTCACAGTTATGGGCTACAATCCGTCAGAATTTAAACAACGTCGTCACTGCCCAGAATTTTACGAAGAAACCGACGGCGAAAGCATGTGCGCGCGCAATCCGGTCGAGTCAGTTTCGTGGTTAGACGCACAGGTGTTTATCCGAAGGCTTAACGAAAGTGGCGACGGATTTACGTATCGACTTCCAACGGAAGCCGAACGTGAATATGCCGGACGCGGCGGCAACCAGACCACCTATTCGTCGGGGTCGGATACCGGGACCCTTTTGGAAGCGGCCTGGTTCTTCCCGAATGCCGGAGATTTCACTCGTGCAGTCGGTTTGAAAAAGCGGAACCCGTACGGTCTCTACGACGTTCACGGCAACGTTTGGGAATGGGTTGCGGATTGGTATGGAGAATATCCGTCGGATCCTCGACTCGATCCCGGGGGACCGCCCACGAGTCGCTTCCGGTCGATCCGTGGTGGCAGTTGGTTCAGCGTGGCGAAGTATCTGCGTTCGGCGAATCGAGGCAATGCTCCTAGCGAGGCCCGTTCAGGAATCATTGGCTTTCGACTTGTACGTACGCTGACTCAAAATAAGAAGTCGGCTGGTGATTGATTGACGGACAATTTTAGTCTCTTTAGCCTAAGTATATGAAAGAAGCGCGCCCGACCTCGATGAAAATGACCAGGGAGCATCTGCCTCTTTACAAGGTTCTTCCGCGACCGGAAATCGACATTGTGGAACTTCAAAGACAGCTTAAAGAGTACGGCTACGACGATTATTCTAAGTACACCGATCTCGATTTTGGCGGCGAGTACGTACATCTCTGCAATCAGTATAATGAAACCCACACGAAATTTATCAGCGAAGAAGAATCGCAGCGCCAGCGCGGACACTACAACGGAAAAATGTATCGACAACTCGCACTGACTTCATTTGATTCGAAAACGTTTCCCGGAATCGAGTTAGTCGACGCGATTCCCGACAAGCGACGCGCCATTCGTTCGGCGAGCGATCGCAGTTCTCCGACTTACCTTCCGCAGCTTGATGAACGAAATTACTGCGTTGTAAATGAACGCGCAAAGGGTGCATTCCTAGATATCCTGAATTCTTTCGAAGCTAAGTTCACGCGTGTGCGGCTTGCAGTGCTGATGCCCGGGTTCGAAGGCCAACCGCACATCGACTACAATACGGATTATTCAATTCGCGTCCACATCCCGATTGTTACCAATAAAGACGCGACATTCTCGTACGTGGTGAATGGTAAAACCGAAACCTTCCACATGCCGGCTGACGGAAGTATGTGGTACGTGAATACGGGCTATACGCACTTTGTAAAAAATCTTGGAACAGAGCCGCGACTTCATCTTGTCGTAAATCTCGAAAGCCAAGAAGACATCTACGAATAAGTTTCGTGCCTTCCTACTTTTTTCGCATGTCGTTTTTGAATAGATTGTTTTTCGCAATCCACTTTGCGAAATCGTTAAAACCCATTCCGACATTCACGATGAGATGAATTCGCTCGGTCGTTCGAGAGAAATTTGTGAAGCCATGTCGTCGAGACGTGTCGACCGCATAACAATGACCGGCCACCATCTGTACACGTTCGATGACGCGAGACTCGTCGTAAAAACAGAAAATATTTTTTTCGTCCGTGACGATCGGCCAATGCAGACGAGTGATGTTTTCTGAAAACTCATCGACATGCGCTGGAATTGAAGTGCGCGGCATTATCTTCGCGAAACGCGCTCGAAGCGGCGCTAAATTCAGATTGCGAAACACGTCTTCAACGTACTCACTTACGTTCTTGTTCCAGACAGCGATTTCCTGCCAGTTGTAATCGGCACCCTTTTGCTCGAATGTTCCAACGCTTTGCAGGACCTCAAGCGCGTCATCGACATGTTCGGGATTCTCACTTCGAGACGTTAGTCCAATGCCTTGATAGCCGCTGAAAGCTTCGCCAAGATCGTTGTAGTCGGTCCACTTTTGATTTTTTAGATAGGCTGCAAAACGATCGACCTGCAGCTGGGATCTCTCTGGAAGTTCAAACCACGGCTTAGCATTGTCGTTCACGATTCTTTCTCCTTCCAGCCAGCGTTGCTAGTTCCAAGTATACACTATAGCCTTGTATATACTATGACGTTCAAACCTGCTCCGTATCAACTACTACTTGGCGCCCAAATCGCGGCCCACCTTGCGGTGATTCCTATGGTCATGTTCGGCACCGCGAACGACTACCTCATCTCTCTCTGCGTTTATTTCTTCACTGGCTGCATCGGGATGAACATGACCTATCACCGGCTGCTTTCGCATCGCTCGTGGAGTGCCCCGCAATGGTTCGAGAAGATCGGCACGCTCTTCGGTACGCTTGGCCTAACGGGCTCGCCGCTCGCTTGGTGCGCAATCCATCGTGAACACCACATTTACGCAGAGACCGCCAAAGATCCACATAGCCCGCACTTTCAAAAGTGGTGGCAAGTTCAATATCTAAGCATGCGCCATCCGCCCCAAATTAGAGTCGCGCTCGACCTGCTGCGAGACCCGTTTCAACGCTTTGTTCATCGTCATTACTTTAAAATTAGCATGGGCTACGCCGTGATCTTGTTTCTGGTCGACCCGTTCCTCGTTATTTCAGCGTATTTGTTTCCGGCCGCTATTTTGTGGAACGCCGGAAGCGCCGTTAACAGCATCGGCCATCTCTTCGGATACCGAAACCATGCAACGCATGACGAGAGTCGCAACAATCTAATCCTCGGATATTTTGTTTGGGGTGAAGGATGGCATAACAATCATCACCGCAGTCCAAAAAAATTCTATTTTGGAGAGCGCTGGTTCGAAGTCGACGTCAGTGGACTGCTCATCTACGTTTTCAGACGACCGAAAAAAACTTCCCCACAGGAAGACACTGCGCTTACTTAGTTTTTTTAGGTATCAGCGCCATGACGAGGCGGCTCGCATCCAATTCGTAAGGCTTCACTTGATGGTGAAGCGACGATGATTCTCCGTGATGATTGTTATGGAATCCAGCGCCCCACGTGATTATTCCAAACCACAATATGTTAACGCTGTTGTCTGGCGTATCGAAGTTGCGATAACCAAACTTTCTCACGTGGCAGAATGAGCTGATGAATCCTTCAATATGATAGTGAAGAAACCCAGGCAGAAACAAAAGAAACACTGGGGCAAACGGATGAATCAAAAACAAAAGTAAGGCGGTTCCCCAGTACACCAGATAGTAGTGACGGGAGAAAATCCGCGGCGCCCTCAGCGCACTTCGACTCGGCCCAAGCCGCAGGTCGAATCTAAAAAACTGCCAGCCCATGTACGCGCGAAACAATCCATGAATTGGACTGTGCACGTCGTCTTCGCTCTTGTCGGCAAACTGATGGTGATGATTGTTATGCAGCATCGACCAACCGAGCGGAGATCCGAGACCCGCGAGGCAGCCGAGATAAGCGCCTACATATTCGACCCAACGGTAGGTTTCGAAAGCTCGATGAGCAAAATACTTGTGATAGAAAATACCGACTCCCGCAACACCGATCAAAACCCACGCGATGTAGGCACCGCCAAGCCACAAGAAAGGGGCCTGACCGGATGCGAGTAGATAGGTGCCGACACCAAATCCAAGTACGGTCTGTGGTATCGTCAGCAGCAAAATTCCTTTCGGAATATAAAACTGTCCGGTCATACCTTCACCCGCTGTTTCCGATATTCAGTGAAGATGATCATTCGCTTTTCTGTACCAACCGTCTCTACGGGCCGAAGCGAAGAACCTGAATGTAACTGGCATGAATCGAAAATGATCATGCGGTTTTTTTCGAATCTGATCTTATCGACGATTTTGAAGGAGCTACGAAACGCTGGATCGATATGCCGAATCAAATGCTCTCGATCAGCACCCGAAACGATTTCAACCGCAGAAGAATCGAGTTGCGCATTTGGACTCGCGGCAAATTCTTCGGGCGTTGCCAGCAAATACTGGTAGTTCCGAACAACATCTTCTGAGTAAACGAAGTCTTTATGATTATTGATCGACACCGAAAAGTATGAACGCGCGTTGTAGAGAACGAGCTGCTCATCAAACAAGTTTTCCTCGAGGCAAAAGGTCATGTTTTTATAGGGAATAATACCGTTATCCAAACTTGCGTCGGTATGAAGCATGAACGGCGTGTTGCTGTCGAAAGCGAAAAGACTTCGGATTCGGAAGTTGTCCAGAGCTCGCTTCAGTTTCCGCTGAAAAGATAACGGCAAATCACTGGATTTCAGCGGCGAAACCGACAGCGACTTTTTCCCGCCGCTTTGATGTTTGTCTGATTTTCGATTTTTCCCTAGACTCGCTTTTAACTGCGTCAGCTCGTCATCAGTAAGAAAACCGTCGATCACGACCGGTGGAGACCAAAGCGATCGGATCAGACGCTTGTCGTCTTCCGATCGCGATAGTGAGTTGATGTTTCCACTCATTTTTAACCAACCAGTTTTTTAGGGCTGTAGGGCAGTTTTCAATTTGTCGGCGCTTCCCATGTACCACAGGACGTTTTCGAAATTCAAATTCGAGAACTCACGCAGGATCCAAAAAGGCCTTCCGTCATCGGCGCTATTTCCAACTACCACAATTGTCTGATCTTTCGCCGTCTGTGCTACCGGCTCCATTTTCGCTGGCGAGCGCTCGAGATCGCCGATCTTAACGTCCCAACGAAACTTCTCGGATTTTAACGGACCACTCGCAACGGGAAAGTCTAAGGCGATCGCGTTCGGCAATGTCAGTGCGGCGCGGGATGCGCTGTCTCGAAGATCGACGACGACGACCTTCTTCCCCTGCAACATCCCAAACGAAGCTTCCGTCAGTTGTGGGTAGCGGAAGTGCACCGACGGGAGCGTTTCCAACTTAGCCTCCGCCTGCTTTTCGACTCGCAACAACGCCATCTTTGCAAATGGACTATTGATGTTCATGCTGTTCACGCCAAGCGATTTCCAAAACTCTTCCGACACTTTTTCGCGATCCAACTCGACAATGTCCACAATCTTAAAATCGCCGACGGCGTCGACATACAACTCAGCCGCTCCATCGCCGAAATAGCTAACGTGAATAGTCTGACCCTTCTTATGACATTTTTTTACGCCATACCTGGGTAGAATTCCGCCATTCAATTCAACAAGACGATTGTTCAAATCGGCCGATAGATTGGGATAATAGCTTTCGAGAGAATTCCCAATGACTTTACACCCTGTGGTCTCGTCGATCGGAACCAACTTTTCTTTTGCTAAGATTGCAGACCACGTCGCCGTTTGAATTTTTGGCTGCTGAGCAAAAGCTGCAACGCCAGAAATGCCAAATCGAAACTGCCGAGGCCGCACAACCGGAGCAACGGAAGCTCCCGGAAATACGGGACCCGCTGCAACAGGAGGAGCGCTCTTCCGGCCCATAAACAGTCGGTGACCAATGAAGGCAGCAGAACCGACGATAAGGACGATCAGCACAGCATTTACGACTTTATCGTTCACTTTTTCCATCCCGCATTAAAGGTTCCGCCCACCTAGAGTAAGCATTCGTCATTAAATTTCAATTGAAAGTTATCGCGCATCCAAATGTAGGGGCGGTGGCTTTCGTCACTTTGCGGCCCTTGATTACCTCTTTCAGCGCATTCTTCAAAAATTCTTTTTTAGGTTTCGCCAGTGCTCGATCAAAGTTCACCCGATCACTGATTCCGCCTCGAAAGACGATATTGAAAGATCCGTCGGCTTGTCGGATTGCGATTGCGGATTCACCCACAGTCTTTAGACCAAAGGCCCGTAGCCACTTCTGCTCGGGGTCAAGCCCGACCCGATTTTCAACTCCGTAACTTTTCGCTTCTGTCGCGATCGCCTCGGCCGTGTCTTGAGGATTGCCATTCACATAGATAAATTCGGCGTCTTGAGAAAACTCGCGCTCGAGCGCAATAAACCCTACATAATTCTGGCGCATAACCGGACAGCCGATCCCATGCGCAACCACCACGACGGCCTTTTTTGCCGCGATGTCATTGAGCTGGTAGGTCAATTTGCCGGTTTCGGTTTTTATTGCAGCGGGAAAGGAGTCCTTGGCCAATTTAGAAACCGCCTCGGTCGCTCTAGCGTGATCTACCGTCGACACTAATATGATTACGATCGCAGCCCGTAATAGAATTTGAATCGTACACATGTTGATTTTCCTTCTTATTGCTCAATGTATAAATATCTTGGGTAGTGCATCTCGTCCTCGATCGTTCCACCGCCCAGCCCAACCACAGCATTAGCGTTGGGATTTGCGGAATTCCGTTCCGAGTTATCGTACTCTATCTCACTTACGAGTCTACTTCCCGCTTCAACAGCGATTCCACCATTTGGGAACGATAGTCGGCGATCCATTTTGTACTGTAAGTATGGAATCGAAGCGATGATCTGCTCGCCTCCACCAGAAGGTTTTTCGATACGAACTCGGCCGGCGACTCCGCGGTAATGCGAGTGAATCGACATGCTCTTCAACAGGATGCGACGATCAAACTTCGCCCAAGAAGTTACGATGTAAGATTTCTGGTGCGGCTTTATTCTAAAACTTTTATCTGGGTTCACACTGACACGTCGCAACTCTGAGAATGGTTGTTTTGACACTCGCCCTAAAAGATCAAAACTAATCGTGGCTTCCTCTGGTTTTCCAGAAGGCTCCATATGCAGCTGAATTGCGAGTTGCGTACCTTTGCGAAGCGTCAGCGCCGAATCGGGAGGGAACGTCAAAGTTCCTTTTCTGCGATTGAACGTAGCGAGCAACGGTTCAAAAACTTGCGTGAAAGGCACTTTCTTTCCATGCAAAGAACCCGCGATGTCTTTCAGCGCGCCTGCCCCGTAAAATTTCTGAAGAATGCTTCGCCGAATCTGGTAACTCATATTTGCCGACTTCGCGAAATCATCGCCATCGACTGTCTTCGGATCAAAAGCAAATATCGTCGTGTGATGAACGACATTGAGATTGGTTCTGAGAAAAATTCCCTGAACGATCATGTCTTCTTTCAATGGTTCACCAATGAATGCGTTCGTGTAGATAGCCGCGCCCGTCGCAGGAACTTGTATAGGATCCTTCTTATCAACCGTCAGCAGAACTGGAAGTTCCGTCGCCGCCTTCTCGACGGGACGGGTGTAAATCTCTCGCGTAGCCAGGAAGGATCTACGCATTTCATCCGTCAATGGCGGTGGCGATGTGATCCACTTCACAACTTTTCGAACGTCTTCGGTCGACGCTTCGAAATAAAGATCGCTGCGTTCATTTGGCGATCGATAAGGGTAATAGTACGGATCATATCGACCCGGCATTCGCATTAGCCGTACAGTTCGTAGACTCATGGCTTGCCAGCCGACGACCTTATCGAGCGTCGTGAAGATATCATGGACCTGGTTGACGTTATGGCAACCAAGACACGCTCTAGCAAACGGACGCGAGAAATCTTGCTTAAAGTCGTCAATCTTGACGTCTGCAAACTTCAGAGAACAAAGAGTTTCAGAACTCGCGTGTGACCAATTTGTTCGAAACTCTTTCGGCAGCGACTCCGTGAGGCTACCCGCCTTCAAAAGATTTCCACGTTCCTTAATGTCGATCGACTCCGGTTCCACCAAAACAAAATCGCCCGCCTTCTCAAGACGAAAAGACGGAGCAATCATTTGCAGGCTATCAAACAGATAGATCAACGAACTCGCTTTCAATCGCGTCGCAATCTTTTCGCGCTCGGGTTTATCAGCAAAATCGATAACTACAATTTGAAGCTTCTTAGATTTCAGGATTTTCTTTTGGACTGCGAGAAGGCTTCGTTCGAAATCAGTGTTTGCGCAGGCCGACGAATCGGTCGCAACCAGCAGAACCGCTTTGAAGTCCTTAAAGTCGCCGAGCGAATAGGAACGAATGTCTGTTGATGGAAGACGAAATTCGAGATCGCCTCGAGCCAGATCTTTCGCTTTGTCGAGACTCGAAGAATCCGAAATCGAATCTTCCATGTCTGCATGAAGTTCAGTGTGAAAAAAGAAAGCGCCGCCGAAAGCAGCGGTCAGCAGAAGCACTATTCTCGCCCATTGCATTCTCAAGCGAGAGCACTCCTCCAAAGTCGACTGACTCGTACCTAAAGGGTAAGGAGTAGGTCGGCGCAGGTCAACCCCGCAAAGGTCTGGTTCGACTAGCTAATTTCTCGAAATATTAGCTATTCATTTATCCTTGTCGTCGAGGTAAAATTGAGTGATGACGTCTCGCTTTCGATGGTTTTTTAGCGAAACAAAACGGCGCTCGCCCCCGCTCGCGATCTTGATCGTCGTCCAGCTCATTTACATCGCCATAAGCTGCGTGGGGTTTTTAGTCGACTCTCGCACGATCAAAAACGGAGTTAGTCCCTGGCTCAAGCCGATCATATTCGATTCGTCTGTTATCATTTACGCATTGTCCATGATTTGGGTTCTGTCAGAACTGCCCAAAAATCTGAATCTGAAATTCTCGAAGCAAATGGCGATTTCACTCTTCATAGTGACGACCTTCATTGGGGTCCAATCTATCAGAGGAGTTAAGACCGTCTTCAATATCTCGGACCCGGTCAATTCGACTATCTTCGCAATATTCGGAATGGCCATCGCTTGGAACACGTACCTTTTGTTTCGGACAGCGTTGTACATGTCGAGAGATACAAATCTAAAAATTCCGCCGCTCTACAAACGTGGATTAGTGCTCGGCCTCTACTCGATCTGCATAGGAAGTTTGATCGGTCATGCGGTGTACTTCGCATCCATTCACTTCAACCTTCTGGTACGAATTCCTAGCTCGGTCGAGCGATTGCCGTCTCTTACATTGGAATCGAGACTGGGAAGCTTGCGAATTGCACACAGTCTTGGATTGCACGGACTTCAAATATTCATGATCCTCGGGGCGATACTTCAACGCTTCGACAAAAGTGTGTCAGACAAAATAAGCCTCAAGACATTGAACCTGCTTTTCGCGATGATGATGATCTCGATGGCTGCGATGGTGATCTGGGCCGCGTTCGGGATCCCGTTATTTGCTGAAACCAGAAATTAAACATCTTGATGAGATCAGATTTTTTCAAACTCCCGGCGTCCCTTCCAATTCGAGCGCTCGACGTGCCGTTTTTTGCACTTTTCGCCGTCGTACTCTGCGCGATTCAGGCGACGGAAATATTCATCATCATTCCGCTCTGCCTTTTTTCGATGTGGTCACCAAAGTATCGAAAGCACACTTTAACAGCGGCATGTCTCGTAAGCTTGTTATTGATCGATCGGTTTGGATTACCTTTCGACATTGCCGCCTACCATCTGATTCCGTATTTCATTTTCAACGCGATATTCATTTTGATCTTCGATCGGTTCGAACGCCTAAGACGTCACTACATGCTCGTTATCTTCTCGTTGATCATCTTCATTCTTTTCTTCCAATATTCAGCCGGTCAGATCTTCGGCAACACGCGCTTAGCATTGATGCTCACAGCGCCAATTATCATGAACATTTGGACCTACATGAACTACGTGAAAGTGCCGCTGCCCGAACTTTCATTCATTGAACGGGTTATTTGGCTTCGCCCATTTTGGTACGGATGGCTTCTGCCATACGGATCGAACGTTGATATCAAGAAGTCACTGTTCATAAGTCCGCAGCTGGACGTCGCAAAATTTCGCCGCTATACAGTCGTTGGATTCGGATTTGCTCTCGCGCTTTTCTGCCTCGAGAACATGATCTTTTTAAAACCGTATGTATTCGCGGCCGTTGATTGGCTGCCAAGACTATCCGATATCCCAATGGTTTCACGTGAAGGGTATCAGATCGCATTCGACCGATACCCGGTGGGCATCGAAAGAAGCGAACTCGGACAGGCACTTCGATTCTTGTTCATTCAATCGGCGGCGGTCGTCCACTTCATACTTTACATCGGACTTTATTCGACCAGCCTCATAACACTAGCGGTACTCGCGGGTTTTGATATCCCTCTACATGTCCAAGACATGTGGAGCGCCAGAACCTTTTCCGAGTTCTATATCAAAACCAATTATCACTACTCGTACCTTATCCGAACGCACTTGATGCCCACGTTTGCGCGATTCCGCATCCCTTGGTTGCGCGGACGGTTGATGCAGGCATGGGTTGTTGGAGCATCTGTATTCATCGTAAGCGAAATCTCGATGTACTTCGGACGCAGCCTTTGGCTCGGATCCCAACTCGATTTTTTCGGCCGAATTGCAAAATCGACCGGAAATCTGCATTACGCGGCGTTAACGGCGGTGATCTGCGCCGTGAACGTTTTTTTCCGAAGCCCTCACGTCGAGATGCAACCGTCGATTGTTCCGAGAGTCCTGAAAGTAATCGCGTTCTTTTTGATTTTTCAATTTTCGCTCATCTTCGGCTTTCAGTTTCTTAGAACGGCTCCGCAAATTAAAATGGAATATGCGAAAGTCGTTTTAAAACTTGTAAGTCCCCTTAGCTATCTTCGGTAGCTCAAGCCGTCTCGCCCTTTGAAAAAAGCGGTGCTATGTTTGACCGAACTGCCTGATCTTTAAATCTGAACATGATGCCGTCGACATAGTA
>JAYSYF010000121.1:0-1730 GCA_043716655.1 Bdellovibrionales bacterium | reverse complement strand
CATCGACTTCTTCCTCTTCGATTTCTTCTTCCAGACCGAGCATTGGCAACTGCTCGGCTTCGCCGACGATCATCTGATTCTCGGGCAAAGTTTCGTCTGGCAGGCTTTGAGTGATCAAATCCATTGCCGTTGAATAGTCGATATCGCCGTCGGCCCCATCGATGAAATTCAAATTCGGCTCTTGAAGTTTACCTTCAGCAGAAAGTTTCGCGAGCGCCGCTGTCATTTCAGAAATGCGGTCGTCGTTCGAGGCACTACGTTCGGAAGCGCGTGTTTCGTCCATCGCTGCAACGTCGTCCATCTCGCCTGTTGGCTCAGCGGCAGAAGCTGTGTTTTCGGCTGCGTTTTCGGCTGCGAGCTCTTCGAGCTGTTGCGCGAGATTTTTTTCGAGATCTTTTTCGGTATTAGGCATTTACATCCCCGCTCGGAGCATCGCTCTGAAGGCCTAGAGAAACATCGTGACTCTCGACTTCTTCGCTCAAACCAAGTTCTTTTTCTGCAAGTAACAAGTCTTCGTCGCTGGCGATATCCGGCGTGCTGCCGCTGGCTACATCACCAAAAGTATCGACCGTGATTTCTTCGGCATCGATCGCCTGCACCATCATGTCAGTGAAGCTTGCCTGAGGTCCCGCCGCCGCGTTTTCACGAAGATGCTCAACGTCATCCGCGTCGCTCACAGCGTTGCTGATAATTGAGTTCGCAACGGCATCGGCGTCCGCAGAGTCGAACTCTTGAATACGCTCGAGAATGTTTCGTTCGATCGGTTTACGAAGTTCGATATGAATGTCGCCATACGTGTCGTTCTGGAAAACCGATACGAAACCAAGGCGACCCATTTCGAGCATCGAAAGAAAAGTGATCAACAACTGAGTACGGTAAGTTTCGTCGCCGATATTTAAAAGATCGCGCAACAAAACTCGCGTGCCCAAAGCCAGACGATGGCTGATCTGCATGACCCGGCCTGCGATCGACTGTGTTTTTGGTCGAACGTGGTGAATCATGCGCTCGGCTTTTTTCATCGCCTTACGATACGAAGCGATCAGACCGAACAATCCTTCGTCTTCAATAACGATATCGCCCGGGTCGTCTCCGCGCAGATCTTCGCGAATGCCGCGTGCCCAAACGTCTCGCTTCAAAAGCGGACGAGCATAGAGTTGTTTCGCTGCATCTTGATAAAGCTGATAATCGAGAAGCTTTTGAACGAGTTCCTTGCGCGGATCTTCCGTTTCAACGACTTCGCCCTCTTCGTTGTATTGCGGAACCAGCATCTTCGCTTTGATCTGAATCAGCGTCGCTGCCATCGCGACGAATTCGCCGGCGACCTCGAGATCGAGTTCCTTCATCATCCGGATATGATCGAGATAATGTTTCGTGATCCGGTTGATCTCGATGTTGAAGATATCCATCTCCTCCTTGCGGATAAGATGGAGCAACAGAGCCAAAGGCCCTTCAAAGTGGGGTAATTGAACGAGATAACGCCCTGCAAGCGACATAAGAGAATCAAAGCAAGGGCCTAGGTCTAGTTCAAGGCTTCTGACCGGGCTTTGGCGAAGTTACGCGGTGCGCCCGCGAAAAAGGTGCGAACTGGGGACAAGGTCCGCCGCTGGATTCACGGCAACCTTCTCAAAGCGGTGCTCCTTCGAAAGAGCTTGGAAACCGAGCGTCGATGACGTCAGCAGAGTTTTACCGTCATGGCTCGGTTTCGCACCCGTCGTTCCAGCGATATCAAT
>JAYSYF010000013.1:0-7718 GCA_043716655.1 Bdellovibrionales bacterium | reverse complement strand
GTCGTCGTCTTCGCGGTTTTGTTGCTGCTCGTCCTTTCGTCAAAGGCTCGAGCTTATCCTGGTTCAAAGGCGTCTGACCTAAAGCAGTCTGTGACGCTAAAGTCGATGTGTAAAGATCGACTTGAGTTAGTCACGACCAGCCATTTCTATACAATCAAGGATATGAAGTATGGCCCGCAAGGCTGTCCCAAAGGGGCGATCATCGAAGTAGTCGCATATCCAGTTGCGGTCGCTTCTTTGGAAGCCCTAAAGGCTGCTGGCGTCGATGGATGGGCACTTGAAAGATTTGATAATGGAACACTCGTTTATAAAATGGCGTACCGAACACAAGCGCTCGCTTCGACAGGTGCGATTCACTTCAAAGGCGAAATTAAGGAAACTCAGTATGATCAACTCGACGCCATCGCGTCGACTATCACGGAAGCGAATCCTGCAACGGCAACCGTCGATTTTTCTGCGCGCGATATCACTGGTTTTCAAGCGAAACCGAACCCGGAATCACAACTAGAATTGAAGATCATCTCGGTCTGTCACGAAAAGAAAGGCGCCGTTCGCGGCTACACGGTTTCGCCAGGATTCTCGTCAGTCGAAGGGGAATGCCCTATTCCCTATCAATTCTCTTTCGACCGAACTTCAACAGCGGTCCCGGATCCTTCGCGAACGTACTTCAACCAGTTACGTGGCGGCTCTAGCTATTATGGCCATTACTATGTTGTTGAGCACGTCCAAGTACTTTCGCGTTTCGGAAATCCTCTATTTTCTCACTCCATCAAGACTGCGACTCTCAATCAGGCGAAGCTTGATCTTACGACCGCAAGTCCCGAATATCCAGTCAGCGTTTGGATCGATAAGACCGCCAAGGTCGTCCTCAAGATCAAGCCGAGCATCAGTCCTTACGCTCTCTAAATGAAGCGGCCTAGGAACGTCACCGTCGCATTTTTCGACACCCGATTGGTCGTCCGCTCTAACCCACCTAGGCTTCTACGAGGAACAACAGTTGCTCTCTTGAGGCCCATGCTCTGCTCCACACCCGTATTCGCTACCAAATCGAGCCGTTTTGCCCGCTTCGCAGCGACGCTTTGCCTCGCCTTCGTGAGTCTCCTTTCGGTGGCTCAATCGGCACCGCTAAAAGCGAAAAAAACGGTATGCACAGTGACCATAAATTCGAGCGAAGAAGCGAGGGCGTTTCGCGAGCACCTCTCACCGGATCAGTGGAATTTTGTCGAGCTTGCGAACCCGGAAGACACATCAAAATCAGGCTGGTTCCGCAATGCCTGCGAGAAAAAAATCTCGTGCGATATTTTAATATTGTCTGGGCACTTCGGTGGAACGTTCTTCGGTTCCGAGACTGAACTTCGCCTGTCGATGGAAGAACTTGAAAGCGCATCCTGCCAGGCGAAGTGCAAAGGAATTATAGATCAACCGAAAGAAGTGTTTCTCTTCGGTTGCAATACACTTGCGTCGAAGGAAAAAGACACTCGAACTCCTGAAGAGTACCAGCGTGTTCTCGTCGCCGACGGATTCTCTGTTTCTCAAGCAAGTCAGATCGCCGCGTTCCGATACAGCGCCTTCGGCGATAGCTTCAAAGGCCGAATGGCCCAAGTATTCGCGAACACTCCTCGCATCTACGGATTTTCTGCGTTAGCTCCAAGCGGAACAACGGTCGAACCGTTGCTTAAACGTTATCTCGGCCGCAGCAGTGAGTTTTATTCGAACTTCGACGAATCAAATAAGGTTTTGAAATCCGGGACAAACTCGGCCCTGAAGCAAGCTTTCAACTATACGACACTTGTTCAAGTTCCGGGGCTGACTGTTGCGATCGAAGCACTCAATAAAAAACCGTCGCCTCGCGCGGCCACTCCTTACTGTTTTCTTGCGGATGATGGCGAGAGTCGTCTCAGTAAACTAAGTTATATCAAAACGAGTTTGCAAGAAGGTCGCGCGTTTACCTTTATTTCTCACATCGACAAATTTGTAAATGACGCCGCATTTATGACGTCACCACCGAACGCGGCAGAACAGCAGACGATTCAAGAAATGGCGACCGATCCAAAAATCAAAAAAGATTTTGAACAGTACTTACGTCTTCCTGGCGACGTTTATCTTCCCGTCCGTGTGAACGTCCTAAATCTCATGCGTGGCCTTGGAGTACTCTCGGTTGAAGAACACGCAAAGCTGATTCAGAAGCACCTCGATCTCGATTTCTCGCGACCGCTCACTCGTGCGAAAGTCGATAGCGTTTGTTCGTATGATGTTCAAGCCGAGGTCGAAGCCTCGGATATCCCAGACGCCCGCTGGACAGAGTATGAAACATTCAGCCTTCTTCGTTGTTTGCGGCCGAGAAATTCGGGCATCCATCAACGCCTCGCCGACATCCTGACAAAGTCACAAGAAAAGGCACTTTCATTTAACGCAAGCTGGGCGCTCGGTGAGCTGAACGTTACCGATAAAACGATTCACCGCCAACTTGCGGACGCAATGTTAAAACACAAGAGCAACGACGTTCGTCAGTATGCAATCGACGCGCTTGGCGCAGTTAAAACGCTCGATATGCGAATCGTTCGCGACATCATGAACGTCCTGCAAAAGGATCCAGACTGGTCTATTCGGCAAAATGCGGCGTACGCTTTTCGTACGATTCACACTACCGACATCATTGTTTTAAAAGCTCTCGTGGATGTTATGCTTCACGACGAAGTTTGGGGCATTCGTTCGGCAGCGAGTGAAGCGCTAAGAATCAACGATCCACAAGATCCGAGCATTCGCTCGTTCAAGGCCTTGTGGGATGGTCAGACCAAATAAATTTCAGAAGACGATTTCGTCTTCGCCGATTCAAGCGCAATTGAAAGACTGATTTTTTCGCCGACTCGCTTTTTGGTGAAATCCGTATTTTCTAAAGCAAGACGAATCACTTCAATCTCGACTTCGTTGAAGCCAGCTTTTCTTCTGATTTCAAAATCGGGTTTTTCGTTTCGCGGAATCGCCGCCAGAATTTGTGGGTACGCCGATTTGAAATAAGCGTCTGCATCGAGTCGATGGCTCGCACAAATCAAACGATACCACTTGCTCCCAAACGCGACGTGTCCGATTTCTTCGCGAAGGATCGTTCCCACAACAGACTTTGCAAGCGGAGCAACGACACCTGTCAGTCGATCCATGAGGCGCGATCCTGCATCGAGCCCGGCGCCCTCCATGTATCGATGGACGATGAGAATACGTTCGAGCAGGTCACCGTCCGTTACGACATCCCACAATGAACGGTGCACTGGCCATGAACCCCACGGATGTTCGAGTTCATCAAGTGCATCGAGGCAAAGTCCGAAGTGCCGTGCTTCTTCGAGTGCAACTTCGGCAAGCTCCTCGCGAAACTCTCGAGGAGCTTCCGGGAACTGAGCAAGCGTGCGTACCGCAAGTTCCATCGCTTGCAGTTCGATATTGCCGAGATCGTGCAGCATTCGGGCTTGTCCGTGTGGAGTATTCAGTGGCGGTTTTGGCGGATGGCTTTTGATTTCGAGGATCAGTTCGAGATCCCGTCCAGGCACGGCTGGGATTTCAACTTTTGAGACGATTGGGTCGCAGGTCGACACACGCAGCAGCCGTTCAACCACATCGCCGATCGCGGTCGTCTTCTGGCGCGCTGTTTCAATTTTCAACCAACTCGATGCATCCATAACCTTGAGCCTTCTTGCCTCTCGGTCGCTGTTTCGGTCAATATATGCCTATGGGAAAAAGTTGGAAAGCAGCAGGGATGGCGGCGAACGCCGCTAAAAAAGGTGCCATGTTCTCTAAGTTCGCACGCGAGATTCAAGTCGCGGCAAAACTTGGCGGCCCTGACCCTGCGACAAACTCCCGACTGCGCATCGCGATCGATGCAGCCAAAGAAGCATCCTGCCCAAAAGACACGATTGAACGCGCCGTAAAAAAGGGTTCGGGCCAGCTCGATGATGCGAGCCAGATCGAGGAATTGGCTTACGAAGGATTCGGACCTCATCAGGTCGGAGTCATCGTCGAGTGCCAAACCGACAATCGAAACCGCACGGCTGGCGAAATTCGGAACATCTTCACTAAAAATGATGGAGCGCTCGGCGCCGAAGGCAGCGTTGCCTGGATGTTTGACCGCGTTTCAATTATTGGCGGCATCAAAGCCGGAGTCGGCGATCCCGACGAAGAAGCCATCGAAGCCGGCGCGAACGAAGTCGTTCACGACAACGGCGACGAATACACGTTTTATGGAAATCCGGAAGAGTTGAAGGCGATCGAAACGGCCCTTACAGGCCGCGGCTGGAAAATCAAAGCGGCCGAGCTAGGCTTCAAGCCAAAAAACATGACCGAGCTTTCAGCTGAACAGAAAAAAGAAGTCCTCGAATTTATCGGCCTGCTCGATGACAACGACGACTCTCACCGAATTTACGCGACGATCGAGCCGTAGGTTCGTAAGTATTTTCGAGCCGTAGGCTCGCAAGCATTTTCGAGCCGTAGGCTTTAGCGGCGCGCCGGGTGGGTGCAATCGCCGATTGAAACACCGGTCGTGCCCGTAATCTGGTACGACCATTGATTTTCGCTGCGCTCAACTAAATCACCGCATGCGCTAACTTCAGAGTTCCAGCACGGAACGCGAATCGCGCGCGACTTCCATTCTCTCCGCGGAAGATCGTAGGTTCGAGTACCGCCCGAGCGGTCGAGCATCTTCAAGACAAGTCTTCCGTCGTTCAAAGTCAGAACGTCGATCTGTTGGTAATCACCAGATGTTAAAGAACACTCAACAAGTTTAACTCCGTCATCAGGCTTGATCTCGATTCGTTTATTCGACATCGAGACCGACGGCACCAACACGAAAATCAACGCAGCGAAGTTTAGTTTCAATAATTTCTCGATCTTCATTTGAACCTCAATCAATTACGGTTCAACGAGACTTCGCAGATACGCGTCAGCTCGCTCGCGCGTGGAAAGCCCATCGGCAAGCTCGGTCAGCATTCGCAGATCGCGCAACTTCGCACCCGTTGCCGGATCGAATACATCAGCTAAGATTTGCTCATACGAACTTAAAGATCTTAGCGAATAAACTCGATCGACAACGTCATACAACCGAGCGATCGGAAAGTCACCTGGAAGACCCAGACGAGTCTGAAGTGCCATAAGATGAGGATTCAGCTCGGCGATAATTTTCGCTTCCGGAACACCTTGGTAGCGACGTATGCGATATTCCTTCATGACGGACAAAACGGGGTTGTGATTGTCAGCTAGAATCAAAATACGCTCGTAGGCGGCGCGAGGAAAAATGACGCCGTGATAAGCGCGTTGTTCATCAAGAAGCTTCCGAAAATTCTGTGCACCATCTTTTTGTGTCGGCATCAATAGCCACGCGTCGTCTCGGCGAGTCGACTTTCGCGAAGTGAGATTTGGAATTACTTTTTCATTGAGAACCGCTTCCAGAGCGCTATGAAACAAAGCTCCGCCCGCAGCATAAACAGCACTCGGAGATAAAACCGGATCCAAATTGCGCATCACGCGGATGAGCGCCATGTCGGGGCTCATCCCTTCTTTTCGATACGAAACAAACAGCAGAATCGGGTTTGCTTGATCGATCGGCGGTTTTTGAAAACGGTGAATCGCTTTCAAGTCATCTTTTTGCGAAGCTTCATACCTTAAAGCATTATGTTTCAGCCACGCAAAATAGGGATCGGCTGCAAGCCGGGCTGCGACGACGCCAAGATCGACTCGCGGGTCTTGCATCAGTTCGACAGTGCTAGGCGCAATCTTCGGTGGCAAGACGGTGATAACCGATGCTCGCTCTGTTGGCTGCATTCTGATTTCGGCAAGCGTCGAAGAAGACTCAAGCGAGCGATTGATCCGACTGAAGCTGACTTCATCTCGACGCTCGAGTTGAAGTTGGAACAAGATAGTTCCGTCCATTCGTGCCGTTCGAACCAGTTTCAGAAGTTCTTTGGCTTTACCGAGCAATTCAACGCGGTAGTTTTCTGATTCACGATACGCGCGAGTTTCCGTCTCAAACAATGCCGCACACTGCGGACCTGCCGCTAGTGCTTCGCTGCTAAAAACAATCGATGCTGTCATCGTTAGAACGACAGTCGCGATTCGCGAATTGATCTGGGTTGGTGCTAACATCGGGCCCCCGCGACGATTAAACAGTGCTGACACAGTGACGTATCAATGCCCTGTTTGCGAATCGAATGCCACTCCTGGTGCCTCCTTGGGCACGATCGAGTAATCTGGTGGGAGAATTTTTCACGCTTTCCGCAAACATCACAAGAGCATGAACTTAAGCGCGTGTCGCCAACGCCTTAAATGCGGTCGCATAGAGGTAGATTTGTTTGACCATTGAATTCAGGCCGTTCGCACGGCTCGGACTGAGGTGAGTGTCGAACCCGATATCGCTTAGGAACTTCGGCGACGTCTTCAAAATTTCTTCGGGAGTCGCACCGGAATAAACGTGAAGCAAGCATGCGACAAGACCGCGGACGATGATAGCGTCGCTATCGCCGACCAAGTTCATACGCCCGTCCGAACCGAGAGTGGCGTGCAGCCACACCTGACTCTGGCAGCCCTTCACCTTGTAAGTGTCCACGCGAAACTCGGCCGCGAGTTCTGGCAACGCTTTACCCATATCAATCACGCGCTTATAGCGAGCCTCCCAATCTTTATCTTGGCTGAAGTCGTGCGTGAGTTTTTTGATGCGGCCTTCAAGTGCCGTCTCAATTCCGTTTTCGGGTCCGTTTTCGGGCATGCACGGAGTCTAACCCAGAACTTGCGCAGAGTCACCCGTCGTCGATTCTGCTTCGACTTTCAAATCAAGCGCAGTGGCGTATGCGCGAACATAATAAGCACGCGCCTCATCAGCCGTTTGAAATTCATCATCGACATCGTCAAAAGTTCGACCAAGCTCAAAGCTAGTTTCATGTGCGAGTGTCCACTCGAACCGTTTCAGTTTCAGCTCCCAGTCTTGCCACGCTTTGAGGCCCCTCTGACCGCTGTTAGATCTGCAAACATAGCCGGCGCATGTACTCGGTCGAAAGTCGCGAATGGTGCACCGAGCGTTCCCGTCGTCGGATAAAAACACACAAGCATCGGATTGGTTCTTTCCGGTTTCGCACACCGACGTACCGGGTCTGCGTGGAAAGGCTCCCAGCGGAGTCAGGCGACTTGCGGCGAAATAACGGTCGACGATCTTAGTCGGCACAGTTTGAAGCGTTAGCAGCGCGCCGATGGTGAAGGACGGCAAAAATGGATGAAAGCTGCAGCACTTGATCGAAGATTGAAACGGACCCAGGTCGCGAGTCAGGCCTGACGGTTTCAACATAAAACATGCGGCACAATCAAACGAGCCCAAGTCGTTTGGAGTTTCCTGTGGCTCAAGCCAATTGAGGTAGAACTTTGGAATTGTATTACCCATTCAAGGCACCCAGTAAGTCATCCCAAAGCCGGTGCTAGCCGCACTCACAGACGCCGTCGAATTCACCGGTTGATATGAGATTGCCGTGTGACGAACCGAGAAAACGAGGTTGTTCTCTGCGCCCACAAAATATCCAGCCTCGACAATCCAACCGGTGGCATTATTAAATGTTGACGATGCGGCCGCAGCTTCTTTGGTTCCTTTTAGTTCATTGCCGAACTGATACGTGATCCCGGCACCGACACGAAACTTTTTGTCTGTGTTTCGGTAAAAAGATAAAAGCTCGACTGGCCAACGATAAAAACTC
>JAYSYF010000120.1:0-5506 GCA_043716655.1 Bdellovibrionales bacterium | reverse complement strand
ACTCAGAAATTCGCAAACGATTCGTGAGTTCGTTGTGGTCGTCTTTGGCCCGTGGAAAATGCTTTTGCAGCTGTTTGCCAATGCTCTCGATCGCGATGATGTAGCCCTTGCCCATCTCGCCGTTCTTGATCGACGCGAGCAGAGTTGAAAGCGTTTCGCTCCAAGTGTTCGGATCGAACTTCGCGACAATCGATTCATCCGCCAAAATCACGGCGCGATGTTCAAGCATCGACACGAAAAGTAAAATACCTGTTCTGCCGGTGGTCGTACGCAAATCGGAAGCGTGGAACTCTGCCTGTGCACGATGTTCTGCTTCAAGCGTCAGATCACCAACCGGAAAAACCAATCGATGCATTCCGTCGTAACCAGAAAGTGCTTTCGATGAAATCCAAGCCAATGCGAACGCCGTCAGCGCAACCACAAATTCTGCGGCTGTCGCGAGCGCCATGTGAGTTTTTGGTGACGGCCAGAAGCCGAAAAACCCAATCACACGATCGAGCAACGCTTCGTCAAGTCCGCCGAGTAACGAGAGACTGACCGCTCCGCCGACTCCCAAGAAACCGAAACAAATCCAAAACAAGATTCGATCTCCGGTCGCCTTCAAGGTCGAACGGTGAACGATCATAGGAACAATTTCTGCGGACGTATTAGATTCAGCTTTTTTTACAGCCGCTTCGATGCGATCGATTTCTTCGGCCGATAATGCTTCTTCAAGCCACTCGGGAATTTTCCCAGATGTATCCTTCATTACCAACCTCCCGAGGCGCCGCCGCCAGAAAATCCGCCACCGCCGCCGCCCGAGAAGCCACCGCCGCCGCCGCCCCAACTGCTCCCGCCGCCGCCACGGCCTGACAATGCGCCAAGCGCAAGGCCCGTGACGAAACCGCCCGTGCCGCGTCGTCCACGACGACCAAAGAAAGTGAAAACAAAAAGCAGGAGTAGCAAAAGCGGAAATGGGATCGAACGATCACGGCGATTTTTTCCAGGCCGAACCTGTTCGGGTGCTTCTCCGAAAACGCCCAATTTATCCGGAGCTACTTTTTCAACAATCCCGCGAACACCCGCGACGATACCATCGCTTGGACGACCCGCACGAAAGAACGGAGTCATGACATCGTCGATGATACGTTTTGAATAAAGGTCGGTCAGCGATCCCTCAAGACCCTGGCCAGATTCGATACGTATCTTTCGATCTTCAAGAGCGACCAACAGTAATACGCCGTCATCCGCTTTGCTGCCGCCAATTTTCCATTTATCTGTTACCTGAATCGAAGCCGCTTCGATTGGCATACCTTCAAGCGAAGGAACTGTGAGAACAGCGATCTGTGGACCGCCTCTTTCACGAAGCAAGCGAAGAGCGCCTTCAAGTGAGGACGCCGTATTTCCGTCGAGCATGTTCGCACGGTCAACAACGTGACCGGTAAATTCTGGAACTTCGAAAGCCGCATGCGCGAAGTGTCCACCGACCATCGCAAGCGCGGCGAATAGAAACGTTAAGCCTCTCAGCCGCGCTATAGAATGCATTAGAATTTCACCGCTGGAGCCTTCTTCTCTTCTTCAGTCATGTCGGCACCGAATTGTGGATACGGCGGATATTTGAACATGATCGTGTTCGTCAAACTCGTGGGGAATACTGTCACGAGGTTGTTGAAGCCTTTGATCGACTCAATATACCGCTGGCGAGCGATCGTGATGCGATTCTCTGTTCCTTCAAGTTGCGCCTGAAGATCGCGGAAGTTCGCGTTCGATTTCAAATCGGGATAGTTTTCTGTCACAACCAAGAGTTTGCCGAGCGCTTGCGAAAGCTGACCTTGCGCCTGCGAAAATTTCTCGATTTGTTCTGGAGTCGCTTTCGAAGGATCGATGTTCATCGCCGTTGCTTTCGCACGCGCTTCAGTAACCGCGACAAGCGTCGAATTCTCCTGCTTCGCATAACCTTTGACGGTCTCGACCAAGTTCGGGATCAAGTCAGAACGGCGCTTGTATTGGTTCATCACTTCCGCAAGCGATGCTTCCACGTCGTTCTTTGCAGTGGGAATCGATTGCACTCCGCAACCCGAGAACATGGTGACCGTCAGCACCGACAACAGAAGGGGCAAGACAGCTTTTGAAAATTTCGTTCTAATAAGGTTCATACGTTTCCTTTCGCATTACGCGAGGTGTAGGCTCAATATATGGTCAAAATCGAATCTGTCTACCAAGGCGACAAACATACTCGAATAATCCACGGCCCTTCCGGTGCAGTTTTAGAAACAGATGCGCCGAAAGACAACAACGGTCGGGGCGAGTCATTCTCACCTACCGACTTAGTTGCAGCGGCGCTGGGCAGCTGCATGCTCACTGTGATGGCTATCAGTGCCGAAAAAGACGGGATTGACATGCGCGGAGCCAAATCCCAGGTGATCAAAAATATGGCGGCGAACCCTCGGCGCATTTCAAGCCTCACTGTTGAGGTCGAAATGCCAGCAACGGTCCCTTCCGCTGCTCGTGAAAAGCTCGAAGTTATAGCGCGAACTTGCCCCGTCGTTAAGAGTCTTTCCGAGCAACTCGATGCTCCCATCGTCTTCACGTGGCTGTAACGGTGCCTATGATGGCCGCAGAACTGCAGAGCTTTTTATTCGATCAGATTCCACTCGCTCGTTCACTGAAGGTGTCGGTCGCGGCTTGCGCGAACGCACCTGAAACTGCATCGATCAAAGGTGCAAAAGATATCGCCTGCAAACTTGAAGGCGTGTTCGTCGCAAGGTCGTCGACTGACTCAAGCTTAGGATGATGCCATCGCCACGAGTTCGCTAAGTACAGTTTCAACTTCGATTGATTCGTAAGCTTTCAGTTCGCGTTCGAACATCGATTCAACGTCAGATGGCTCTTTGCCTAGGACAAATCGATCGGACGGACCCAACGGTCCCCAGATCTCGGGTCGCGCACGGCCCATCAAAGTTAGAGCCTTTGTACCGACACTCGCGGCAATAAACTGTACTGAGCTTGTATTCGTCAGCAAAAATTCGGCTCCAGATACAGCGTTAAAAAGTTCGCCGACTGAATGTGGCTGCAGAATCTCAAAATCGTCGACTGCCACTTCGAAAAGCCATTCGGCCTCGTTCGGCGCACCCACAACCACCGGTTTGATTCCAGCAAAAAGACCCCGACGCTTCGCCTCTAGCAGCAAATCGCGAAATTTCGAGGACGGCCACGCTTTTTCTTTTCGCGACGATGTGGGATTGACGATGAAGTATCGGTCCGACCCGACTTCACTCTTCGTATAAGAAGCGTCAAGTCGTCTTGGCGTCGGCAGTCCTGCTCCACGCCATTTCTTAATTCGCGGACTCAAATCGATTCGTTCGCGCAGAGATTTGTTTGTGAATCGACGATCGCCCTTAAGAATCGCTTCAGCTTCATCCATCATAAGAAGTGGGACATCACGCTCGTGAATCAGCGGGTCTTTGCCGTCATGAGGTGCTCGACGATTATAAATTAAACGGGCGAGGCCTTCTGCGGAGCCCCAGCGCTCTGGTACCCGGGCCCAGAACGCTGCAAAACCTTGTCTCGGCGAATCCACCCGCGCATTCACGACGGCGCTATAGCCAGAGGCAAACTCACTGCGAAGCGATGTTGGCGCCGCTTCGCGCTTAATCCAATTCCCATCGATGCGGTCGTGCACCACGGCCGTTGTGCCGCGTTTTTCAACTGTGACAATCCGGTCAACCTGGGGCCAAAACCCGGGCTCGAGAATTTGCAGCCAAAGTGGCGAGCCCACAACTGTAACTTTGGCAGACGGCCACATGTCGATCGCTTCGCGCAGCGAGGCCAATCCCACCAAAAGATCGCCGAGCGCTCCAATGCGAATCCAACCCACGCGCTGCACAAAACCTCCCGTCGCCAACCGCTTACAATTCAGTTATAAATTCGAGAATGTCAAAAGAGCAGCAAATACCTTTTCACACCCCTGCACTTTCGGATTTGGAAAAGACGTACGTTCTCGAGTCGCTCGCATCCGGCAAACTTGCCGGCGATGGACCCTTCACCAAGCGATGCAACTCGTGGCTGCGAACACAACTCGCAGTCCCGCACGTCTTGCTCGCACACTCTTGCACGGCCGCGCTTGAAATGGCCTCGTTACTCTGCGACTTGAAACCAGGCGACGAAGTCATAATGCCCTCATTTACGTTCGTCTCGACGGCCAACGCCGTGGCGCTTCGCGGTGCTGTCCCGGTTTTCATTGAAGTTCGCGCAGACACCCTCAACATCGACGAGAAAAAAATCGAAGCTGCGATCACAGCAAAGACGAAAGCGATCTCGGTCGTGCATTACGCAGGTGTCGCGGCCGAAATGGAT
This sequence comes from Bdellovibrionales bacterium, assembly GCA_043716655.1. Classification (GTDB taxonomy): domain Bacteria; phylum Bdellovibrionota; class Bdellovibrionia; order Bdellovibrionales; family JAMPXM01. The sequence continues at coordinate 1,171 of JAYSYF010000120.1, read as the reverse complement.
ACAATAATTTCGATTGCAAAGAAGCACGATTTGAAAGTTATCGAAGATGCAGCCCAAGGCTTGATAGCTTCTTATAAAGGTCGAGCACTCGGAACCATCGGCGACTACGGTGCCCTCAGCTTTCACGAAACGAAAAACATCGTCTCAGGAGAAGGCGGAGCGCTTATTATACGCGACGATGCAGCAGCCGCGCGCGCTGAGATCATTCGGGAAAAAGGGACAAACCGCAGTCAGTTTTTTCGCGGACAAGTCGACAAGTACACGTGGGTCGACCTCGGTTCTTCCTATCTACCAAGCGACCTTCTCGCAGCGCTGTTGCTTGCACAGTTCGAACGCGCGAAAGAGCTGACGACTCAAAGAATGACGATCTGGAACTTCTATCAGAACACATTCAAAGTTTTGGATTCGAAAGAGATTCGCCGGCCATCGATTCCTAAAGAGTGCGAACACAACGCGCACATTTATTATCTGATCACGCGAAGCTTGGACGAGCGCTCAAAACTCAATTCCTTCTTGAAAGAAGCTGGAATTCAGGCGCCGTTCCACTATGTCCCGCTGCACACTAGCCCCGCCGGAAAGAAGCTCGGTCGCGGTCACGGGGACCTTTCGCAGACAGTCGATATTTCTGAACGTCTCATTCGGCTTCCACTTTTTTCAAATCTCGTTTCCCAAGAAAAAGTCGCTGCCATTGTCCTCGACTTCTACAAAACGAACTAAATTGAATGAAAAAGATGCGAGTCCTTCACGTCTATCAAAGTCCCAGCTTCTCGGGCGCAGAAGCCTACGCGCTCGAAGTTGCTCTTCATCAATCGAAGAATTTCGATGTTTCGTTTGTCGTTAAGAAGGCGGCACCGCTTGAAGCGAGGGTTCGCGCCGCTTCCTCGGAAATAAAAATCGAGACGAAACTTGCCGACGTAAACTTGGCTAACTTCGATGTCGTCATCTTGCATTCGACACAAGAATTAAAACATCACTGGCCCCGCCTTGCGCTGGCGAAAATCAAAGCCAAGCTCGGTGGAGTGCGGGCACCACGGGTCATCGTCTATACGCACATCTGGATTAGCCACTCAAAGCGCGATCCAATTCATGCGATTCCGTACGGAGTAGTCGATCAGGTATGGACGTCATCCGAGCAAGCCCGCGCGGCGCTCGAAAAAGTTTTGCCGATTGG
>JAYSYF010000119.1:0-5508 GCA_043716655.1 Bdellovibrionales bacterium | reverse complement strand
AGCGCTCGACCGCCGAATTTGAATGCTCCAGAGATTAAGTCGGACTCTCAATATTTTTCGGGACGCGGTGGATACGCGCTTTTTGATTGGCTGGAAATCGGCGTCCGACTTTTGCCGGGTTCAGTAAATAACCTGTTCATCGGCGGGCTGGGCGCAACGACGCGAATACAGCTTGTTGGAACAGGCGAAGATCCCGGAGTAAAACTAGCAGTGTATGGTGGGGCGTTGCAGACGTCGTCATCGGGTAGCGGAGACCAAAACGGAAATTTCGGTAACGGTGGCCATAGTTGGAAAGCGGCGGCGAAAGCGGTCACATTAACAGCCGGAACATCTGTCGGATATCGTTTCAATGATCCGGAAGTGTTGGTCTTCATTGCTGGCGGTTACGCTGATCAAGCGATTACCGGTGGCAGTATCAACCATGAGTTGTCGAGCGATGGCTTAAGCTCTGCGGTCTCGTATCCATTGAACGATGTTAAGGGAATCACCCGAACATTGGCGGTAGGTCTGAGAATCGGAAAAGAAATTCAACTTGGACTCGATGCGAGACTTGTCAAACGTAGCTGGCCAGGGCTCTCGAATCCAGAAACTCGAGGCGGTGGCGAAACGTCGCAAGGCGCTTACGGACTTTCGCTCCACTTCCCTATGTAAACGAGGGCGCCCGTTCGAGCGCCCCACTGATTTCAAAAACTACGGAACGACCTGTGCGTTGAATTCGTCGAGAATCATCTGACGAGTTTTGCAAGTGCTTGGCTCTGGCTTTAGAGCTGGCTCAGTCTTCACGCGACGCGCGAGTTCCTCGCGAACTTTTACAGATGCGCTATCGTCAAGATACGAATCGACGCGGTAAACCAGCTTTTGCACCGGCTCTCCTGCTCCGCGCTGACCTTCTTTGAACTGAATTGCGATTTTTGTCGGAGAACCAAATGGTGCCGTGTGTGTTACGCAACCTGTGGTGTCGTCTCGTTTCAGCTGAACACCAGTGAAGTTTGTCATCAGGATAACTTTGTCATCGCCGACGCAATCCACTCGCGTTGGAGCAACGATGTAATCTTCGATGTCGTTGTGGTAAGCGAGAAACGCCATTGTTTGCACGTAAGTCGCCTTGTTGTACTGGCCCATGTCGAAGGGAACTTTTCCGCGGAAAGCCGGCATCGCCTCAAGCAATCCCGCCAATGACGAATGCCAAGCGATGAAGTCAGGATGAACGACCAACATTTGATCGCCGATATGCCAAGTGACGAACGATTTTAAGAAGCTCAGCGAAAGTTCCGCGTTCACTTCCTGAACAGTTCCCACTTTGCAGCTTCCGAATACGTCGAGCTTCTTAAGATCATAAGCATCAGCTGCTTGTGCGCGAGGCGAGACGAGTGAGCACACGACGATCACTGCTGCGAAAAAACTCTTCATCATTTTCTTTTCTCCTGGAAAAATTAAAGGCACGTTTTGTAATCTGCTTCTGAAACTAAACACTTCCAAAATATTTCTAAGTTAGAAATCGTCGGCGCCGGATTCGTGTATCCGAACTCGCGATTCAAAGCGTCGGCCACAACGACCGAGTCTGCAGCCGTACGCGTGCTCACTCGAGCGACCGAGCCCCAGTAACCGAAATTGATGACGCCGTTTGTGAAGCTCGTCAGATGTCGCTGCGGAACAAACGGCGTGACGCCGTTGGGAGTTGCGATGCCCGTGTGAAATTTTTCGCGATCCCGCAAATTCGCCGAAGCATGGCAGCTTACGCAATTCGTGTTGAAGAAGTGGGTCTCATTTGGATTGTCGATTCGTTCGCTATCCAATTGCAGTCCAGGCGTGCGGTGTCCTGGTACTTGGAGAGCCCTCATGTCCGGCAGATCCTGAAATATCTGAGTCAGGACAAGTCCTTCGACTTGCAACTTCGGCGGTTGAAATGCCGGAAGAAAAAGACAAACAGAGTGTCGATCGCATTCGAGCGATTCGATTCCACGCGCAAGTTTCAAATTCGAACCGTCGTTATACTGTTTCGAAAATTCGGTGACGAAGCGTTGCCATGATCCCTTGCGAACATATCCGCCGACGAATATCCAGTGATCGATTGCAACTTGAAGTGTGAGCGTCACTATCTCAAGTCGCTCCGAGGCACTTGCTCCACCTGCTTGATTGATCGCATTTAGCAAAGTGGTCTTTAGCTTCACCGCGACGCTGTCTTGCGGTGTCTTCAATTCAGCGACAAGCGCGGGATGTAACATGAGCGGTAAGCCGGTCGTGTCGACTGCAAGTTCATCGACGGCCTGTTTTTTCAACTTCATCAGGTCGTCAGCGATTCTACGCAATTCACTCGCGTCGACCTTGAACAAAAGGTGGATCGCTGTGGCGAGCGGATTTCCAAACAAATTGAATGGCTGCACGACCAGTCGCAACCTTGCCTGGCATCCGGGACCGCGCCGAGCGAGATGCATGAGCTGCCCATCGACCGTATCAGTTTCGTCTTGAAGTTCGAAGACTTCACCGCACGCATCGATTCGTGCCGATGTGACGTACCACCGCTTCATGTCACCGACGAATTTCCCATCGAGATAAGGAAGTCGGTTCATCGCGATCGATTTATCCTCGAACCTTAAAACTTGCTCGAAGATGGCTGGAGACAACAGAAGATCGTCCGTCAGACTAATCGCGGGATATGGTTTCTGATTTTTTATCGGGAACAACAAGCTGACGTCGTTGACGTCGAGGCCAGTAGCGGCGTTCGCAGCCGGCAGGTGACTCATCAAAATAGAAAGAAAAACGAACGCCAGAGTTTGGTGAAACTTGGATAGCATGGGCGCAGCAATAACACCGCGGTCGAGACTTCTTCAATAAAGCTTTGTTAACGGGCAATGCGTCAGAGTGCGCATTTGATTCAAAATGAGTAGACCCGTCGCGAGTGAAGCGCGATGAAAGTCGTATGGCAAAGCTGTATACGCCCGACGCCGAACTAGGATCACTGTGCCCAGACTTTCGACTCCCATCTACCGATGGCGATATCGTAACGCGAGACTCGTTACGAACCGGAAAAAATGGCGGAGCACGCGAGGCGATCCTCGTGATGTTTATTTGCAATCACTGCCCTTACGTCAAAGCGATTGAACCGAGACTCGCTGCCCTTCACAAAATGTTTGAGGATCGCAAAACGGCGAGCGGGGATTTGCGGGTCGCTTTTGTCGGAATATCTTCGAACGATGCCGAAAGGTATCCAGAAGATTCGTTCGAGAAAATGAAACTTAAAAACTATCCGTTTCCCTACCTCTTTGATGAGACGCAAAAAGTGGCGCAGGAATTTGGCGCTGTCTGCACGCCCGATTTTTTCTTGTACGATCGAAATCTGAAATTGAGTTACCGCGGACGCCTCGACGATTCGTGGCAAGACGAATCGCAGGTGAAATCTCGCGATCTCGCTGGAGCCATCGAATCTCTGTTGCAGGGTATGAATCCCAACCGCGAGCAAAAACCATCGATGGGTTGCAGTCTGAAATGGAAACCCGGCATGGAGCCGCCACCTGCTCGTCCTTTTGCCTCGGAAAAACCATGAAGCTTCCTTCTTGGCCAGTCCTGATCGGCATCTCTGTTCTCGTGGTTTTCAGTGTCGTTCTTTCGATCATGTTCCGGCTGGGCAGTTTCAAACCCGTCGTCGTCGAGCGAAAACAAAACAACGGACCATTGGTCGTCTTGATGCGCGATCACCTTGGCGCGTATCACAAAATTGCCGGACTTATCACCGAAGTGGAAACTTGGGCGCGTGTTCATGGCGAACCGTGCACGATAACTTTCGGACAATACTTCGACCATCCCGAGCAAACGGATGAAGATCGCTTGCGAAGCCGCGGAGGTTGCGTGCTCTCGAATCCGGAAAAAGTCGAAGAGCTAAAAAAATTAATCGGAGACGAACCGAAAGCGAATCCCACTGCCACTAGCAGTCCCGCGGACTCTGGTGTTACCGCAGCCGCAGGCAGCCCCGCCGCTGTTGCGTCGGCTCGCTCTGCAGGACTAAAAATCGAAACGATCGAGATTTCGGACGCTCTTGTCGCCGAATTTGATGGCTCCCCGTCAATTGGCCCGCTGAAAGTATATCCAAAAGCGTTCGAGATGATGAAGCAGCTCGATCTGCGATCGAGCGGCGCCGTCGTCGAGCTCTATGAAGTGCTGGGCGAAAAAACGGGACGTACCAAATATTTTTTCCCGATCGAAAGCTCCCGCAAGTAGAGGTACTTTCCGCGTCACGTGCGGGTGCCACCCGCCTTGATGGAGCGCGATTTGCCCGTGAGCAATGGCGGTATTAACGCTAGGCCCGGTTACCGTGATCCTCTTCTTCGCCTCCTCTCTCTCCTCCACAAACTCGCGGAAATCCGAAACCTATTTAAGCGCGTGTGCATCCACCGCGAAAGATGTGCCGAGTGCAGGGCTTGCGTGATTTCTCTACGAAAACACTGTGACACGCTCGCTTCGAGCAGCAACATCGCTTGTCTTTATACCATCGGTCACATGAAGAGAGACGTGCGCTCTATCACTGAAATAAAATCGAAACGGCCCAAGCGAAATACTCAGCTTCCGATGATCAAGACGCACAAGAGTGCGTATGCACGGACGTCCGCTGGCGACGCGGGAATCGATGCACTTGGTGCTGCGGTCGACTCAGGCTAAGGGCGAGTGGTCTTTTCGACGACCGAAGAACGCCAAGAACATCTGCGCGATCGTCGAGAAATTCGGGTTGGCGTACGGGGTGCGACTGATCTCGATGGCGAATGTCGGCAATCATCTCCATATGCAAATTCGGCTAGCGAATCGATTCACCAACAATGCATTCATTCGCGCGATCACCGGCGCGATTGCTATGAGCGTGACCGGTCGCAATTGCTGGACCAAGCAGGCGGCGAAAAAGTCGATCAACGTGAATGGATCGAACGTAGAGCAACCGAGAGGTTTTTGGGACCAGCGGCCGTTCACCCGCATCGTTCAAAGTTTTCGGGCGTACCTAAAGCTTACGTTCGAATCAATCAACTTGAAGGCGACGGCTTTGGACGCGAGGAAGCGCGCATGATGATCTATGTTGAGAGAAAGCTCTGGGGATCGAGCTGAGAGCTGGCGTCGCGGAAGCGACGCGAGAAAGCCCGTTCCGAAAATGCGGAAAAATGCCGGGGCACACCTGCAAAGAAAATTTGAATCAGATAAAATGAATCGCGAAAAAACGCCGGCTTTAGATTTCCAGCTGGTACGGGACTGCACCCGAAAAAAACGGCGCCCAAGTGGGTGTCGTTCATTAGTTGAGATCATCTTAGAGCGACCCGAAAAAGGGCCGCGGAAAATTACAGCGAACGAAGGCGGTTCAGAGCGCTGCCCGCTTGGAACCACTTGATCTGTTCATCGTTGAAGGAGTGATTGAGGACGACTGTGTCGACCGATCCATCAACGTGTTTCAACAAACCTTGCAGTGGCTGTCCGGGAGCAAAGGTCGTGAGTCCGTTGATCGTAATGCGATCGTCTTCACGAACTTTGTCG
>JAYSYF010000118.1:0-5544 GCA_043716655.1 Bdellovibrionales bacterium | reverse complement strand
GTGAACTGAAAAATCCAAAAGCCTGGGATCTGCAGAAGGAAGTCGACGTTCAAGTTGCCGCCGTCTTCAGCGACAAGACACTTACTCCGGATCAACGTGTGCATTCCCTGTTTGAAGTACTGATGATCATGATGGGATTGCCGACGCAGACGCCTAAAATTCAGTGATGTCGTTCACCGATTCGATGCAACGAAGCAAATTTCACGAAGGGACGAGCCGACGAATCGCAACGAGCTCCTCGTATATTTTTGGCCACGTGATCGTTTCGAGTCGAATGTTAACCCGCATGTCGGGCGTGAGTGTGATGCGGCCTTTTTCGCGAGCTGCGAGCTTTACGATCTCTTGGGGCGGCAAAAGTGTCTGTGGAGTAAAGGCGAGTGAGATCGCTTTCGGTCCAGAGCTCAGATCGCGAACACCTAGATCGCGACAAACCGAACGAATGAGCATCAGGCCCAAAAGATTGATGACCGGCTCTGGTGGTTTTCCGAATTGGTCTGTCATCTGTTCTTCAATGCGATCGACATCATCTGGCCCAGTGATCTGCGAGAGATTTCGATACCACGCAAGACGAATGCGAATGTCTGGCATGTACGTGTCTGGTATCAGAGCTTGGATGCGAACGTTGATATCCGGTTCAACAGACTCGACAATTTCTTCGCCCTTGAGTTCGGCAATCGTTTGTTCGAGCAGCTCGAGGTACATCTCGTAACCGACTGCTTCGATGTGACCCGATTGATCTTCGCCCAAAAGATTTCCCGCACCGCGAAGTTCGAGATCGTGATGGGCAATCGTAATACCGCTGCCAAGTGCCGTGTTCTCTTGAATGACCTTCAGACGCTCTTGCGCGTCCTTTTCGATGCGTTTGTTTTGCGGAATGATCAAGTAACAGTAGGCCCGTTCTTTCGAGCGGCCCACGCGTCCGCGCAATTGATAAAGCTGCGACAGCCCCAGTTGGTGAGCGTTGTCGATAAACATCGTGTTCGCACGCGGGTTGTCGATTCCGGATTCAATAATTGTAGTCGACAACAGAACGTCGATCTCGTGATTAAAGAATGCGATCATCGTCGCTTCGAGTTCGTGTTCTTCCATTTGACCGTGGCCAATTTTAATTCGCGCCTCAGGAACCAGTTTACGAAGTTCGTCGGCAACTCCATATATGGATTGAACTCGATTGTGCAGGAAGAAGACTTGTCCGCCACGCTGAATTTCAGAAGTGATTCCGCGGCGGATAGTTTCTTCGTCGTATTTGCAGACGAAGGTGCGGGTCGGTAATCGATCGACTGGCGGTGTATTGATCAGACTGAGATCACGAATCCCGATCAAGGACATGTTGAGCGTTCTTGGAATTGGTGTCGCCGACAACGTCAAAGTGTCGACGCCGACTTTCATGCGCCGAATCTTTTCTTTGTGACCGACACCGAAGCGCTGCTCTTCATCGATGATTAACAAACCCAGGTCTTTGAACTCGACATCTTTCGAGAACACGCGGTGGGTGCCAATCAATATGTCGACGCGGCCTTCTTTGACCTCTTGAATCGTTTTCCGTTGTGCAGCCGGTTCTACGAAACGGTTGAGGGTGCGAATTGTCACGGGCCAATTTTTGAATCGTTTTGTGAACGTCTCTAAATGCTGAAAACTTAAGACTGTCGTCGGCGCAAGCACCGCAATTTGTTTTCGCGCCTGAATGGCTTTGAACGCTGCACGCATTGCAACTTCAGTTTTTCCGAATCCGACATCGCCGCAGATCAATCGATCCATCGGCTTTTCGGTATTCATGTCGTTTGTTAAAGCGCTGATCGCTTTCAATTGATCGTCTGTCTCGTCATAGGGGAAAGACGCTTCGAACTGAGCGAATTCTTCTAGAGATTTTTCGTCGTGTGGGAAAGCAGGGCGCGTCGCTTGTGCCCGTTTGGCGTAAAGCTCAAGAAGCTCGCCGGCGAGTTCGCGCAGCTGACTTCTGACCTTAATTTTCGTCTTCGCCCAACCGGTGCCGCCGAGTTTGTCGATCAGCGCCGTTCCGCCAGGCCCGGAATACTTCTGAATCTGTGCGATGCGGTAGATCGGCAGATAAAGTTTATCGCCATCTTTATATGAAAGGGTCAGGAATTCGCCCTCGATGCCGTTCACTTGCATCCGCTTCAAGCCTTCGTAAAGCCCAATGCCGTGCTGAACGTGAACAATTTTGTCGCCGGCTTCCAGATCGGAGAATGCAACTTGAGCAGAAAATTCTTTGTAACCGTCGGTTCCACCTTCGACGGCTTTATCGCGTCGACGCGTTTTGCGCCCGAAGAAATCTTCGTCGCGAAGAATAACGATTTTTTCTGATGCAATTCGAAAACTAGAATCGAGAATGCGTGGAACGATCGAAATAAGTTTCGGATCTCGATGCTGCCGCTCACGTAGCGCGTTCCAGTCGAAATCTTTCTCTTCCAAAAACTCGACATGCCACTGTGTCTCTTCGGGCCCGCGATCGAGCATCGCATTCAATCTCTGCGCCTGAGCACTCGTGCCTGCGGCGATAACGACAGTCTCGCCACTTTCTTTCCACGTCTTCAACCGCAATAGCACCTCGGCACCGGCAGGATTCTGCGGAGTCGGCGGAGGAAACCTTAGGTCGAATGTTGAAAGGCGTAATTGTTTTGTCTCTGAGTTTTCTTCGTCGCTTAAAGAGGATGCAGGAACGTGGACATCGAGCGCGAGACGGGAAACAGTGATCGTCGCTTCAAGGTGATCGAAGATCCAGTGTTCCAGCGGACGATATAAAGTGTCTGGGATCGGAGCGATCGCGATGGTGTCGCTTTGAGCAAATTCACGTTTTGTTTCTTCTTCGAGTTCGTCAGCCGCGCGCGCGGTTTCAATCGGATTGATGATCCAAACGGGATGCGAGGGTCTGACATGATCGAGTGGAGTTTCAAAAGAGGTTTGGAAAGCTCCGAGCAAGAAATCGAGACCCGGAAAGAGATGGCCTTGCGCCAGAGAGTGAAGAACTTCGTTCTTCTCGCCCGGTTCGACATCGCGGCCCTCGGTCGATTTGCTATAAGCTTGGGCAGCACGTTCACGAGACTCATCGGTAAATATGAACTCTTTTGCCGGGATAATGATCGCTTCAGCCGTTTCGCCTTCGGATCGTTGATTTGATGGATCGAAGAAACGAATGGACTCGATCGTGTCTCCGAAAAGATCGAATCGAAGCGGGCGATCGTGCGCTGGTGAGAAAACGTCGACGACAGATCCGCGAATTGCGAACGAGCCGATGTCTTCTACGAGTGGAGTCGAAGAGTAACCAAGCTTCGTCAGCTGCTCGGCAAAAGTTCCGGGCAAGTCGTCCATTTTCCGGAACTTAAGAGTGTTCGATACGACATCTTGTTGATTAATCGTGCGTTGCGACATCGATGCGACCGACGCCGTATAAAAGTGAAATGGAGCCGCGGACGAAGCGCGATGGACCCAGCGCAAGCGTTCGGCAACGGTCCGCGGATTTGGATAAAGACCCGAGTAAGGCGACACATCAAAAGAGGGAAGATAATCGGTCGACCACTGATTGCTGAAAAATCGGACAGCCCGGGCAAACCGCTTCGCCTCGGATTCAGTTGCGAAAACCAAAACGTGAGACTGCGGTTCGATCGACGAAGTCAGAACGAGCGCGAGCACCTCGGGTGAATCAAACCCCGAAACTTCAATCCGTCTTTCGCCAAGTTCTTTGGCGCGCCGAACTCCTGCCAGCGTGTGAATTTCGAAACTGGTATCGCTCATGCGGAACGGATTTATTGCATGAAGGCCGCAATGCAGCAAACCCTTGTTTTGTCAGTACTTGGAATATCATGCGTGCGTCAGTATAAGCTAAAAGCGCTCAACGATTGTCAGTCAGCTTGGGGAGTCATCTGTGAACACCGTAGCCACGGTAGCACCTGCTGCCGCTAGTCTTTTGCCTGTTATTATTCTGATCGTAATGCTGCTCGCATTCGGCGCCGTCATTGTCGTGGGAACGTCGCTGCTCGGTCCCAAGAATAAACGAAATAACAAAGCACAGCTGATGCCGTACGAGTGCGGAATTCCCGGCGTCGACACAAACGATTCGAAAATTTCGATCAAGTTTTATCTCACGGCGATTCTCTTCATCCTGTTCGATATCGAAATCATCTTTATGTATCCATGGGCGATTCGTTTTATGGATTCGCTCAAAGACGGAACGGGCGGCTACATGATTGCGATCATGGGCGTTTTCATTCTGCTTTTCGTGGTCGGACTTGTTTGGGAAGTTAAATCCAAAGCACTGGATTGGAATTAAGCGATGGGAAAAGACGGCTTCGAAATAACGGTCAACATCGCGAAAATGTTCGTCATCTTTTTGATGATGGTTCAAGCTGTGCCGATTCTCGTTTGGCTCGAGCGTCGTGGTTCGGCGTTCATTCAAAATCGCACGGGACCAAATCGTGTTGGCCCGCTTGGTCTGATTCAGCTTCTCGCAGACGCCGTAAAGTTTCTTTTCAAACAACCATTCGTTCCTGAGCGCGGTGTTGCTCCGCTTTATTATTTTGCGCCGGTAATGGCGTTGATTCCAGGTGCGTTGGCACTGAACGCAATTCCACTTTCGGTTCCGATCAAGATCGAGCCGTTCGAAATGCTCGGTCAGTTGTGGGGACCGTACACATTTCTTTTCCAAGGTTACGACATCGGAATCGGAATCGTTTTCATCTTGGGAATTTCGTCGCTCGGCGTATATGCGATTCTGCTCGCAGGTTGGGGATCGTCGAACAAGTACTCGTTGATGGGTGCTGTGCGTGGAGCTGCGCAGGGTATTTCGTACGAACTCGCACTGTCGCTCGCGCTCGTTGGAATCTTGATGGTCTACGGAACATTGAGCTTCAAAGAAATCGTCGATGCTCAACAGGGTCCGCTCACCTTTATGGCGCTCGGCAAAGAACAAGTCGTTTCGTTCCTGCCAAACTGGGGAATTTTCTATCAGCCGCTCGGCGCGCTGATTTTCTTCGCGGCGACGTTTGCGGAAGCCAACCGTTTGCCGTTCGATTTGCCAGAAGCTGAAGGCGAACTTGTTGCGGGTTTTCACACTGAGTACGGCGGCTTCAATCTTCTGCTGTTCTACATCGGCGAGTACGGACACATGATGGTTGCGAGCGCGTTGCTCGCAACTTTTTATTTCGGCGGTTACAGCATTCCAGGAGTTACTCAGGAAGATGTAATGACGTTCTGGCAGGCGAAAACTGGCAGCTTCAACATCTCGTCGATACTGACGGCCGTAACGTTCCACGTTTCGCTGCTCGCGCGTGTCGCCGTGTTCTTGTGGATCTTCATCCATGTGCGCTGGACACTTCCGCGCTTCCGTTACGATCAGCTCATGAGTCTCGGTTGGAAAACAATGCTGCCTTGGGCACTTGCCAATGTCGTCGTTACGGCGATTTGGCTATGGCTCGGACACCGGGTTTAAGGGGAGTAAGCAGATATGGTTTCAGAAAATCTTCTCTTTTACATTCTCGCAACAGTCACGGTGGTGTCGGCCTTGACCGTCATCCTTCAGACGAATCC
>JAYSYF010000117.1:0-5568 GCA_043716655.1 Bdellovibrionales bacterium | reverse complement strand
AAACCTACCGAAAGCGGGAGTTATCCAGTGATGACAAAACAGTTTCTCTTCACCCTAACGCGCGCGTCAGTCATGGCGATGTTCGCGGGACTTACTGTCACGAGCTGTACGACTTCTAAAAACGCGGGACTTAGCCTCGGTGTTTCGCTGTCGCCCACAAAAGCGTTTATCGTTCCTGGTAAAGGTGTCAGCTGTGTTGCACAAGCTGCGGCCAAAGAGGCCGGAGGCACTCCAGAAGCCGACGTTTCTGGCGATAGGGTACTGTTCAATCGTTTCGCAATGCAGTGGCGATCGAATGACAAACTGACGATTGCTTCCATCACAGCGACGATTTTCAGCTCGGGAATTTCTGGAGCTGATACCATCGAGGGTCTTGAAGTAAGTGTGGACGAGAACGAAATGGCGGCTCTACTGGGACTTACGGGTTTATCGATTCCCTATGCGAGTCCCTACAATACGGGCGATGTCACTCGTACAATCTCGATCGATTCAACTGACGCGACGGCGAAAACCTCTGGCCCATATGCGCCGTGCGGTTTTCAAATTGGCGGCCTTGCTAGCGTCGAAGGTGTGAAGACCTACTCGGCTCGCATCAAAATTGAAGTTTCTGGGTACAAAACGAAGTGTCTTCTCCAAGAGGACGGCTCGTGCCTGGACGACGAACAGACCCCCGTTCGACAAACTGTGACCGTTACCGCCGAAAGATACTAGAACGTCCAACTTTCTATGAAATCGTGTTAAGCACAGGCACGATGGATCTTTTCGAAGTGGCTCGCGCCCAATCACCTGACCGCCCCCTCGCAGAACGTCTTCGACCGAAGACGTTGGACGAAATGGTGGGACAACCGAAATTGCTTTCCGGCAATGCTCATTGGCGAAAACAACTTGAAGCTGCAGGCGGAGCACGCCTGCCAAGTTTTATTTTATTCGGACCACCGGGCTGTGGAAAAACAACTCTCGCTCGAATTGTTGCGAGTCGACCCGACGTTTTTACTGAAATTTGTCCGGCGATCGAGACCGGCGCCAAAATTCTGAAAGAAGTGTGTGATCGCGCAAAAATGCGCCAGTCGATTGAACGCAAACGCACGATCATTTTTGTCGATGAGATTCATCGTCTTAATCGGGCTCAGCAAGACGTGCTTTTGGCTTCGATCGAAGCGGGCGACGTGAGTCTTATCGGTGCAACCACCGAAAATCCATCGCATGCACTGAACCCCGCATTGATCAGTCGATGCCAAGTGCTCGCGTTTGAACCGCTCAGTGAAGAAGATCTCAAAGAATTGGCAACTCGTGGATTCAAAGCGATGCACACGACGCTTGAGTCATGGTTGACCGATGAAGCGCTGCTTCGCGTTTTCTCCCTCTCGGATGGAGACGCACGGAAACTTTTGAATTCGATCGAGTGGTTGTGCCAGTCGGAACCCGCGGGCTCTCCCGAGCAGCCGCTTAATTCGGCTCAGCTTGAAGAACGTCTCGGCGCAATGGTCCTCCGTTTTGATCGAGCAGGGGATGCACATTACGACACGATCTCGGCATTGATAAAGAGTATCCGAGGCTCCGATCCGGACGCAGCGATGTATTACCTCGCACGCCTTGTTCGTGCTCAAGAGGACGTCGCATTTTTATCCCGACGGCTTATGATTTTAGCGAGCGAAGACATCAGCAACGCAGACCCACGGGCACTGCAAGTCGCTGTTTCATGTTTTGAAGCTGTCACTCGAGTTGGTTGGCCCGAAGCTTCAATTATTTTTGCACAAACTGTGACGTACCTTGCGTGTGCACCGAAATCGAATGCGTCGTACATGGCCCTGCACGCCGCGCTCGAAGTTGTCGATCGCACGGGCTCACTGCCAATACCGCTTCAACTGCGTTCTTCAAAAACGGCAATGTCGAAATCGCTTGGCTATGGAAAAGGCTATAAATATTCGCACGAAGGCGCGAAAGGTTTTATCCAGCAAAACTTTTTGCCAGAAGAAATCAAAGACGCAAAATTTCTCGAATTAACTTCGCGTGGCTTCGAAAAAAACATGCAGCAATACCAAGCGTGGATCCGCGGCGAAGTCGACAAGACGTAAGCCGCCTACCTGAGGCTCGCGATCGATACGTCGATTTTGCGTTCGTGCTTAATCTCGACCGTCGCTCGATTTATCGAACTCGAACCAAGGGCTTCCTTCGAAAGTTCCGATTGAACGATAATCGCCGATTCAGATTTGTTTCCGATCTTAGACTCGGCTTCAAGCAGCCGCGCGAGATCGACAAAGACGCTGCTTCCGTCGGTTTGCTCCCAACTCGGAACATCACGTCCTTCAAAACGCTGCCACGTGGGTCGAATGGCTCCGACGCCGATCGCGGCGCGCACGCGAATGTCCTGCGGAAATTCGGCGCTCGTTTTGCTGCGCCATTCTCGAGCGTGCAATTCTAGTCCGCGATCGAGTTGTCGGATCGAACTTACCGTTTGAGCGACTGTGTCCGGTGTTTCGTCTCGGTCGAAGAAGAAAGTTATCGAGTCTCCTTCGGTCTGAATTACTTCGCCACCATTATCGACAATGCCGCGATAGAAGTTCGAGATGATTTCAGCGACGTAGGCTCCACCGACTCCATGCAGAGATCCGAACCGATAGAGCGATTCGCTTCGCTTGAGGTCAATCGTCGCTAGCACGCAAGAAACTTTTATCGGCGGAACCGCTCGTTGGTGGTATTTCGAAAGGGGAGCCCGGCGAACGAAAAGTTCCTGTCGTCGATAGTCGTGAACAACTGCTGCGGCGAGCCCCATCAGCAAAGCCGTATTCAGAATTCGCGCATCGAAGAAAATCTCATTTCCATAGACCTCGAGCGCCCCCATGACAACGAGCGCAATCCACGAGAGATGCAATTTTAATATTCGACCCGGATCGACCAACTCTTTGCGATGGTGGCCCGAGACGAGCCGAGCTTGTGCAAAGCAAACAAACGCGGCGGCAAAATAAGTGTAAGGCGAAACCCAGATCTTCAAAAAGTAGATGACGTGAAAAATTTGGTTGGGTGTGTACGAAGTTAAAAAAATCAGCCAGGGAGCAACTAACGCGAAAATTATTATCGCTATCACGCGTGGTGAACGAATGCGCGCGAGTGCGAGACCTAACCAAAGTATCAGCACGGATTCATAGATGGTCGTGATGAGATTGAATCTGAAGGCTTGCTGCTCGCCGAGGTAATCTTGAATTAACGGCATTTTGCCAGCCTGAATCGCGGCGTGCAGAAGGCCGAAGGCCGCAAATGCTGCCAACTCTTGTTTTCGTACTCCGCAAAGCCAGAGCGCCAGGAAAAATAAACCTAAGGCGAGGTTCGTACCGAACGCCATCGAATTAGTTATGAGTGAAAGGAAATCCTGCCATCGGCGATGGGTCTCGACCTGACTCTCGGTCGCAAGCCCATTATAGAAAAGTGTGTCGGGGTACATCGCAAAGGCGTCGTGCTTGATTCGAACTGCTAGTTTCAGAGTCTGAAGATCGCTGAGTGCTGGAACCTGCACCACCACAGGACGGCGCACGTCGGCGCGTCCGCCAGTTTTGACTCGTTCGCCGTTGAGAAACACTTCCCAACTTCCCGCAATGTAACCGACGAAAAACTGATTCGCTTCAAGGCGCTTGGCCAATACCAACTGCTCGGGCGCGATAGTGACCCCGAGCCAATAGACTTGTCCGTGCCGGCGATCTAATTCCTGCGAGTGCGGGTACATGTCCCGCTTCAAACCATTTCGCCACAATGCCTCTTCACTGTCTTCGTAACTCACCACCCACTGGTCGTCGGACAGGTTCAACGAGAAGGGGCGCGAATCGATTCGGCTCGCTTCTTCGAATAAGTGCGGTAGCACCGAAATAGCGAGAATCAGCATCGTGAACGCAACCGGCATCCCGATTGCGAACAACATGCTCGGTGACATGCGGCGATTCGAAGCGCCGCCGCTTGCGGTCGTTGCGCTCCATCCGGCGAATTTTTGTATGAGACGATCGGCTTTTTTTAGCACGCCTATTTAAAAAGTTCGTTTTGCGATCAGCGAACTGCACGCCGTCCCGCCGTGAACAGTTTTCGAGTGTTTCGTATTGGCCGGAACATCGATTCGGTCGCCGGGCCGAAGCAACAGCTGGTTCCCGTTGATATCCATGATCAGATTGCCCTCAAGGATAATGCGAATTTCATCAAACGGGTGGCGATGTTCTTTCAAATTCGAGTGAGCCGGCAAAGTCTCCAGCTCTGGCGCGAGCCCCTCGTTAACGAGAAGCATCTTCAGCTGTTGCGGAGAGGGAAGTATCTGGCCGGTCCAACGATTGATAAGCATGAGACGACAATGCCTGGAACGGGAACTGTTGTCACTCGGTCCAACTTCACAATCTGCTCGATCTGTCTCGCGACGAGGCATTCCTAGCGCAAGCGAGTCGAGTTTTAAGCCTCGCTTTGAGACTCGAAGGCTAGCCCTATTAAGTGTGCGAAAACAGACGACGATACCCTCATGTGGCATTAATGCCCCCGCGCTGCACAAGATGCGGCTGGAGGAAGCCCTTGATTTGTCTGACTGCAACATTGAAACAGCTTGAACTGCTAACTTCGATCAATGATTTTGCTCGGCGTTCGAAAGATCTCGACGTTCAAATCGTCGATCAATCGATCCTCAAGATCCGGCAGCAAATTGATGGGCACACACTGTTCGTCGACGCTGGACGCCTGCAGGATATTTTAATGCGCACAGATGCCGACGGTCGCGACTTCGTACAAGTTAACTTCCAAGATGGTCTCAAAATTTTAATCACTGACCGCCTCATCGGTTTCAAGCCGGTTCTGCGCAGAGCAGGTTCGAGCACAACGGCCGCATCGGCTTCATCAAAGCTTCCACGGGTCGTGACAACTCCGGACCTGATGTCGGTACTCGAAGCGCTTGAAGACGCCGCTGAAAGTGAAGATCGAGATCTCTCTGTTCTTCGAGAACTTTTTGATTCAATCGTCTTCGGAGCCGAAAAAGTCGGTTTCGACGTGACCAAAGAAAAAGCCTGGCTCTTGCCGTACCTCGGCGCCACACCAGGCTTCCGCGCCAACGCCTAACATGTCGCTTCGCCGGGTCCCGCCCCGGCTTCGCTGCTCTTCGCAGGCTTGCTCAGAGATTCCTAACATGTCGTTACACTCTGCTTTTTGCCTTCAATTTGAGCGAACCTGCTCACTTTTCCTGCTCCCCTTGACTTGTTATCACCAGAATGCGAATCGCTATGTCTCTTGAAAACGAGAAATCGTCGCCAAGTTCTGTTTTTCGTGGGGGTATAGCTCAGCTGGGAGAGCGTCTGATTTGCATTCAGAAGGTCGCAGGTTCGATCCCTGTTACCTCCACCAATTTTCCATTTTGAAAAAGGCTTCGAAAGAAGCCTTTTCTTTTTGTACCAGTGCAGAGCTGCGAAACGAACGTTCAGGTTTCAACTTGAAACGGGCAATTCTTCGGTTCTACGGTTCTACTCACTCGATGGTGGAACTTCGTTCAAATCCCAATACCTTCAAAGACTTAGCAATCGAAGTCTGTAGTTCCGAAAGCTCTTAAATCCGAAG
>JAYSYF010000116.1:0-16808 GCA_043716655.1 Bdellovibrionales bacterium | reverse complement strand
CGGGCTGCTGATCACCACCGAGGCGACGATCGCCGATGCGCCCGACGACAAGCCGGCAATGGGCGGCATGGGCGGCGGCGGCGGCATGGGCGGCATGGACATGATGTAATCGCTTTGCGCGCAATTCTTTCTGCCAAGCGCGAGTACGCGAGAGGCAGAAAGAAGCACGCCAAGCTCCCTCAGACTGGGGGAGCATTCGAAGGAGGCTCGGGGAGACCCGGGCTTTTTTTTGTCTAACTGGAATGGTCTGCGACGATCAGCGAACCGCTTCTAGGCGCGCCTTCACTGCCGGCCACTCTGTATCGATCACACTATAGAAACAGTAGTTTCTGATTCTTCCGTCAGGAAGAATTCGTTCGTGGCGCAAGACTCCACCGAGCTTCGCACCGAGGCGTTCAACAGCGCGACAAGAAATTAGATTTTCTTCGTCGACGCGGAATGAGACGCGACAGCATTTTAATTTTTCAAACGCTTCATTCAACATCAGCAACTTCGCGCTCGTGTTGACGTGGGTTCTGCGAAACCGTGGCGCGATATTTGTCGTACCGATTTCTAGACTGCGATTTTCCTGATCCATCTTTAGAAAGAAAGAGATTCCCGCGATCTCTTTGGACGCAAGATCTCGAATTGCGAAACCGATTCCCGTTTGGGTCTTCGAGTATCTTTCGGCGTCCTCGGTTTCTTTTCGATAGGCTTCAGGAGTATCGAGGCCAAACATTCGTGAATACCAACCATCTGGGTCTGGAATCATCGAAGCACAGATCTCGCTCAAGAGGCTTTCCTGGAGAGGTTCTAAGAGTACTCTCGAACCTTCGATAACTCGTGGAGTGAAATCCCAATTCATGTATTTACAGTATTCGCAGAACTTGATTTTCGTCACGCGTGCTATCGCGATGCGAAACCGCTGCGCAAGCGATCCGCGTCATTTTTTTTCAGAATTGGTAGATCAAACCAGCGCCCATAGCGACGATTCGCTGCGAGATGCTTGTTGCGGGTTCCACTCGTGTGCCGGCTCCGCTGAGGCTTGAGCTGTAGAGTGAGAAGTCGAGTGAGCCGCGCGCTTTCAAGTTGATTGCGATCTTGCGTTCAACGAACAGCGAGAAATCGTTCACGGTGTTTGAAGCGGAATCGCCTGAAGAAACCGGAGACTCGGTGAGCTTTGCGAAAAGAGTCATCGAGAGATCTCCGCCAATTGCCCACAGGCTGTTATCGGCTACAGGGAAGTAGAGACCTAAGCCCACTAGGAATCCGTTGTAGTTCACCGTCGTCAGCGCTTGCGGCGCTGAATCGTCGACGAACATTCGATAAAAGTTGAAACCCATTTTCAGCTGAAACTTAGGACCGAAGAAATCGTCGCGGAATAAAAAGTTATAGCCGAGAGCCATCGAATATTTGCTGAGTGCGTGATTGAGTGTGCCCGGTGTTGCGCCTGCACGAGGATTCGGTGTTGAGAGAATTCCCTGTGTGATGTCTGCGAAAACGCTCCACTCTGGATTCAGCCACAATTCTCCGGCGACATTGATCATAGGGAAGAACGCCGACTTCGCATCGAGCGAGCCGACACCAGTGACGTTTGTGCTGCCCGTATAACTTCCAATTCCGGCTTTCACACCGACTTGGCCGAACGATGGCGGTTTCGCCGGCAACCATTCTTTTGCCATTTCGCCAAATGCGATTCCTGAATCGGGCCGATTGCGAACATCTTGTTCGTTTGTCGGTGAGAGAGTCTGCGCTTCTCCGTACTCGATCGGTTTCACGCCAGAGATTTTTGCGAGACGGCGAATGGCTCCGCGCTCTTTTTCAGCTGTGATTACTCCGAAGCTAAGTGTGTCGTCTACTTTGAGCACTTTTACTTGGCCCAAGATTTCTTTCTCAGTCGAAATCAGAAAACCAAATTTAGGGTGCCGACTTTCCGCGATGATCTGAATGACTGAAACCGTTTGGTCTTCGCGAATGCCATCGGCTTTTCCGAGGTTCATCGTAACTCGCGTGCCCTGGCGGCTTAACAACAGTCCCTCGTAGGGAACGGTCGAAATCAGCTTCTTGTACATGCCTGTGACGACGGTTTTTACGTCGGCAAGTTCGAATCGCGCGTAATCGCGAACGATCTCCTGCGCTAAAATTTTTCCGTCAGCCTTAAGAAATAAATCGAGGCGTAATGAAAGTCCGCGCGGGCCGCGAGTGATGACAGCAAGAATTGCCGCGTCTGATTCGAGTGATCCCATCGCGGCTTTTACGAGCTCGGGATTTTCTTCCAGATCAAGCGGCGCCTTCGGCAGCGAAGTTAATCCGGATTCTGCGTATTCCCAACGATGCGAAGATTTAACGAGAGTAACGAGATGAGTTTCGAGCGGACGGGCGTAAATGCCGTCCGTGTTGTCGCTACCAGGTAAGACTGTGATTTTTCGAATCGTCAGTCGCTCGTCGATCGTACTTTTGTAAGTCGCACTTTGCTGTACACGCGCCGTCGATTCATTGGGCGCAGCGAACGACGCAGGCGAAGACAGAATGAGTGCGAAAAAGCTGAACTGCGCAAAGGCCAAAGTCCTGGCAAACGCGACATGCGATGATGAAATTTTCTTAGCAGATTGCGAGCGTCGTTTTACCACAGGATAAGTTTGCAGACCGGGCCGTGGTCTCGTCAAGCATGGCGGGGTGAAGACCGATAAGTGAGTATGGCTTTTCTTCGAACAGTTGTACCGCTGATGTCTTCGCTGATCACGTCGTTGGCGTTGATGTCGACCGCCGTTGCGCAGTCGACGATTGATCCGAGTTCAGCACTTCTCTTGAGCCCGACATCGCGATCGGCAGGACGTTCGTCCGATAAGGCGACCAGCGAGACCCGAACAGATTCGAATCGCTACACCGTGCGACCGCGTGCTGCCAGTGAACGTCCTGAGAAAACGACAACCACACAATCGACAACGCAAACCACGACCGTAAAGACGGTAACACCCGAGCCGGCGCCTGCTCCGGTCGTTTTAGCGCCGACTGAAAAGGGTGCAGTTGTCGTAGTGATGGATCCGCCCTCAGCTGAAGCGCCGCCGGTTCAAGCTAGAGATCTGCAACCGACGGTAAAACATATTCTCGAGATTTCGATTGCGACCGCTTACCTCTATGAAAACGCAGAGAGTAATTACAGCTTCCGACAGGCCACAATGGGTGGTCCCGCGTACGCTGCGAGTGCTCGTGCATGGCTTTTCTCTGAGTTGGCAGTTGGTGGTCGGTTTCTCTCGACTTTAGGCGGGCAGGTCGCCGACCGCGGAGCTGCAGCGAGCGCGGGAAGAACGGAAATCGCTTACGGAGTTTACCTTCGCAAAAATTTTGCGGAATCCAATCTGATCTTCGCGGCGGAATACGTCGACTTTGAGTTCAAAATTTCAAGCGATGCCGTTTCAAAATTGAAGACTCGATCGAGCGGAGTACGCGTTTCGATTGAAAGTGAATTTCAATCGCAAAACTCTTCGTGGTCGCTTGGATTCTCAGTCATGCCGAAACTCCAACATGAAGAAATCTCGGCCGCGACTGACGTCCGGTCTGGTACGAGCGTGAACGCCTATGCCGTCGGAGCGTCGATTACGCGAGGTTGGAAGTTCAATTCGTCGAACGCTGTGTTTGTGAAACTCGAACATCGGCTTGAACGAGACCTCTTTGCCGGCAGCGCGACACTCGCAGATCCTATCGGTGGCGCTACGCCTAACGGCGTAGCTGCGACTGTCGGCACGACACTCATCCAGTTTGGCTACGGCTGGGGCGACTGAGAAGCCAGTTTCCATCTTTCTCCGCTATACTGAACGCATGATTCGTCTCTTGGTTGTCGATGACGCTCCTTTCATTCGCGAAATTGTTCGCCATTCCGTTCGCTCGAGCGCGATCGAAATCGTTGGCGAAGCGGAAGATGGCGTCGAAGCAGTTGCGATGGCGCGCGAACTTCAACCAGACGTCATACTGATGGATATTGTTCTGCCACTCAAAAGTGGAATCGATGCCGCACGAGAAATCATCGAAGAGCACGAACATATCCGCATCATCGGATTTTCGACAAACGACCATGAAACGATCGTGATGAAAGCTGTCGATGCAGGTTGCTGCAGCTTCATTGTTAAACCATTTCTTGCCGCAGATTTAGTCGCGGCGATTGAACAAGCTGTTCAATCTAAAACTGCGTGAGGAGACAGGATGTCTGAATTTTTCTTTGTCGTAAAAACCGCTATGTACTCGGCCCTCGTGCTGATGGTTCTGCAGATGAAAGTCGGCGGAACGACACTTGAGCGACACTCAGAAGGTTGGATCTATCAATCGCGTGTGGGTGGAGAAATGCAGGCTGTGGCCCGCGGTGCTGTTCGGGCTGGTCACGAAGGCTACGATTGGATCAGGCTGCAAGCTCAGGAAAAATTTCCCAGCGCGGTGAGCGAAGAAACAAGTCGAGAGCGTCCTTCGCGGAATCGCTCTCGAACGGATGAAATCGACTAACTCGAATTATCGACGAGTGTCGGTACCATTGAAACGCGTTCCAGGAACTGACGCTTCAACGTCTGCCTTTGCAACGACGTCTCGCGAGCTCTTATCTGCCCACGGACATGCTTCTGCAGTTCGGTCCATCTCAGCTTTGTGAGCTCGTCCTGCAAACGTCTTAACGTCGTTGACGTCGAATGACGACAGCGGAGCGGCCGCAAACGCTGATTGCGCAGAAGCGAGAACGCAGAAAGTCGCAGCGAGAACAGAGCGAGAGAATATTGAACGGATCATGTTATCTCCTTGGCCGACACGCTTTCGTGTCTGGCTCCCTTTAAGTACCTACCTACATAGCTATACGAACTTCGTGCCGACCGTCTCAAGGTGGTATGGCGCCGGAATCGTTCGAAATTTCAATAGTTTGGCGGGGTTTCGCGGGAAGTTTCTGAGAAGGGCTACGCGCTGTCGGCGCGGATCGCGACCGTGAAGTGCTAACGGGTGTTCCGTTCTTAGACAGTGGCGGGACGGACTCAGCGAGAATCGATTTAGCTGCGCGTTTAAAAAGAAAAGAGCGTCTCATAATGAGACGCTCTTTTAAACGCAATCTGGATAGAGCTACGTTACTTCTTCGTCGGCTTCGTCGTCGTCGTCGGTGTTACAACCGGATCGCCCGTCGGAGTCATTGGAGTCTCTGTGTTAGTACCGATCGTTCCGTCTGCGTCCTTGAAGCAGCTATCGCACTCGATCGCTGGAGCCACGAACTGACCTGTCAGTTTCTCTGGCTGCGCAAGGCGAGCCTTCTCTTTGATCTCGTTAACGTCGTCCTGGTTCACAGCCTGACCCTCGGGGTTTTGCGCGTTGGCAAACTGAGGCGCTGCAATTACGGCGTTGAAAGCAAAGGCGGTGATGAGTAGAGCCGTTTTGAAAGTCATAATTTTCTCTCCCATTTTCTGCGTGAAAAGTAACTTCATAAATTCATCTCAGACGTGGCGGGTGCAACAATATCGAGAAGGTTGTTGAAGGTGCTTGCGACTTGCGTTGCTACAGCGGCGCCATCGTTGCTTTCCACTTTGTTGATTTCACCATTGGCTTTGTAAGTGATTGCGATCGAACCGACTTTTGGACGAGTGATTTGTGCTGGTCGCCCTGTGCGTTCTTCGTACTTTATCTGCACTTCTTTTTTCGCCTGGTCGGTAATCGACGCGATTCTTCCACGTTGATCGTAGGTCAGCTTTACCGATTGGCCATCAGTGTTTTTTGCATCCGCGAGGTTTCCGCGGTTGTCATAGCCGAATGTCGTCTCACGTTTTTTTGCGACTTTGCCTTTGAGATCGAAAAACTCGGTATTTACCTTCGACACTTTATTGAATGTGTTTTTGTACTCAAAAACCATTCGAGTTGTCGCCGTCGTTTTTTCTTTAACGAGACCGCTTGGGAAATAGTCGAACGAGGTCGTAAGGGCATTCTTCTTTACTGAAGTTGGACGGCCGTACTCAGGGTGGTACGACACATCAAGAGTCTCGGTCATCGATCGATTCAGAACTCGCGACAGAACTTTGCGGCCATCCGCACGTGTCTTGAGCCAGAACTCGAATCGTGCTTCGTTTTTAATTTCGTTCCCGCACTTTTTGACAGCAGTTGACCAGAAGTGATCCTTCGGATTCGCTTTGTCAGAGTTGTACTCGTAGCTCTCTTTGCACGTGACGCCTTCGTTCGCACGATCCGTGAAAGAAGTAACCCAGTCATTTTTCTGATTGTACGTAAGCGCTTTAAAGGTGTTGTCGGGGAAAACGACCTTCGTGAGGTTGTGGTTCTCGTCGTAATCGTACGAGTACGTGTTCTTCCACATGTTCTTTACGGTCTGAAGATCTTCACCCTTGTATTTGTACTCAACTTTAACGTTGTTCGGACCGCTGATCTCTTTGACTCGTTTTGTAGGGTAGAAACTGAATGTCAGTTTCTTTCCGGAGTTGTCGATCGCTTCTTTCAGCAAATCGCCTGCGTAGGAGAATTTCAGGAAATTTCCGTTTTTATCGAAGGCAGCAATCAGTTTGCCGCTTGTGTTGAAACGCTGAGCCGCGCCGTCAGCAAGAGTCCGAGTGTATTGAATTCCGTCGAACTCAATTTTTTCAACTTCGAGATTATCTGACACGAAGACGCTGCCCTTCGATACGTCGGGTTCCTTGAGGCCGGCTTGCTTCGCCCATTTGCTTCGAAGGCTGACGCTATTGATCAGTTGGTCTTTCAAAGTTTCGATCGACGCTTCGCCCGAATTCGGATTGGTCTTTTTGTAGAATGCGACAATCTGTTCGATTGTTTTTGGAACGCTGCTGCCGCCAGCCGACTGCGCGCGATAAGTAATCTCTTGTCCCGCACCGCACTCTTGCAGTTTAAGAGTTCCTTCAGGAGTTTTTTCGATGTTCGTTTCAAAATCAGAGCACCAGCCGAAGCCGAACATGCCGTTGAAAACCGATCGACTGTTGTAAGTGCGCTGTACTTTCAACGCATAACCAGATCCAGCGACCTGAATATCGATCCACGATTCAGTGTAGTTCGCATTCTTCATGTCGACTGTTGCATTCGCAGAAGGTGCGAAACTTGCCAACGTGACGGCGAATGTAGCAACGGCTGCGATCATCTTGATCGCGGCGTTGCCTGACAAATTATTGAAGCTCTTTTCCATATGAGTCCCCCGAGAAAAAACGTACAGACGCTACACCTTAATCTTAATGATTTTGTGCATGGCGTATCCACCTATTACTTGCAGGACCAGCATGATTACAACGGCGACCAAGCCAAGAGTCGTGTTGAATAGCGGTGCGATGTAATTCGGATCTAAAAGATAAAAAACGACGAGCAGCGCGAACGGAACCATCACGATGATCGTTCCCTGCGCCATACCTTGTGCTGTAAGGGCTTCGATTTTTTTCTCGACCTTCTGCCGCTCGCGCACAACCTCGACGATGGTCTTGAACGTCTCGCCCATGTTTCCGCCGGTCTCTTGCAGGATATTCACGCTTGTGACGAACATCTGCACGTCTTGCTTCGGAATCCGAGTGCCGAGATCGTTCAATGCCTCAGACAAACTTCGTCCGATACGAATCTGAGAGAGAACAAGTCCGAACTCTTGGCTGATAGGATTCGCGAGATTGTTCTGAATTCGCTCCATCGATTGCTGTACCGACAGGCCGGCCTTCACGCCGTTCGCCATCATCGTCATTCCATCGATCATTTGATCCACGAACAACGAGCACCGACGAGCCCATAAAAGCTGAATGACCATTTTTGGAATCGACCACATCGCAATTGTAACTGCGCCACCGAAAATAATTCCGGCAAAAAGGTTCGGCCATGCGGCTACAAAAATCAGTGCGCCGATGCCGAAGCTCGAGGCAAGCATCATCATCGTCACTTTCGCGCGGTCAGTTTCGACGAACATCAGTTCCATATAGCGCAATACTTCTTCGCGCTGACCGAGGCTGCGTCTGTGCAAAAGATTGATAATCTTATCCGCCCAAAGATATGTGATGAAGAACGCAGATCCGCCGATTGTCGGAAGCATGATCCAGTCGTTCGCGAGAATCGCGTTCATCGAGTACCTCCGCTTGCTTTCTTCGGATCAACAGCGGGCGCTGCGGTTCGAGCTGGCGCTGGTGGAGCTGCCGCAAGTGTCGGAGCCACCGGAGCATTCGAAAATAGCGACTTCGGGATGATGAGTCCGCGTTTTTCAAATTTCTCAATGCACTTCGGAACCAGACCTGTCGCCTGGAATTCGCCCACGATTTTTCGGTTCTTATCGAAACCTTTTTCGACGAAGCGGAACACTTCCTGCTGCGTGACAACTTCGCCTTGCATACCTTGAACTTCGGAAATGCTAATTAATTTACGTGAGCCATCTGAGAGACGTTGAATCTGTACGATGAGATTCACGGCATTCGCGATCTGTTCTCGAATAGCTGTCACTGGCATGCCAGAACCCGCCATCATACAGAGACTTTCGATACGGCCGATGGCTTCCTTTGGATTGTTCGCATGCACGGTTGTCATCGAACCGTCGTGGCCAGTCGACATCGCTCCGAGCATGTCGAGCGCTGCGCCGTCTCGACATTCTCCGACGACGATTCGTTCTGGACGCATACGAAGTGCGTTCTTCACGAGATCGCGAATGGTTACGGCACCAGTGCCTTCCATATTCGCCGGACGAGTTTCAAGTCGAACGACGTGATCCTGCTTCATTTGCAACTCGGCCGCATCCTCGATCGTAACGATTCGTTCGTTCGAAGGAATGAACGCCGAAATCGTATTGAGCAAAGTCGTTTTACCAGAACCAGTACCGCCAGAGATAACGATGTTCATCTTGTTCGCTACGCAGATGCGCAGGAATTCCATCATTGCAGCTGTCGATGCGTTCCACTCTTTATAGTAGGTCTCGGGGCTGATTGTACCTTTTCGGAATTTACGAATTGTGACCGCTGGTCCGTCAATCGCAAGCGGTTCGACGATCGCGTTAACTCGCGAACCGTCTTTCAGGCGGGCGTCGACATATGGAATCGATTCGTTAATCTGACGACCGAGCGGTGCGACGATACGTTCGATAACTTTGCGCAGGTGAAAGTTCGAAGTGAACTTCGTTGGGCTTAGCTGAACGATCCCGTTTTTCTCGATATAAATTTTTTCGTGACCGCACACCATGATCTCTGACACCGATGGATCTTCGAGAAGATCTTCGAGTGGGCCAAGGCCAAGCGCTTCGTCCAAAACTTCTTTGATGATCATTCCGCGTTCTTCACGACCAAGCCCTGGGCCTTCTTTGTCGATGAGAGTTGCGATGACGGCGTTAGTTTTCTTTCTGAGGTCAGCTTCTTTTTCTGGATCGCCTCCGGTATCGGTGACACCCTTTTTCAAATCCATCGCTTTGATCAATTCGTTGTGCACCGTGATTTTCAGCGCCGTGCGTGGATCTAAGTTTTTGAGCGACTTGCGCATTGGGCTTGAAGAAGCGACGTCGACTTTTGGTCCGTCTTTCGCCATCAATTTTTGCGGTTTCGCGGCCGACTTGAGTTGCTGCAAAACGCCACCGGTCAATCGACGGACGACATCGAAGTGCGCCGTTGCAACTGCCGACTTCGGAGCACTGATGACAAACGGAGCCGAACGCGCGACCGATCCGAGAACGGTTGCATCGTCTTGTGGGATAATTCCGAGCACGGGCTTTCGCAAAGTCTGGCCGATGGCAGCTGGTGCAAGACCCGCAGGACCGGCTTTGTTAACGATGATCTGAACCACTTCCGTAGGCAGATTTGAAGCGAGCAGTTCGGTCATCATTCGCATCGTTTGGTTCACGGCCAAAACTTCTGGCGCTGTAACCAAAAGAAGTGCCGTCGATCTTTCGATGGCGGCAAGCTGCATCGGTCCGATTTGGTTTCCGAGATCGATAATCACAAAACGAAATACGTTTGTGAGGTTCTCGAGCTGTCGCATAATCTGATCGACGTTGCCGCCAAGAGTTTCGTCGCGACCGCGAACAGCCGCGATGTATCCCATACTTGTTCCGGGCATCATCGTGACAACGTTAGATGCGGTTTGTGCCGAGATCGCGCCGTTAAAACCACCGAGTTCGGACACTGTTTTTACTTCGCGCACGCCGAGAATAAAGTTTTGATCTCCGCAACTCTGCGAATCGAGATCGATAAGAAGTGTCGGTTGTTTAAGTTCAAGCGCGAAAGCGAGAGCGAGGTTTGCGCTGAAAACGCTTTTCCCCATTCCGCCTTTTCCGCCAGTTACACCAATAATGAAGGAATTTGGATTTACAGCCATCGATTCTTTATCGGCACAAAATGGGACGAATCTGAGGCCTAATCCAGCGGATTAGCTAGGGAATGACCTACGTCGAGTTGAAATCGAATTTAATCGCGGAGCTTAAACTTCGCTTTGATTTTTTCTGAACCCTGGCTCGCACTAACTTTGATAACCGGCGTGACGAACACCACGAATTGACTTTGCTTTCGAATAAACTGTTTCGAGGCGTAGAGTGATATAAGTGGGTTCTGCACCGACTGCGGCAGTTTATTGTACGCTGTGTTGCTGGTATTTAAGATAAGGCCGCCGATAGCAGCACTCTGTCCGCTGCGAACCGAGACTTTGGTGTTGATAAGACTTGTCGACACGATCGGTCCACCCGCGCTCATATCCACGAGCTGCGACATTCCAAAATTCATCGACAGTTCGATAGCGTCAGACCGTGGGTTGTTAATCTTTGCACCAATCTGGACGTTGATACCAATTTTCGACTTACTGGAACTTGCGGCATTCGTCTGCGGCGAAAAGACGGTAAATGGAATTTCGGTTTCGTTCGAAATCTTACCTTCGTTTCCATCAGTGATAAGTATCGTTGTGCTTTCAAGGACACGCGCGTGACCGTGCTCTTTCGCCCAGTTCAGTTTCGGCAAGAGATTCGAGATCACTGCAGTAATAGACGAGACAACTCCACCGGTTGCGCCAGAACTGCTGCTGATGCTGATGCCCGAGCCATCGCTGATTTCAGGAGTGAATTGGAATTTGAATCCCTTCGTGTAACTTTTTGAGAGTTCGACGAAGTGAACGACCACCTGGATAATTTTCGAAGGTTCTTTCGGAGCCGCGTCTCGTATTGTGATCAAGTCGAGAACGAATTCCTTTTTGACCTTGATGATCGTGCCTTCTTTTTCGCCGGCCTCCTTGATCATGTCGGGTACGTACATCTGAGCAATTTGCAGTGCGCGCGCTTTCTCGGCCGCCGTTGCGACTGATCCCTGCAAAATAAATTTGTCGTTGATCGGGTCAACCGAGATTTCTGGGTTGGCGATATGATTCACGATCAGCTGTGCGATTTTTCGCTGCGCCACAGGGCTTAACGTTACGAGACTCGAAGCTTGCGTCTCGCCGTACTGTGCGATGACGGAAAGAATTCGACTGAGATCGCGGGGCAGTAAAACCTGTCCATCGACAACAACTCGGTTGTTGATGATTTTGACCGTGATGCCTTCAATATCCGCCAGAAGCGAACGCATCTCTCTAACAACTTTCGTGAGGTTGCTCTTCTTAACGTCGAGCGAAAAATCGTAGAGACGATTATTATCGCGGTCGTAAACCGTTAACGTCGCAAAACCTTCTTGAGTCGCTTGGAACAAAAGGATTCCGCGATCGGTATCAAGCGATAGCTTCGCGACTTTTTTATAGTCGCCTTTGAATTTTGCGCCGGGTGGAAGGAACGGCAACTTCTCTTGGTGTTCAACACCGATGAAGAGACCGATCGTTTTCTGTCGTTTCGGGTCGGCGCGATTCGCTTCAAGTAATTCTTTGTCTGGTTCGTCGGCAGCGACCGGCGTCGTCAGAGGAGGCGGAGTAGCTGTCTGAGAAAGGCCATAGCTAGGAGAAAGCACGGCAAGCGCTTGCACCGCGATGACGGCGAAACGAAGCAAATGGCTTCTCTGAGTGTTGGCTGCTTTCATGAACCCCCCGGTTCGATCCGAAATCAATAATACTATAGTTCTCTAAAATTACCCGAACGTGCCGGCTTCTTCGGTGCCATCGGCGGTATCGTCATGCGCGCTGGTGGTCGCGCCATCTGCTGCTGTGCCATTGCGGCCGCACTTCCCGGAAGTGACTGAGCCGAGTTTGCATCTGCTGCTGGCGTACGAATCAACACTGGCTTTTGCAACAAGTCTTCGATCACAGTTGTTCTAATCGGTGCCTGCAAGCGATCGTTCGGATGTCGAAGAGTGGTGAAGAGACTTCCGGGCGCGGTCGCTAGAATGTAAACAAGTTGCTGAACTTCTTCAGGCTTCGCCTCGACGGTGATTGTTGTGAAAGCCGTCGTCGCGCTCAAATTAATCCGGTTGATCGTTTTCCCGTTAGCATCGAGCTCGAAACGTCGTGGAATTTTGTTCAAGACGTTGAGACCAGTGGCCAAGATCACGACGTCCTGTAAGATCGTGCGAATCTCACGCTTCTGGTCGCCGCCTTTTCCATAATCGAGTGCCGCGATGATATCAATGCGGTCTCCTGGGCGAATTAACTTCGAAACACCACGAGTGTCGTCGATCGGAAGAGTGATCGCGCGTTTGCCAGGCGAAACTTCCATCGAAAGACCCGTATCTGGTCCTGGAAGAAGAAGTTTCGTCTGCAGAAGCTGTTCGCCTTTTTTGATTGGAACGGCTGCAACTTGGCCGACTGCGCTTTCCGCATCGGTAACTGCTTCTGGCTGAATAAAGTCTTGCGGTTGATCGATAACTTCTAGTTTCGATTCGTCGATCGTTTCCATTTCTGCAATGTCAGCCGCAGCGACAACAACGCGTTTTGTCGTGCCGTACTTTTTCGCAAGCTCGGTCTTCTGAGTTTCCGACCAGCTATAAAGCATGAAGATCGCAAATACTGCGACTCCGATCGAAATCCAAAGTGTGCGTGTCTCGTTGCCGCCCATGGTTAGTCCTTCATTAGTTGCCACCACAGGTGGCGTTTATGCACATTCCATATTGTGTCATGACCCAAGCCGGGCTTACCCCGACCGAAGTTTGTACTTGTTCTGTGACTTCAGTGAAAACTCGTTCGTTGTGAATCGAAGCCGTCGTTCGAGTTGCGTCGGCCGGGATAGCGCCAAGACCAATTCGCAACGGACGTTCCGTCGCTCGAAATCCAGAATCGGTGTCGACATCGCCCGGACGAAATTCGTTTCGAATTCCATGAATACGATTTCCGCGAAGTTTGTAGTGCGCGAGATCCGGATAACCAGGCATGTCGCGGAAGTAGCTTACGTTCGCTCGACCGCGCATGATTTCAAACGCGTATGTTCGCGCTGCAATTGAATTCAAGATGCCGGTGTGAATAATGCCAAAAGAACCGAACGAATAGGCCAACAAAATAAGAAAGATTGCGAGCAACGGAATCGTTTCGATTGTTGCCAGGCCGCTTTGATTTTGAAGAACTGATTTCTGTTTCATGGCTAGCACCCGTTGTCCGTCATGACGAAAACGGTCGCTGGGTTGATCGGTGGCGCATATACAGGAAGCAGAGCTTGAATTCCGGCCCAGCGCTGTCGATTGAACAGCTCACGGCATTCGGTCGTAGTAACTTCACGACCGATAAACGTTTGCACATTAGCTATGCCAGTTTCTGGATTCGTCTTGGAATTGCCGAGCATCGGAATTGTGATGTCTAAAATCTTTGCTTCAATTTTGAGGCGCGCGCCATAATAGGTCGCATTGTCCTGATTCGGATCTTCGTTGTATTCATTGTTGAACCCGTTGGCCGGATCGCCATAGTCGGGAGTCAAAGGCAGTTTAAACCAACCACGACCGAAAATGGCCTTGAAGACGGGGCGATCGCGAAGTTCAGCGTATTTTTTATTCCCTAGAGCCACTTGTTGAGTGCGCGTTTCGTGTGCGCCCCACGCAGTACGAGCGACGGCGAATGACATGTATTGCGTCACTTCAACCAATGACAGGGTCAGCGTCAGCGCGAAGAAAATCATCGCGAAACTCATGCCGATCGTCAGAGCAAAGATGAAATCCAAAGAAAGAATTCCGCGTTCGTTTCGAATGACATTTCGAATGTGGGGGAGAGTTGAATTCATTAGTCCCCCTTCGTCGATTGATGGCGGTTTTTGTGATTCGGATGCATCGGTTTTGAAGCTGTGTGTTTTTCCCAAACCCCGTCTTCAATCATTCCACGAATTGGCGACCACGGACCTTCAACGATGTTGCTGACGTAGCCACGTTCTTTCGCAACGCTCGAAATTTTCAGCGCAAGAGAAGTGATGACGACCATGATCAACACGGCCTCCATCGACGCTTGTCCGACTTGGTTCAGCGAAATTTTCATCGCAACGCCCCAGTCAGTACGAGGTGGCTAAGCCAACCCAACAGAAGCGGCGCCGTAAACGGAATGTGATGTAACTGTAAACCCGACTTCGAACGCGTGAGGGCGAGTGAAGTAAGATTTTCTTTGAGAACGCGAACTTGACCGCGCAAAACAATTTGCACCAAGCCAAAAACCGCGCCCCATACGAGACCGTAAATTCCCGTCCACATGACGGCGTGCCATCCGACAAGAATTCCAAACGCCGCCATCAGTTTCATGTCACCTGCGCCAATGGCGCCAGCAAGTACGAGCGGCAAGAAGAAAACAATCCCGGCTGCAAAGCCAAGGGTAAGAGAAATAATTTGTGAGGGTCCGCCAGTGACGAGTGCTGTGACAAATGCGATTGCACAGGCAATTAAAAATGAGCGATTCGAGAATTTGCGACTTCGCATATCCTCGACTACTGCCCAAATTAAAATTCCTGTCGCCGCAATTGCGGCCGCTGTTGATGCAACAGCGGCGCTGCCGGCGATTTCGCCGTTAAACACTATAGCTCTCCCGTTGGTGCGGCCGATTCGGGCGCCGACCATTTGTTTCTTGCGCCACCTTCAACGATGAAACCACGGCCTGTCGTCACGTGTTTTTCAATACGTGCTCCAAGCCTTGGTCCCGAATCTTTGAATACGCGAAGTGGCCCGCTCTCACCAAAAAATGCTCCGCCCAAAATGAACGCGAACATTCCCAGCAGAAGTGTGACTTCTAAAGTCATCTGAGGCCTCCTCTCGGCTTTCTACGACTAGTCAGTCGCGTTGAATTTATCGAGACCGCTTCCTAAGTTGTCGAGACGTGTCTTCACGAACGCCTTGAGACGCTCTTTCATTACGAACGCCACGACGACGACTGCGACAAGGATCAAAATGTACTCGGTTGCCCCTTGTGCGGACTCATCGTTCCAGATCGCTGCTGCTTTTGCTTTGAGAGACATTGATCCCCCTCCTTATTTACCTGTTATGACTTATCGGCCTAGCTAGGAGACGAGTTGAGACAGTCTTGTGGCTCTAGACCTTCGCACTCGTCCTTAGTCCATATTCTCAATTCGATGCGCTCCCTTAACAAGGCCGTGCCAAAGCGTTTTTTAAGGAGACAACCATGAGTGAATCCAGCGGGAATATTGACTTTTTCGTGTCTCAATCTGAAACAGAGGTATGACGAAGTTTCCGGACGGATATCTTGTGATGCGTGAATTCCCCACTCTGACTGAAGCACATCAGGCAGCAAGTCGCCTCGCAACCGTGGCGAAAGCTGATCACGACTTTCGTCTAATCGAAGTTTCACCTACGGCCGGAGGCGCTTGGGTCTGCGCATTCACGACGAGTGACCAATCGGATTTCGAAATCGCTCAGGTCAACGAAGTGACCATGAACGCATTTTTGTCTCTCGGTCCAAAAGCGGACCCGCAGACGAAGTCGATCGGCATCGTTGAGAGTTCGTCGATCGCAGATGTTTTTCAGTCGTCGATGCATTATCTCGAAAAAGGTGTGAAGCCTCTCGAGATTCGGGTGAAACGCACGGGAGCGCCTGGTGCGTATGCATTCTTCGCAATACCTGACGGAGCAAAATTCGATGCACCCGCATCGCTTCCAGCGATGACGGTCGTTCCGCTCAGCGGCGACTACAAAAGATTTTTTCTTTAGCGAAACTATCTAGCGAAGCGACTGGCAATTGTTGGTAATTGCCTCTTCGAACTTTCGTTGCCAGCCGGCGTCGCCTCGGCTGCGAATTTTTATCAAACCACTCTGAAATTCTCGAATGGCTTCGCGCTTGAGTATGCAAGCAGCGGTGAACGCGGCGATGCTGTCGTCCATTTTTTGCAACTCCATCGACGCCTGCGCGAGACCGATTTGTGCTCCGTAACTTTTCGGATCGTTCTTAACTCCGGCTTTGTACCACTTGTACGCGTCGACGAAATTTTTGCTCTCTTTGTAATAGTCGCCGAGTGCAGTCTGCACGGGTTCAGATCGCTTAATTTTCAACGCTGTTTTGATCAGAACTTGTTTCGCTTTTTCGGGCTCTGCTTGTTCGCGATATGAATTTGCCAGATAGACGGCATTCATCGGGTTTGTCTTGTCTACACGCATCGCTAATTTGCACGATTCGATCGCCTTCGCGTGAAAAGCATCCAAGACATAGAGATTGCAAATCTCAGTTGCCCAGCGCGGTTTCATCTTAAACTTTTTTACCATGTCAGAAAGTAGATCTCGTGCCTCTTGTCGAGACTCACCTTTGATCAGTTCGAACACTAACGCGTCGTAGGCAGGAATATATTTCGGATTTGTAGCCTTAGCCTTGTAAAGCATTTCAATTGCCGCATCTTTGCGGCCCGCGCGCGCCATCGCTTGTCCGAGCAACATTTGCAATTGTGCATCTTTCGGTATTCGAGCGTTGGCGAGTTCTAAGGTTGTGATTTCTTCGTTCGCCTGATGGGTGTGGCCGTAAGCGCGCGAAAGAAGAATTAG
>JAYSYF010000115.1:0-16842 GCA_043716655.1 Bdellovibrionales bacterium | reverse complement strand
GAAAACAAAAACCGACTCGGGCTCTTCCCAACCAGTGAGATAAAAAAGATTCGTGTCTTGGCGATATTGATGGTGAACATCGTTGTTACGAATCATTTCGGGATGCGAAGGAATAATGATCGCCGCTCCGTGCGCTTTTTCAGCGAGTAGTCGGCGGCGGCGAGCGAAGATTTGCATGTTGTCGGCTGGTTTACGCATGCGAAGCAGAATAGCAGAGGCACCACTTAAAAAACAGCTCGACCTCGGGCCCATTTCCCTGCGGCAAACGCTTAAAAGCTGCCAAATCGAAATAAAGAGACCTACGATTTAATCGACACCCTTACGGGAAGACGAATCGTGAAGCTGAAGTACGCAAAAACAAGTTCTCTTGCCGCGCTTGCGTGCGTCTTGTTTTCGTATGCGGCTGTCGCTCTTCCTTCCGGCTTCACCGGTACCTATCAAATTTTGCAAAGTCGCGTTTTGGGCCTTACGAACGGGCGTGGTTACGTTCTTCAAGACGGAAATCTCGTTGCCGATTCTGCCATTGATTCAAGCCGCACCTATTGCCGGGCCGGACAGAGCACCTTTGACGAAAGCTCGGGACAAATTGAAGTCGTTTTTCAAAACGCAATCGACGGATCTGAACACGCACTTCTAAAAACGATTCCTTCGGCTGCCGCCGCTCGGCCGACGACTCTCGAGTGCATCGCCACAAATGGTTTCGCTGGCACGCTTGATCTTTCGATCGCCCTCGGACGAGTCTTCGAACTCACCCGCTAGCGGACTCGCCCGCCGGCGCCCCAAAACGTCGAATGAAGCTCAAAAATGACTGTTCAAAAGCCTCGTAAACAAGTCACATTAGTACCGCGCATCGTTTCGAGCACTGATAAAGAAGTACAGCGAATTATACTTCGGCAGCCTGATGCCATCTGGTCGGTGAAAACTAATGCCGAGAGCGGCGATGTCACGCTGTCGTCGTACTACAACTACAACTCGGGCTGGTCGGGGATCTCCGACAGAGTACGAAGACGTCGACATGACCGATGGCGAGAACTTTATCATCAGCGTCGATGGGGCCACCCTGAAATCGTTCAATACTTACAGTTCACGAACTGAACGCTCGCAATCGAACGCCTCGAACAAAACGGAAGCATTCCGAATCGACACGGTTCAGTGCGGTCGACACGCGGCTAAAGTCACGACGCCTAAGAAACTAAAAACGGTAGCAATCGCAAAACACGCCTGTGATTTCTCGCAATTCGAGAACTATCGTTTTTCTATTTCGCGGCGCAAATCCTCTAGAAGCCGTACTGCTTTGTAAGCTTCGTCGTGAGATCGGCCGCAGCTTTTGCGCCGAGTTCGACGTTCGCTCTGCGCGACGATACATCGTCGATTGTTTTGCCGACGGTGTTGACGCTGACGATCCAACCGACCATCGGTGCACGAGTTTTCAAAAGTTTGCGGCGCACTTCGGTCCACAACACGCTGGCGCCGTATTGTTCTTCGGCGATGCCTTTTGAAAGCGGCTCCCCTGCTCCGAGTACGTTTACTAAAATAATTAAATTGGCCCCCTGCGAACGCAGCCACTGCGCCGATTCGTCGACGGCGTCCGGAGCTGCAATGTTGTCGCCGTTCGCTGCCAACAACGGTGGATACGGCAAACAGCGTGAAACAACATCCTTAGTTCCACCCTTTGAAAGCATCTGCAGACGATCGCGCTTAACAACAGTTGGGCAGCCGAACGGAATTTTTCCGCCTTCAACCGCGCCGTTGGGAAATATCGTTTGCAGATACGAATCGAAATCGGCCATCGACTTCAGGCGATAACCACGCAGGACTCCGCCCGAAGAGATATCGCCGTCCTTCATGCGAAACGCTTTCCAGTCGACATCGTTCGCTAAACCTTTTTCGGCGTACATTGCCGCCATCAACGATCCCCACTCGAGACCCGCGATCGCGTGAATTGGAACTCGCGCGCGGGCGAACTCTCTTAGGACTCCGATGTGAGCGAAGGATTTAAGTCCGCCAGGTCCAAGGATGACGCCAATCTTTGGAAGTTCTTTGGACAAGAAAGTTTCAGGACCCGCAATCGGAGGAACCGGCGTCGGACGAGGCAATGCATCGGCACCTTCGTCTCCGACTTCGGGAAGACTGGTCACGATTGGCGGAGTCGGGGGAATCAAAATTTTTCCGTCGGCACCACGAACGTCGGATGGTTTTTTAACGGGAATTTCTTCTCGTGTCTTCAGACCTTGGCAGCTCGCGAGAAAGAATATCGCGACCAGGAGAGAAATCGCACGGAAAATAGAAACTTCAAAAAAGACCGAGCTGCGGAATTGTTGCATGGATGAAAAACTCCCTGTTGCCGTCCGAACCGAGAATCGGACTCTCGATGTACGATTCCACCTTAAGTCCGAGCGAAGCACAAACATCTCTTATCGATGCTTCGACGCGCGGATAAAGTTTCACGTCTTTGACAATTCCGTTTCTGCCAATTCCCTCTCGTCCGACTTCGAACTGCGGCTTTACGAGGGCGATCAAATGACCAGACTCAGCCAGGAATGTAACGACCGACGGTAAAACCATTTTCAGTGAGATAAAAGAAACGTCGACGACAGCGGTTTCGAATTTTCGGTTCTCGTTCGACCCGAGGATTCGCTTCCGCAATTCACCGTCTTCCTTCGAAAGATCGCGCGCGTTTACGCCTTCAAACAATGTCACCCGTGGATCTGCGCTGAGCTTTTTCGCGAGTTGACCGTGTCCCACGTCGATCCCGACGACGCGGCTCGCGCCTAACTGCAAGGCGCAGTCGGCAAATCCTCCGGTTGAAATCCCGACGTCGAGCACTGATTTAGATAAAAATGAAACTCGAAGAACTTTTGCCGCGCCGAAGAGCTTCTGCCCTCCTCGCGAAACGAATTCAGGGCCCTCGGAAGCTTCAACGCGAATTTTTCCGGCGAGCGCATCGTCGACGAGTGCACTCGGCTTTTTGATCTGTTTCGTTTCACCGTTGGGCGCCGTAAAAACGACGCGCCCGTTGCTGATCAGCTCTTGTGCTTTTTGTCGCGACGGCGCCAATCCGTTTTCAACGAGCCAAACATCGATTCTCAACGAATACGATCTCGGTTGAATTCGGCAAGCGCTCGAAGTGAATCGGCCTTCTCATCCCAGTCGATAATCGATTCAAGCGCCTCGTCCGTCAGTTCAATGAGGAACTCGCGCGTTTTTTCGGGACCGAGTAAAGCACAGTAACTTCCGCTTTCGGGTCGTTCTTGCGAATAATCTAGGAGGTCATCGGCGACTTGAAACGCGAGTCCGAGCGACGATGAAAAATCTGAAAGATCGTCGATCTGGATTTCAGTAGCCTCGGAAACGATCGCAGCACCAACAGCGGCAGCGCGAATCAGCGCGCCGGTCTTCAACAGGTGCAACAAACGAAGGTCTTCGAGATCGAGAGCCGTCTTCTTTGCAGCCATATCGATCGCCTGACCGCCTACCATTCCCTGTGAACCAGCGGCTTTCGACAATTCGACGATGGCACGCAATGCGAGATCGGGCATCCCTGCATACGCTTCACCTATAATCGCGAATGCGTCTGTCAAAAGCGCGTCGCCAGCTAGTATCGCTGTCGCTTCTCCGAATTTTTTATGATTTGTCGGCAGACCGCGACGGAAATCGTCGTTGTCCATCGCCGGAAGGTCGTCGTGAATCAACGAGTACGTGTGAACGCATTCGACGGCAGCGGCGTAAGGCATAACTCGTTCGCGTTCGGCACCAAGCGCATCAGCGACCAACATCGCAAGCGTAGGTCGGAAACGTTTCGCACCTTCTTGTAAAAGTGAATATCGAATGGCCGAGATCAGTCGTTGCCAACCTACAGCTCTTCCCGCGTCTTCCGGAAAAACTTCACTGAGCAGAACGTTCACCTCGGCCGCAGCTTGTTCCATTAGCAGATCGAGATTTGCGCGGTCGACTCCGGGACCGACGTTCACTTCAATTGTTGTCATCTACGACTCGTCCCCATTTTCTGGACCAAATTCGAAATCACGTGTGACGGCTTTGCCGTCTCCGTCGACCGATAGCAGCACTTTCACTTTTTCCTCGGCGGCACCGAGCTGAGACTGGCAGTCGCGCGAAAGTTTAACGCCTTCTTCGAAAAGTTTCAGCGAATCATCGAGTGATAAATCGCCCGATTCCATTTTCTCGACGATGTCTTCGAGTCGTTTCAATTTCTTTTCAAATTCCAAGTGAGCCTCCGAAAGTCTTTTGGCATATCATTTTTTATCTTTAACAGTCGCTTCGACTTCGCCGTTCGCAAGTCGAATCGAGATTTCATCGCCCTTCGATAC
The DNA here is from genome assembly GCA_043716655.1 of Bdellovibrionales bacterium. Lineage (GTDB taxonomy): Bacteria > Bdellovibrionota > Bdellovibrionia > Bdellovibrionales > JAMPXM01. The sequence continues at coordinate 12,514 of JAYSYF010000115.1, read as the reverse complement.
GCCCGCAGACGTGGTCAGAGCTCGTCCCTTGAAAGTTACCAGCGCGTAACCTCGATCAAGGACGCGCAGCGGACTCAATCCATCGAGCATCGATCCAGCACGAACAAATCTTTGGCGGGCCGCCTCGAGACGTCGACGCAATCGAGCCGTTAGGCGCTCATCGATCATTTCAAGAGTGACACGAGTGCGGTCGATCGACTCGAGGACACTTCGCTCGAGTCGTTCAATGAGATCGTCACAGCGAAGAATGGCATCTTCGATTCTGCGCCGCGGATCGATCAGCAGGCGATGCGATGTCCGAACTCTTTCGAGCGAACGTGCGATTTTGGAGTAGAAACAAACTAAGAGATTTTTCTCGAGCCGCTGAATGACGGCCGCGAGTTCACTGGCATTCTTCGCGACGAGTTCGGCCGCCGCCGAAGGCGTCGGAGCACGTAAGTCCGCAACAAAGTCTGCAATCGTAAAATCAATTTCGTGACCGACCGCCGAAATGACTGGCACTCGGCTTCCAGCGATTGCACGAGCAACCGCCTCTTCGTTGAACGACCACATATCTTCAATCGAACCGCCACCGCGGCCGACGATCAAAACATCGACGTCGAGCATTTGATTTGCCAGAGAAATCGCTTTCACAATTTCCGCTGTCGCACGTGTTCCCTGAACCGATGCAGGAACCAAAGTGATTCGCGCCGCTTTGTAGCGGCGCGAGAGAACGTTCAACATATCGCGAATGGCGGCTCCCGATGGAGATGTGACAATCGCAATATGTTTTGGAGCATGTGGAATCGCGCGCTTGCGGGCTTGATCAAAGAGACCTTCCGCTTGAAGCTTGCGTTTTAATTGTTCAAACGCTTTTTGCAAAGCGCCCGCACCGACCGGCTCCATCGACTCGCACATGATCTGATAATTGCCGCGCGGTTCGTAAACGGTGATTTTTCCGCGAACGATAACTTCCATTCCATCTTCGGGCTTGAATCGGAGCTGGGCGTTGTATCCACGAAACATGACCGCGCTGATCTGGGCGTCTTTATCTTTCAAACTGAAATAAAAATGTCCCGATGGATGCGATTTGAAATTCGAGATTTCTCCCCGCAACCACAAGACGGAAAACTCGGTTTCAAGTTGTCGCCGAATCAATTTGTTGAGCATTCCGACGGTCAGAATTGTCGGCTCGGCCGCGACCGTTACTTCGGTCGTTACCGTTCGTTCAATCATCAAGCTTGCGGTCACAGCAGGAGGCGCTTCTGCACTGGCAACGACGAGATCGGTGTCATGGTTCGGAAACACGCTCTTCGCCGCTTTCACGAAATCCAGTTTTGACCAATCACGTTTGGGTGCGGTCGTAGTGACGACTTCGGTTTTCGTTTCAGTCGTCACTTGAACTTTAACGTCCACGGAAGACTTTGGTGGCTCGACTGTTTTTCCCCAGTCGGTCCAACCTAGCTGAACAGGCTTTTCAGCCTTAGGTTTTTTACCTTTTTCCGTTTTCGTGGTCATGCGCGCGAGATTAGCTCGAATTCACCTCGCGTCTCAATGTGAAACGGCATTAATCGTCACGATTTGTTCAGTTCGTTATCAGCCGTCAATCACTGTACGTTCGAGCGTCCGAGATCCGGCGCTCCATTACATCTGCCACGGACCTGCGAATCCGGCGAACATGGGGGCCGCACTGCGAGAAAAAGAGATGCGGCACCTCAACGCTCTAATTGCTAAGGGAATTACACCTCCGCTCGATACCACGTTCGCAAACGAACTCCGTGTCGCCCGAAACTCAAGCTTTTCTTCGCAGCAACCTTAATCTGAAAATTGCTGAGATCGACGAAATTCTTGAAGGGAAACGCCCACTGCTCTTGCGAGATCAAACTGTTGCGCGAGCGCAAGCGATGGTGACTGACAAGTACAGAGCGTTCCGAAAACTCGTGACGTATGTATCGGTGAAGAACCTGACTTTTTCTCGTCGTTCTGATTCGTTCTGTCGTCATAGCTTTTGTTGAGCTCCAGCGACTTTGCTTTTTCGGTCAACTGGTAAAGATCTCTCACTTCTTGTGGATAGGTGTCGTATCGAACTTCTGCCGTGGAAATAAACGCAGCCACACATTGTTCATCAAGAGCTTGTGCACCCGGGCGGCGTCGTCACAGCGCTCACGCATTTGTTTTTTGTTCGATCGAGCTCGAATCGATCCGTGGGTTCCGTGCGACGACGCTTCTTGAGTTCAAGTCCAGAGGTCCTGGAGAATCCAGAGGCCTCCGGCAAATAGACAAATCCACGCAAGTGGAAGATGTGAAAAGAATCGAGTGCGATGCGGCTCAGGAATTCGCGTCTGCGCAAGTTTCAACAACGTCGGATGTTGAAAAACAAAAACCATGATGCATCCATATGCGAACGCAATCCACGGAACCAGTTTGTCAAGAGTCTCGTGCAATGAGTTGGCGGTTTCATACGGCGGCATATAAATCCATCGGAATTTTGCTGGCGTCTCTAAAGCGAGCATCTATGACGCGGGGACTGCGCCAAAGGTCTAAGAAACATAGACCCTAAACGCATTTCTTACGATTTCCCGCTAGGCATCTCGGCCCGCTCTGATATTCTGTCTCTGGGTTTGTTGGCATTAGCCTCCAGACAACAGAGACCTACAAGTTTTTAATTAGGGGACTGTCCCTGGTGATGGTGTGCAAGCTCGGCCTCCGGGATCCGAGAAGCCTGAAGTCGCTAAATGGTCACCCACCTTAATAAACCCGGTCTCCGTGTCTGTTGAGCGCCAACGAATCCTTTTTTTTCGTCTTTTTTCCGAAGCGACTTTCGTCGCGTCTCACCCTGAGACAAGTTTCCTAACTCAACAAAAATTTCGTCAAACACCGCCGCTCGGACTTTTCATCCTTGCCAAGATTGTTAGCGACACGTCCAAGCGCAAGCTAGATGCGAACACAGTTTGCACCGCGCTCGTTCGATGAAATACCACTTTAAAGTTGTTAGATTAGATGACGGGCGGTTTCTCGCGAGAAGTGTGGAACTGTACTGCTGCAGCGAACGCTTCGATCGCTTGGAAGATGCGGCAGTGTATGCCTACCGGACGCTTCACGAGCACCTTAGCGTTCCACCTATAGAATCAATTTTTGCCTCGGCGCTTCGGGGATCGTTGAAAGAAATTAAAGCACAGTTTATTTTTGGTGCGATCGATGTGATTGCGGTACCCGTCGAGCCTGCTACAGCGTTGGCCCTTACACTTCGCCGCTGACGTGCGAATCGGGGACTCTGTCAAAAGCAGATCGCGGATCGAATGGGGATTCGTCATCTCTCGAGCTATCAACGTCTTGAAGACCCGCTGCGTACGAACCCAACCTTCTCGACACTCACCCTTCTACAGCGCGTGCATCCGAAGCTAGACATTTCAAGTTTGTTCGAATCGACCACTTTAAAGTGATATTTTCCGCCGTTTTCGGAACGTGAGTCCAAACATCACCACTTTTAAGTGGTGACGACACGCGACAGCTCGATGGAACTATCACTAACAAGTGGTGCGATTCGGGGGACGCAGCTAAATCGCCCGGAATTTATCACTTTTAAGTGGCGCTCGCTGGAAAGCCACTCGTGTTCGAGTGTGTCTCATTGTGTGACACGACGTCCGTCGAGTTTCTCTCAGCTAATCTTCACGCACTTTCATCGCACACATCTTCACAACCAGTCCTACGTCGAACGTCTTTACGCTTTGCCATGAAACGGCACCGCGCTTGCTGTTAAACTTATCGAACATCGTTTTAAAGCACGCACAGGGAGCCAAGTCGTATGAAACGTTTCTCACCAAAGCAAACTCTGTCCAACTTTGTGACAGCCGTTCGAGAGACCGTCGATTCCGTGAACAAGAAAATCGTCGTGACGACGGCTCTTACCGCGTTCGCAATTTCCACCGGCTTGGTTTTCACGCAAGCTTCGCTCGCGGCGACGGTTGCGAAACCACCAGCGACCGGAGCTGTGAAGGCAACAGCCAATTCAGCTGCTACCGCTGCTCCGGCCGCCGATCCTCGATACGCTGCACCTGATCTGTTTCAGCAAGAAGACGATGCAATGGATCGTGCGCGCAAAAGCGTCGATGCAAAGTGCGGTCTTCCATCTCCCACTGATAGACAGAAGGAAGATTGCCAAATCGCGCAAGATCGCATGAATGGATTAAACAAGGGTCGATCCGCGCGTGAGGATAAAGAGGAAGGTAAATCTCGTGAGTTGGTGACTTCATGTGACCGCCTTGCTGACTACGTGAAACAAGATGCCGCCAAAGCAGAAGAAGCGTGCGGAAAAGCTGGTTTTTCAGGTCGGTTGAAGGAGTGTTTCTCAAAAGTCGATCAGTGTCATAAAGAAGAAATTGAGAACGACGATGAGGATATTGATGAAGCAGGAGGCGTCGAACCTTTCTGCAACAAAGCCTTAGCAAATAAATGCCCGGGCTTACCCGCCTTCAATCAGGGACGCGATTACAAATCGGAAGAAAAAGAAGCGAAAAAAGACGCAAAAGAAGCCAAGCGCGATCTCGACTCGGCAATGAAGAAACAACGTGAAGAGCAAATGGACCTTGCAAAGGCTCAGCGCGAAATGCGCGAGAACGAAGAGGATCAAGCGTTGGCAAATCGCGATGCCGAACGCGCGCTGGAAAATTCGCTGAAGAAGGCTCTAGAAGGACTTTCGGAGGACCAGAAAGCTGCTTTCGAAGCAGCTCAGGGAACCTTCACGAAAATGGAAGCTGAATATATGAAGATGCGCAAAGAAGCGCGCGATTCAGCTGATTTGGTTGACCAAGCAAAAGATGACCTCCAGGTCATGTGTCGTGCTTCAGCTGAGAAAAAGTTTGCGGAAGCAGAGAAAGTGCGACTCGCAGCTTTGGCAGCACGAAAAAAGAATGTGGGTGCTGGTACGAACGTTTCGGGTTCATCGAAGCGAACGAAGGCGGCGGCAGACCGCGCTCGTCAAACGAACTATGTAGCCTTTTTTAACGAGTGCTCGAGTGGGCAATCGGCTGACGGAGTTGGCGGCAACAACCGCATCAAGACTGCAGAACGCGCAAAAGGATCTGCAGATAAGTTCTTGGCAGAAAAGGCTCAGCTGATCGAAAAAGAACGCGCCAATATGCTCGAGAAACTAAAACAGATGGAAGCAGACGCGACCAATCGCAAAACAAAAATCGTTGAGGAGATGAATCAAAAACTCGAGCGCGAGAATGAAAATCGCCTGAGCATCGCGAAGAAAAACGCGGCGCGAGCGGCCGAATTCTCGCAGCGCCAGCAGTTGGCGATGAAGAGCACTCAAGACGAAATCGATACGGCGAACAAAGACCTGATGGACGCACAACGCGAACAAAGTGTCGCGGGCACAAACCTCGCGTGCCAGGGACGAAACGGCGGAAGAAGCGAAAGTAAGCGCGACCGTCTCGAAGAAGGTTTTGGCGCGAGCGTTCCAGCGATTAATGCTGCGATCGCGAGCTGCGACAAGATGAACAACAAGTGTAAAGATCCTTCGGTCAAAGATTCGGTCCCGGCAGTTTGCTCGGTTTTGTGGGATTCAAACAAACCAAAAACTAAATATGGCGGTTCTTCAGTTAAGACCGGTAAGTAGATTTCCGACGGGAAATTTTGACTAGACTAAGCGCGCCCTGACACGGCGCGCTTTCTTTTTTAGTTTTTCATAGCGAGAACGGGCATCTGTTGAGCCCATGCCGCGCCTTGCGGTACTCTGTTAGCTCTATGAAAAAGATCATCGCATTTGTTCTCGCTGCCCTACTGCTCGGTGTTGTTGCATCAGCCGCTGTTTACGCAACAATCGTCGGATCACTTCCACAAATTATCAAAGTCGACGACTACAAACCGCTCATGGTGAGCGACGTCTATGCGCGCGGCGGAGAAAAGCTCGGCGAATATTTTCGCGAGAATCGAACGCTGACTCCGATCGATAAAATTCCGAAGATGCTGAAAGACGCATTTCTCGCGATCGAAGACCGACAGTTCTATGAACACAAAGGCATCAACTACATGGCGATTCTGCGAGCGATGGTGACGAACCTCGTTTCTGGAAAAACCATCGGCGCTTCGACGATTACTCAGCAGCTTGCGAAACAGTTGTTTCTGTCTCCAGAAAAAACCTACACTCGAAAAATTCGCGAAGCGCTGCTAGCAAAAAAACTCGAAGAGAATTTGTCTAAGGACGAAATTCTCTATCTGTATCTGAATCAAATTTATTTCGGTTCTGGTGCGCACGGCGTAACTGCGGCAGCCGAAACTTACTTCCGCAAACCGCTCGATAAGCTAACAGTTGCCGAGATGGCCGTTATTGCGGGACTTCCCCAGCGTCCAACGGCTTACTCCCCTATTGAAAATCCGAAATTGGCCAAGGGTCGACAGGGCGAAGTTCTGAACGCGCTTGCGGCGACTGGCAAAATTACGCAGGAAGAAGCCGACAAAGCTTTTCAAGAACCGATCACCGTTTACCTGACAAAAGAATACAAGTCGGTTGCGCCATTCGCGGTCGAAACGATTCGGCAGCTGCTTGTCGCAAAACTTGGCGAGAATAAAGTTTTGGACGAGGGCATTAAGGTTTACACGACGATCGATTACAAACAGCAAGAAGCTGCACAAGAACAAGTGCGCTCGGGTTTGCGTGATCTCGACAAGCGCCAAGGTTATCGTGGTCCGCTTCGTCGAATCGAAAATCCGGAAGAACAAGCGAAGTTTTTTACGACAGTTCGCGACGGTTTGATTCAAGAAATCGCGCCGGTACGAATCGTCACGGCTGACGGCATGGTCAAAGGCGAAAAACCTGTCGACACCGCAAGAGTTTATCACAAGGTCGATGCAACCGGCCGGGTCATTGGCAATCTCCCTACTTACGCACAGCCTGGAAAAATCGTCGAAGCGTTAGTGACTAAGACCGATGACGATCTCGGTTTGGTCTACATTCGTTTCGCAGAGACAGAAGCCATCATCGACCTTGCGGACATGGACTGGGCACGTAAACCAGATCCGAATGCGAATTTCGAACGAATCCCAAGACTCACGAAGGTTTCTAAAACTCTGAAACAAGGTGACGTCATTCAGGTTCGAATCACCGCCGACCGCTTTGCTTCGAGTCGCGATAAGGACATGAACACGAAGCTTGCTGCATTGAAGAAAAAAGATCCGAAGTACGTGGCACCCGTTTTTACTCAATATGGGCAGGCGGCACTTGAACAAGAACCGCTCGTTCAAGGTTCTCTGATATCGTTCGACTTGAAGTCGGCAGAAACCGTTGCGCTGGTTGGCGGTTACGATTTCAAAAAATCTGAATTCAACCGAGCGCTTCAAGCGAAACGTCAAACTGGATCGAGTTTCAAGTCGATTGTTTACGCCGCCGCTCTCGACAAAGGCTTTACAGCAGCGACGCCGATTCAAGATGCGCCTATCGTTTACGAAGGCGATGCCGCTTCAAACGTCGAAGGACAAGACACCGATCTGAAAAAGTGGAAGCCGCATAACCACGGCGAAAAGTTTGCAGGCGACATCTTGTTCAGAAACGCTCTCGTTCGATCGCTGAACATTCCGACTGTTAAGATTCTGGAATCGATCGGCGTTCATTGGGTTATCGACTACGCACGCCGACTCGGCATGTTCTCTGACCTCAACGCGGATTTGTCGCTCGGTCTCGGATCGAGCTCGGTCACTCTTTACGAGATGACTCGCACCTTCGGAGAATTCGGCCGCCTCGGAAAACGCCTGCGCCCGATGATCGTTCACAAAGTGACCGACCGAGATGGAAAAATTCTTTTGTCGGATCTCACGCTCGATGCATTTTTTGAAAAAGAACTCGGCCCTATCGAGACCGAGTACGAAGAAAAACGTACCGCCTTTTTGAAGGGCGAAAAAGAATCTGCCCCAACTCCAGCCGCGGTGAAAACTCCGGCGCCAGGCGAAGCAGTCGCCGCGGTTCCTCCGGAAGACCCGTCAAAACGAAAAAGTCCGCTGCTTTACTTCGACGATGCCGATCAATTAATGCAGCCGCAGACGGCGTTCGTCATCACATCCCTCTTGTCGGCAACAATAACCGATGAAGGCGGAACTGCCGGTCGCGCGCGATCGATCGGTCGCCCCGCCGCAGGAAAAACAGGCACCACAAACGGTTATTTCGACGGCTGGTTTGTCGGCTACACACCACAACTTGCGACAGGCGTTTGGGTCGGATTCGACGAAGAAAAGTCGATGGGCGCTGGAGAAGTCGGTGGAAAAACTGCCCTGCCGATTTGGCTCGAATACATGAAAATGGCGCACGGCGATTCAGCACCGCAGCCATTTCCGGTTCCTTCGGGCATTGTTTACGCTAATATCGATTCGCAAACTGGTAAACTTGCCTCGAGTTCCAGCAAGTCCGTTGTAAATCAGGCGTTCATTCGTGGTACAGAACCAGGTGAACTAAGCGGAGTGCCCGCCGTCCGTGACGATACTGATTTTTACAAAGAGGATATGTCTGAATGACCGCTGAAAAGCCGCCGGAACGTTTAGCGACCCAGCGGACGATTCATCTCTGGGGAGTCACACAGAACAACCTGAAAAACATAGAGGTAAAGATACCTCTTAATTCTTTCACGGTTGTCTGCGGGCCCAGCGGTTCTGGAAAATCATCGCTCGCCTTTCAAACTTTGTACGCCGAAGGTCAGCGCCGCTACATCGAATCGCTTTCGAGTTATGCGCGACAATTCTTAGGCAAAGCGCCGAAGCCCGAGCTCGAAGGTATTTCAAATATTCCTCCTGCTATCGCGATTGAGCAGAAAAATTCCGTAAAGACCTCGCGCTCAACCGTTGGTACTTCGACCGAGATCGTCGATTACATGCGGCTGTTGTACGAAAAAATCGGCGAGCCGACGTGCCCGGTTTACAAGTTCACTATCGACAAAGATTCACCGACGGACGCCACTCGTAAAACGATCGCAGAACTCAGTGGAAAACGTGGATATGTTTTGGCTCCGGTTTTTGAAACCGGCCTTCGTGCTGGTACCCAGCGACTGAGTTCAGAAGTTCTTTTGAAGATGATGCTTCAAGAGGGGTTCATGCGGATTTTGATTCCGCATGGTTCACGGATGCCTTCTCCGAAGGGCGCAACCGCCAAAGGCACCACGAAGGCCGCATCAAAAAAGTCGAAGGCTGCTAAGTCGCGCGCTCTTGACGATGCGCCTTCGGCCGCCGAGGCCGCAGCGGAAGCCGATGCTGGCGATGGGCGCTCTGTCATGCTTGCCACTGCGTCCATCGGACTTCCCGTCTGCCGGCCGCCGGAAGAACTAAAAGACATCGGAACGATCTACGAAATTAATCCGACGGACAAACCGTCAGTACTTCCGACCTCCGATTTTTTCATCGTGATCGACCGCGTGGGCTTCAAGACTGAAGATGAAGGCCGTATCGGCGATTCGATTGCGCAGGCCTATCAAGCAACATTGAAATTCAATTTCGGTTTGGATGCGGGTCGAGCCGTCATCGTGACGACTGAAGGTAAAAAGCTTTCGTTCAGCGAAGATCGTTCGTGCACGCAGTGTGGTTTTACATTCCCAACACCTTCGGCCGCGCTGTTCTCGTTTAATTCGCCCATCGGCGCATGCCCGACTTGCAATGGGTTCGGAAACACTTTGTTGCTTGATGAAGCGAAGGTCATTCCGAATCCGGCTCTTTCAATTTCCGAAGGCGCATTGAGTCCGTTTTCGATGCCATCTTCTGCTTACGACAAAAAACAACTGCTAGCTTACTGCAAAGCAAAAGGCATCGATGCCAAGAAGCCTTGGAATCGTCTACCGCAAGCACAGCGCGAAAACGTATGGAACGGTGACGGCAAGTTTTACGGCGTCGTCGGCTTTTTCGAATATCTCGAAACCAAAAAATATAAAATGCATGTGCGAGTGTTCTTGTCGCGATTCAAGTCGCCGCAACCTTGCACCGTTTGCCGCGGCTCGAGACTGAAGCCCGAAACGCAACTCTTCCTCGTGGGTGGACAACCGATTTCGAAATTATCCGGCATGACGATCGGCGATCTTTATAAGTTTGTTTCGTCAATCAGCCTGACGCCCATGCAAGAAGAAGTCGCCGGAGAAGTCTTCCGCCAATTGCGAGCTCGACTCGGATTCCTTGTGGATGTCGGGGTCGAATATCTAACGCTCGATCGTGCCACTCGCACCTTAAGCGGCGGCGAATACCAGCGCTTGAACCTTGCGAAACAACTTGGAATGGGACTTTCGCAAACGTTGTACGTTTTGGATGAACCAACCGTCGGACTTCATCCACGCGACAACGATCGGCTCATTGGTATCCTGAAAAAGTTGAATGAACTGGGAAACACACTCGTCGTTGTCGAACATGATCACGACGTCATTGCGAATTCATCCCACATCCTCGAGATCGGGCCCGGTTCGGGCCATCTCGGTGGCCATGTTATTTATTCTGGCGAGACAAAAGATTTTTATAACGCCAAGAATTCGATCACCGCACCTTACTTGCGCGCGGATAGTCCCTTAAAAAAACTTGATCTACGCACTCGCAAAACCGCGATCCAAGACCATCGTTTCGCGATCGAGATCAAAGGTGCACGCGGGAACAACCTTAAAAAAGTGGACGTGAAATTTCCGCTGAACCGCCTGGTTACTGTGACTGGCGTCAGCGGTTCCGGAAAATCGACTCTCGTTTCGCAGACACTTTACCCGATCGTCGCCCAGCATTTGCGGGTCGAGTATCTGTTGGGACAGCCCTACGACGAAATCAAAGGTCTCGATCATCTCAAGGGCGTTTTGTTCATCGATCAATCTCCGATTGGTAAAACGGCTCGTTCGAGTCCGGTCACTTATCTGAAAGTCTTCGATGCGATCCGAACGCTGATGGCGACTTTGCCAGAATCGAAACTTCGCGGTTACCAGGCCGGAACTTTTAGTCTCAACGTCGACGGCGGGCGCTGCCCGGTGTGCAAAGGTCTTGGCGTTGAAGTCGTCGACATGATGTTCATGGACGACGTTTCGCTTGTCTGCGATGCGTGCGACGGTCGTAAATATCGCCGCGAAATTCTAGAATTAAAATACAAAGACAAAAACATCTTTGAAATTTTGAATATGACGGTCGACGAAGCTCTCGAGTATTTCGTCGCGTTCCCGAACATTCGAAAGCCTCTGATCTTTTTGCGCGAAGTTGGTCTCGGTTATATCCGGCTCGGACAAAGTGCGAACACTTTGAGTGGCGGAGAATCTCAGCGTCTAAAAATCGCCCGAGAATTTGTGGGAACGCAGCAGAAGAACACGCTTTATATTCTCGACGAGCCTACGACCGGTCTGCACTTCCGAGAAATCGAGATGCTGATGCGAGTTCTGCACAAGCTTGTGGAGGCTGGTGGAAGCGTCATTTTGATCGAGCACAATCTCGACGTGATCCGCTCGAGCGACTGGATTATCGACTTGGGGCCTGAGGCTGGTGCCGCCGGGGGTGAAATCGTTGCGCAAGGCGCTCCCGCCGACATTATGAAAGCACCCAAGAGCCTGACGGGGCAGTACCTAAGAAAATATCTCGACCCTTCGTCGGAATCATTGCAAGAAATGGCCAAGACGGAAACAGTCAATAAAGTGGAGGCCCGTACTTGAAAGAAGTTTTTTTCAGCCTCCGAAGACTTTGGCCGTTGATCCGCCCTTATAAGTCGAAGCTTGTCGCGGTGTTTATTACCGGCCTCTTCATCAGCGCATGTAATGTCGGTCAGACAGCGCTTGTAAAAATTCTGTTCGGCGAAGTTCTTGAGAAGCGCAACGAAATCGTTCCGATATTTGGTTACGAGTTTTCGGCGTGGCACCTTCCATTTTTGTTTCCACTTCTCTATTTGGTGTGGGGCGCGGCTCGATACATTCACTACATGATTCTATTGATGGTGAACGAACGCGTGATTGCTGACGTTCGCGTTCGTGTGGTCGACCAAGCGCTTCGACTGAACCTCGGGTTTCACGCAAAACTCGACAGCGGTTCTGGCGGACTTATGAGCCGCATTCTCAACGACACAAGTATTCTTCACATCGGACTTGGTTTTTTTGGCGACGTTTTGCGTGAACCATTTATCGCCGTCGCACTTCTCGGTTACATGCTCTATCTCGACTGGAAGTTGACGCTCGTGTTGATTGCGTTCTTGCCGGTCTTCGCGATGTTGACACGCCAGGTGTCTCGCAGTCTTCGAAAGTACGGACACGCGAATCGCGAAGCTATGGAAGCCGTCACGGCCGACATTAAAGAAAATCTCGACGGTCTTCGCGTGATTCAATCGTTCAACCTTGAAGACACGATGAGCGCGCGTCTCAAAAGATCGATGGATCACTACATCGACACTCGACGCAAAATCATAAGCCGAGAAGAAGCGGTCAGCCCCATCAACGAATTCCTCGCATCGAACCTGGTGCTGGGCCTCGTGCTTTACATGATGTCGCTGATTTTAAAATCGCAAGCCACGATCGGCGACTTTCTCTCGTTCCTCTTCGCCGCGGGACAACTGCAGAAC
>JAYSYF010000114.1:0-5633 GCA_043716655.1 Bdellovibrionales bacterium | reverse complement strand
GAAGATCTGCGTATCGCTCTTTCGCGTACGCGAGACTGCCACCAGTCGAAAGCGCGCCGAGCGTAAAGCCCGCGAGTGCTATCGAGACGATAAAAACGAGAGTCAGTGATGAGCGACGTGTTCTATTCTGTTTCGCCATGGGGCTTCTCCTGATGCTAATCGGCTTTCGCCTGCTGCTTCGGCTGCTGTGTCTCTTCTAATGGTCTATTTTTCCGCGATAAAAGGGTACTCTTCGCTGAAATCCACGACGCCGGATTCTCGGGTTCAGAAAAATGTCGGATTTCGAAATAGAGTGCAGTTTCGGTCTGGCCAATTGTTTCGCCGGCGGTAAGTTCTTTGCCCTGACTCGCTTTCATGGTCGAGAGTCCTGCATAGAGCGAATAGTAGTGATCACCGTGGTCTACGATCAGTGTGCGCCCGTAACCTTCGAGCGATCCGGCAAAAACAACTTTGCCTTCGTCGCAGGCGACGACTGGTGTCTGATTAGTAACGCTGATTTGCCACCCCTTGTGGCTCATTTTAAATTTGAACTTTTCATCAATACGCAGACCAAAGTCCTTAGAGACAACGCCTGCCGCTACCGGCGCAACGAGCGTTCCCTTTTTTTCGTAGATAGAAGGCTTGAGGAGATGCTCAATTTCGACGTCCGCAACCGAATGTGAAAGTCTCAACTTTTTGATCTCAGACATTCGTCGTCGCGTATCCATTTCGATCGTCGCCGCAAGCGCAGACTTCGCCTGATGCTCTTGAGCAAGCAGTCCCTCTTGGCGTTTGATTCGTTTTTCAACGAGCAAAAGACGCTCAACCTGCGACTTCAATTTTTTCCGTTGTTGAGCGAGCGAACTCAAGTTTTCCCGATAGGAAAGGATCATTTGAAAATCGTGGTCCGAAATTATTTTTAGATTTCTTAGTGTCGAATCGAACTCGAAAGCATTTCGCGTCGAGAAGACCGCACCGATGTACGACTCTCCTGAAATTTTGTAGAGCGCGCGAAGGCGATTTTTCAACCCAAGGCGCTGCTTCTTGATTTGAGCTTCGAGAGAATGAATAGCAGTGGCGACAGTGGCGACTGCATCTTGTGACTGCATCAGCTCATCAGTGAGTTTACCTTTGTCGGTCGAAATCTTTTTCATACGCAAATTGATTGCGTACAGAGAACCGAGAAGACGTCGGCGCTCGGATTCAGCTTCGTTAATGCCTTCTTTTGTTTCGCGAATGCGATCGGCCAGCTTTTCTGTCGGTGCCTCTTCAAGTGCGGTCGGCGCGTTTGCAAAGGCATCGATCGCGGGCATAAGCGCGATCGCGCACAGCAACGAGAGGGTTGATAACGACGTAGCCTTGCGGGGCGAACGAATCACGATCGTATCCCTCGCGCAGCCGACCAGCCGTCATTCAGCGATCGAACCGTGGTCCACGAACCCAACGCGCCAAGGACACAAGCTGTCCCGAGGAAGATCAGTGTCTGGCTCATCGAAAAGTACTGAAACTCCTGCGCCATACGGGCAAAGGCCAAACTCTTTTTCATTATCGAAATTTGCCAACCGTAAAGTGCTGCGTTCACGGCAATAGCCGCAAGCGCCGACACTGCACACAACAACACACCTTCGACGACATAGGGCCGACGAATGTTTGTCGGAGTTGCGCCAATCAATTCTAGGATTTCGATTTCTTCACGACGACCTGAAATCAAAGTGCGAATCGAGTTTCCGACGATGAAGATACTGCCGAAGAGCAAAATCAGCCCAACGACTGCACCGATGGATTGAATCACACCAACGAAGGATGCATAGTTTCGGACCCAGCTTTGGCCGTAGCTGACGTCTTCGACTCCGTCTTTTTGCATCAGGTCTTTCGCCAGAGTTTCAAGTGCCGCAACGTTTGCATCGCTCGCCTGATCGGCGCGAAGCCTGATCTGTAGACTTGCGGGAAATGGCGTCGCGAACTCGGCATCCGACATCAGGTCGGGAGCATAACTCGCCATCTGATCACGAAAAAGATTCGCCGCTTTTTCTTTCGAAACATATTCGACGTCCGAAACGTCAGCCCGTGCTGACAGTTCCTTTTTGAGCGACTCGAGCGCAGCTGGGTTTGTTCCGTCCTCGAGATACGCCGAGAGCTGAACTTGCTCGCCCCACACAGTTAAAACTCGCTGAAAATTAAGCGACAGGCATAGCATAAACGCGACAACCGAGAAGGTTGCAGTCAGAACAGTCACAGTCGCGAACTGAAGTCCGAAATGCTGCTGCCATGATCGCGAGATCACTTTTAAGTCGTCAACGAGCGCCATGCTTCCTCCGCACGTTTATCGTGATCGTCTTTAATTTGCCCCGCATTGATTTCGATAACTCGGCGAGCTCGTTCGCGAACGATGGATAGATCATGAGTCGCGACGAAGAGAGTTGTTCCCTGCGCATTGGCGCGTTCAAACAAACGCATGATCTCGGCCGACATGTTTGGATCTAAGTTGCCTGTCGGCTCGTCCGCGATGAGCAATCCGGGACGATGAACAATGGCCCGCGCAATTGCGATGCGCTGCTGTTCCCCACCCGACATTTGATCCGGATACTCGTTACGTTTCTCGGCGAGACCGACGCTGTCGAGACACTCTTCCACACGACGCTCGATATTCACGCGTCGCTCACCAAGAATTTCCAAAGGAAGCGCGATGTTTTCGAATACCGAACGATCACGAAGCAAACGGAAATCTTGAAAGACAACGCCGATGCGACGGCGAAAGAACGGAAGTTCGCTCTTTGAAATGTTCGCCATGTTGTAACCGTTCACCATCGCTAAGCCCGAACTTGGTCGGTCAAAGGCTGACAGCAGACGGAACAAAGTGGTTTTTCCAGCGCCGCTTGGACCGGTCATGAAGACGAATTCGCCTTTTCCGATTTCAACGCTGACATCGCGAAGTGCGTGATTTTCACGACCCTCGTTGCCCTGATAGGTCTTGTAGACATGAGAAAAAGAGATCATTTACCTAGGATACGAAGAAGCAGCGCAGAACGCGCGAGTCGGACGTCTAGTTCTATCGAGAACCGGACTTCAAGTGCGATTCTAGCCGACTACTTGAGAGTGCTAAGAATCTGCTCGTGCTGGCTCCGCATGGCATCTTGAAGAGCTGCAGACATCGCAACTTTGTTACGTAAAAGCAGGAACGCATTCCGACTTCTCAGGACGTCTGAATAGGGAGTTTTGACAGAATCGATCACAGCGCCACTGAGAAACACACGGGTGACCAAATAAGGGTTCTCGAACCCCCAGTCCTCGGTCTGGATGTGATAAACCGCACCGCGAACTGTTAAATCCGAATTGAATCCTTTTTCCATCTAGCGTTTGTCCCCTAGATCAAGCCTAAGCAAGTCCGTCCAGTCCGGTCAATCAGCCTCTCGTTATCACCGATAAGCCATCGATGAAGATGTTCGCTCTTTTCGCTGCTGCGTTCGGTTTGGCGATGCTCGCCAGCTGCGCGAAAACCAATTCCACAGAATCGGCAAGTCGATCCATCGACGGATACTGTCCGTATCTTCCGTCCAAGCAGTTCGCCGCCCCGGTTACCATTTCAGGAGTTGCGGTCTACGAGTACCGAGTGAATGGAAACGGCAATCCAAGCGACAGTGGCGTTCAGATCAGTATCGATAGTTATCTGACGCCATTGAACCGCACTTATTCCATCACAGTTAATTCTCGAGTGTACTCGGTTCAAAGCGCTCTCGATCGAACGGCCGGCCAATATGACGTCGTCACGAAGTTGAAGGCACTGATCAATGCCGACGTTTCTTCTGGGCTCTATGCTTACGGGATTTCTCAAATTACGGTGACGCAGCCGCAAGTGATCGGAGCCCCGATAGTTTCGGCTCCTCTTAGAACGGTCATCGGAGCAACGAATCCTTCGGCTCGGCCAATCCGATTCGCCGAAATCGCTGTGAAGGACGGCACAGGTGCAATCATTCAGTGTACTGAAACTGTCGCGGACGGTAGTTTCTCGTTCCAACTTCCAGAACATACTGGAAGCTACTCGGTGGAACTTCGGGCACGTTCGAACAATTCACGAAGCCACGCCTATGTTCTCAATAATCCTTCAGACAACGTTCAACACGTCTTAGTCGCGACCGTTGGCAGTCGTGCCGCCGATTCGTCTGTTCTCTTACGCGCGCGCGTTCATGACCGACTGCTGGGTGGAGCATTCAATATTCTCGATCAACTGCTAAACGCGCAGGACTACCTTCGCTCGCAAACGGAATCTTGTGACGTTTCGACTGCGGAAAATTATTTTGCCGGCTGCGTTCCGCTTAAGAGCGCACCGCTCGTCACTGTCTATTGGACGCCGGGAATTAGTCCAGCCGTTTACGTCGGTACAACGGGTTCGATCAGTTTTTACATAAGCAACAAGCGTGAAATTTATCTTCAAGGTGGCGAGAACGGAAATGTCACCTCAAGCGATATGGATCACTTCGACAATTCGGTGATCATTCACGAATACGCGCATTTTCTTGAAGACGTCTACGGAAAGCCTGATTCGCCCGGCGGCAGTCATAACGGCGACTCGATTATAGATCCGCGACTTGCTTGGGGCGAAGGCTGGGCAAATTTCTTTCAAGCAGCGGTCACCGGCGATCCGGTTTATCGCGATACTTACGGCAGTCCCGACTGTTCATCCGCGTGTACCGGGACTTACTTCAACGCCTCGATCGATCCTTCCGGCGTGCCAGCGAACGATGCACCGACGAATGGTGCTGCGGGCGAAGGCAACTTTCGCGAATTCGCGATTACGAGAATGTTGTGGGACGTAATTAAACCCACCAGTGGCGCTAGCCGTTTTTCTGAAATTTGGAGATCGATCGTCGTCGCCGGAATAGGTATGCATGACGTCGATGATCCGTTCAAATCGGTCGGACGCCTTCTTTCAATTCAGTCGGATTTGTCGGGCGTCGGAAGTTGGGCCTCGCTTCGAGCGCGCGAAGAACAGATTCCTGGATTCTCGGTGTACGCGACACCCTTTCTACTAGCGGTTTCCTCATGCGCAACCTCACCGATCACCATGACTCCCGAAAAAGCGCCGGGCGACAATGGATCGTTCACCACATCGGACCAATTTCGAAACAACGATTTTTTCCGATTGAATCACGGTGGTGGAAACATAAATCTCGAGCTCTACTATTCGAAGAGTGCGTCGAACTCACCCGATCTCGATTTGTATCTGTATCGACCGAAGTACATCTTTGGCCGTGCCTCTGACATGCTTTTATCTTCTGCGTTTGTCGGCGACGGTTGCCCTGCGAGCGGAGCACAGTCAGAGCTTGCGAATCCGTTCCGGGGACAGAATGGATGCGCCATTGCGCCGACAGAAATTTCCCCGACTTTTGGCTATGAAAAAGCATCGGTCGTACTGGCCGCTGGTACATATATGATCAATGTTCATGCCGACACTACCTACACTGCGGGATCCGCAACGTCGTATGTGTTAATCTTAAATGGTCAGGCAGTTTGTCCGATTCCATAGGAGCAACCGTGAATCGAAATTCGAAAGCCACTCGTTTTATCGTCGCGTTTACGGGCGCGCTTATTGTTGTCGGCGCAACTTGGAAAGTTCGCCATGCGAACGATGCTACTCGAACCGAAGCTGGCCGATC
>JAYSYF010000113.1:0-1777 GCA_043716655.1 Bdellovibrionales bacterium | reverse complement strand
TTGCGTCCCTTCGTACGGATTCCTTCGAATCTATATTCAGCGACTGGGGCCATAAAGTTTTTATGGTTGTGAGTGACGGTTCAATCCGTGTTCTCGCGCTGATGGATGGCCGCCGCTATCCAATCGCAACGTTCCCCGCTGGCGACGCATGCCTTCTTGATCTCAATTCCGCAAAGATTGTCATCGATGCAGATCCCAATGGTTCGGCGTGGACCATTTCACTCTCTGCAGTCGAAAAACTTCAATTCAAAGAACAACTCGTTCGCTTCTTTCAAATGTTCGATTCGTCGATATTTTCATCAGAGGTAGACAGCGACGAAAAAACCCTCATACGTCGCGATCTGAAAGATTCAACGGCCGTCACTCCCGCACCTGAACCGGCTCGCCTTTCGGGCCACACTCTTCAACCGAGTATCCTCGCCGAGATTCGAAAATACTTCTTCGGTATAACGCTAGCGCCGCAACACGACAGCTCAAGTTCAAGTGCGGTTTGCCTTGCTACTATCGCTCGACATTATGGCCTTCCCTTCTCCGTTGGTTTTGTCGATCGACAGCTGCCGCGATTGAAAGACGAGACTCCACTAAAGGGAATTCAAATCGCAGCAAGGAGAATGGGCTTTGCAGCGAAGATTCGAAAGACGAACTTTGCCGAGCTGACTAGCTTCGGTTTTCCAGTCATACTTCGGTTTAACGGGCGTTACGTGGTGTTCGTCGAGGGCAGCGAAAGATACGTGAAGCTCGCTGATCCCTCGTTCGGACGGACTATCAAAGTGCCTACCTCAGAGTTTCGTGGCAACTGGGGGAACGAGGCGCTGCTTGCAGCACCGCTCGAGGGCACGGTCGCCGTTAGAGAAGCCCGGCTCCCTTTTTATCACTACTTCGCGGTGTTTCGCGGAAACCACTATTCGTACTTTCTGATCTTTCTCGCGGGAATACTTGGCTTTCTTTTAAGTCTGGCGCTGCCCGTACTTCAGCAGTTTACTTTTGATCGAGTTTTGTTAGCGCGTGCGGAGGCGCTGATTTGGCCGGTCATTATCGGAATGTTTTTACTCAACGTTGCATCAAGTATTTTGTCTTGGATTGAAGCGACCCTCTCGCTTCGCGCCGACACTTCGGCGGAAGCGTTTTTCACGAGCGTGTTCTTGGCCAAGGTTGTTCGTTTGCCGCTTTCAAGCTTCGGACGGTTTAGGCCGGGCGACTTATTGGCGCGTCACGACGAAACTCGTGAAGTTAAAAACGCATTCGAGGACCTGATTCTTCAGAATGCGCTCCGCCTTGTTTCGATTGTCGCTTGTCTAGGTGTTCTCGCGCTGTACCATCCCTATTTGGCAATCGGCGCGATTGTCTTTGTTCCGATTCAGCTGATCGGAATCATTTTTGTAGGTGCGCAGGTTCGCAACCTTAACGTTCGCGCCGCACTGATCGAGCAACGGAAAAAAAACCTGCAACTTGAACACATGGATTCATGGGGCACCCTGCAAGGTTCAAGTGGAACTTTGTCAGCCCGTTGGCGTTGGGAAGCGGAATTCATCGAGTTGAACCGTACGAACAATTCATTAGCGAAATACGATGCGCTATTCGGTTGCATTCACTTCATGTGCGCCAACGCGACTCGTCTCGTCTTGCTCTTCTTAGGAGCTCAACTTTACTTCCGAAGTGAAGTTTCGATTGGCCAAATTGTCGCGACGATCCTGCTGACTGGATACATAGCGGATCCGATTTGGGAGATTCTGCAGTGTCTCTATCGCATTCCCCAACTTCAGGTGCACCTGTCGCG
>JAYSYF010000112.1:0-1780 GCA_043716655.1 Bdellovibrionales bacterium | reverse complement strand
GTTCAAGAACGAGTTTTCGAAGTGCTTCAACTTCGAACGGCTTTTCGAGCCGGCCATCGGCGCCACACGAGTCGACTTGCCGTTGGTCTAGCTCCATGAAGGAACTCCACATCAACACGACAGGAATAGCGGCGGTCGCTGCATCTTTTTTAAGGTCGGCGCAAACTTCGTAACCCGAGCGTTTTTGAAGCAGAATATCGGCGAAGACGAGATCGGGTTGAAAGCTTTTTGAAACTTCGAGCACGTCAAGCCCAACAGGCACGGCTTTCACTTCAACAGCGAAATCCTGCAGTGCGAGCTGAATAACTTTTTTGATCGTTACGCTTTCGTCGGCGAGTAAGACGCGCAATGCCATAGCCCCAAGTCAAACCCCCTATCAAAGGACTGTCAAGCGCCCGAATGAACTAACGACTCGCTATGATGAATTGTGGACGAATTTGCGGGCTCGCCGTAGGGTAAACGGATGATCAGCATCATCGATCGCTACATCGCCAAGCTTTTCTTGGGCTTCTTTCTTGGCGGTCTTGTCGTATTCGTAACGCTGTTTGTGACGGTCGACTTTATGTCGAATTTCGTTCGTTCGGATGCACCATTTCAATCGATCGTCTCGTTCTATCTTCTTTCGCTTCCATCTTTAATTTATCAAATGATGCCAGTCGCGTGTTTGATGGGTGTCGTTTTCACACTTGGCTCTCTGGGAAAGACAAACGAACTTGTCGCACTATTCGCAAGCGGCATGAGTCTCGCCCGCGTCAGTCTTCCGATACTTGCCCTCGTCGTCTTGATTTCTTCCGTGTCGTTTTTCCTCAACGACCGAGTCGTGCCGATTCTAAATCAAAAAAAGAATTACGTTCTTTACGTTGAGATCAAGAAACAACCGGGTCTGTATTCGACTGTTAAAACGAATCGAATCTGGTATCGATCCGGAAACGCACTTTACAACATCAAAACTCTTTCGCCCGACACCGCGACCGCCATGGGGCTGACGATGTATCAATTCGACAGCACTTGGCGACTAGCGCAGATGATTACTGCGCAAGCCGTGAAACTTCAGGGCACGACGTGGGATTTATCAGACGGAACTGTGACGATTTTTCCGGTCGAAACAAACGTTCCGATGACTCAAGATTTTCAGGCAAAACGAATTACTGTTTCCGAAGACGCAAAAGATTTGCAATCGAGCGGAGCAACGACCGATTCGTTACCGTTGAAAGAGCTAGCTCGATTTATTAAGCGAAATAAAGAATCGGGTCTCGATACGCTCCGCTATGAGGTCGATTATCACGCCAAATTCAGTTTCGCGATGGCCGCATTTGTCATGTCGTTGATCGGAATTCCGTTCTCAGTCGGCAAAGCCCGCTCGGGTTCTGCCGCGTTTGGGGCCGGGATCACTATCGGCCTCGCGTTTGCCTATTGGGCCTTCTACAGCTCGGGCTTAACACTGGGTAAACACGGCGCGCTTCCGCCGATCTTAGCGGCCTGGATCCCGAATGTGATGATGTCGGGCTTTGCAATATTCGCGTTAGTTCGAATGCGCCGCTAGTTCTTTGCTGCTAGTTTTTTTTAAGGTTCTTCGGGGTTTCACCCAATTTGTCGAAACCTCTTTGTGAGATTCCAATTTCGCTCGGCGAATATCCTTCGGCAGTGATGTCGTTTCGCTTGGCATTTTGTACCGCATCGATCGCGGCGTGTTGAAGCGCTCGGTCGCTCTCGAGGTGGCACTTCTTGTATTTGGGGCCGCTACCGCAGTGGCAGAGAGCATTTCTCTTAAGTCGTTGGG
>JAYSYF010000111.1:0-5655 GCA_043716655.1 Bdellovibrionales bacterium | reverse complement strand
CGATGAACGGATCGACTCAAGACTGGCGCGTATCTTTGATGGGCGACGTACTCGGCAGTCGATTGCCAGCTAACGAAAATCAAGGCTACGTTTCCCGCTTCCGCGGCAACGATCGCTTCATGACCCAAATCCGATTTATTTTCTAGCTCGGGCTAAACTATGAACAAGTTAACACAACTCATCATCTTTGCGATGTCCTATGTCGGATGGTTTGCCTGCATCCTCGCGGGTAAATACGGCATTGGCCTTTGGGTCTTTTTAGTGCCGTTCATTTTCGCTGTGACCCTCGCGCGATTCACCAAGATCACTTTCAGACATGCTTGCGGGTTTGCAATCATTGCGGCGATTGGAATTGCATTCGATTCGCTTGCTCTTCGTCTTGGTTGGGTCGCTCTCGTCACGCCGACGGGTGAACTATTGCCGGTGGGTGAACTCACGCCCGCTTGGCTCGTCGCCTTGTGGATTTTGTTTGGCTGCACGATTCCACTCTATGATGGATGGATGAACGGCCGTTTTTGGTTGGCTGCGATTCTCGGATTCATTATCGGCCCGCTGTCGTATCGCTCGGGTGCCGCCTTCGACACACTCTTGTTTCCCGATAAAACCGTGTTTATTTATTACGGCCTTTTCTGGGCGTGCTTTTTTCCGCTGTGCCTTTTTATTTATGAACGCTCACGCAACGAAGTGAGAATCAAAAGTCTCTAGTGAAACGCCGCCATCACATTTCTTTTATCGGGCAGCTCTTGGCTCGCTTGGATTTCGCCACCAAGTTCCGATCAAACCACCTGCGTACAGCCGGTTTCATATACGAGCTGGCTTTGTCGTCGAGTGCATAGAAACTGAGAAGCTCGGCGAAGCCTTCCTCGGGGGATGTCATTGCGTAAAGAGTTGGAAAACCGAATTTCTGCGCTTGGTTGGTTGTCCAGGCGGCAGCTTCACGGTCTTTGCCGGCTTTCATCAATGCGACACCTTGCTCTCGAAGCTTTTGAATTTCTGCAGAACTGATTTCGGTGAACGAGTCCGAATCACTGTTCCAACCGATCGCTTTCAAGAATGAACAGTCGTCGTCGAGTCCGCCTTGACGACTTGCAAACTCATGGGCGAGTTCGTGCAGAATAATCCACTCGATTTGTTTCTTTGCATCCTCGAAAATAAAACCCTGACATTCGCGCAACCATCGTTTGGCTTGGTCGAAAAAGTAGTCGGTAACGACAAGCCCATCATGACTGACGCTCTTGTATGCATAGGTATTGGCGCCGGACAGTTCGCCGTCGTGCTTCGTGGCGCGAAAGATCTTTGTCGGACCCTTCTTTGCTAGCGCGGGGAAGAAGAGGGCTAACTTTGGGTTTGAGACAAGCGACCGCATGGCGCCTTCGACCAGCAAACGTTCGTCGGTTGACCAATTTTTCTGGCCGGCCGCGAGACATTCGGCGCGTACATTCGGGTAGTGCGGATTTCCTTCGATTTTCGCGCAGTCGAGAGAAGGCTCGAAAGAAAATAGAAACTTTTCGGAGCTCCCCTGGGTGTTCACAATCAAGGCGCCCGTGCGTGAAGTCGCCGTCGGAGAGACTTCGCATGATTTAGGAGCGGATGCGGTCGCAGGGTCGTAGCAGATTCCGCCGTGAGCCGTCGTCGCAATCAGCAGTCCGATGAAGAGTTGAGTGAGCATTCGCGTTCTGATTCTCATTCGAAAATTTTAACCTGATTCGTCGAGGAAAATAAGCGGACCTTCGTCCAACAACAGAGTCGCGGGAACTGGTTGTGGCAAATCGCTTCGTTGCAGAGCGCCACCGGCGCCGGTGTCGCCATGAGTCAGTAATGTTTGCGTGAAGCCCGCGAGATCGGATCCGCATCTGCCAGCTAGATGATGGCATTAAAAAAACGCCACCGGCTAGGGTGGCGAAAAAATTGTGACCGCGATTAAAGACTGCCGGCCACCATTCTAGAAATCTGACTGCCTTTTTAAGCAGTCAGAGAAACAGCTTTGGTAGTTCTACTTAACGAAGAACTGATTGATACCCGAGAGGCCCTCAACAACTTCGAAGCTCATTTGCTCGGGCGTGAAGTGATACGTGTTTCCATAGTATGAATTCGAAGTAACTACCGATTCAACCGCAGTCATGCGTTTCATCTGTTCGTTCAGTGGCACGAGTTTGCGAACTTCTGGACGTTTGTTCGCTTCGCTCCACTCAACAACCTGAAGACGACGACCTGTCTGAACGAGTCCGACGAACTTTTCAGCGTTCTTCGGATCTTTCTCGATACCGATCAAACGAGCGTTCGAACCAGTTGCCAGGGTGACTCCGAATTTCTGAGTAGTCAGGAATCCTTTGGCGTCGACCTGAACAAATTCAAACGCGGAATCAACCTGTTCGTCGCGCATTCTTGGCATCGAGCCGCCGCGGAAGCCGCCACCACGGAACGGACGGAACGAGCCGCCAGACGATTCGAAGTTCGAAATCTGTACGAGTTCACCTGGGCGAGTCGATTTCAAAGTCGACGATCCGTAAGATCCGTCAGATGTCTTCGGCATTGCGTCCACGAGAGTCGCTTTACCAGCTGCGAGTTCGAGACCGACGAGCGTGTTCTCTGTTTTCAGAACTTTGTATTCAACGATCTTAGTTTTGCCATCGGCAACCCAGCGTTCGCCTTTTTTGGTCACGATGTCGATCATCGCACTGTCGTCGACAAGCGCAGAACCTTCTGCTGTTACTGTTAATAATGTACCAGGAATGTTCAGCTCTGCTCCGCAAGTGAGAGTGCCGCCTGCGTATGTCGCTTTCGCGATGTAGTTTCGCATTGCAGTCGTGCCCTCAACTTCAGTGATTTCAACTGAATCAGCCGAAGTCACATAGAGCGAACCGTTCACAACGCTTGCTTGAACTTCAGTTCGGTCTTTAGCACCACAATTTTTCATGACGACGTCTTTTGCGCCAGCCGTCGAAACGACTTTTACCGAATTGTCGATCTGAGCGAGCAGGGTGCCATCGCCAAGAGTGACGAAGTTTCCGCTGCTATAGCCCGATGGCATACCGAGGCGAATTCGCATGCCCATTGGTGGTGTCGCCGAATTTTGGCGAGATGTGTCCCACTCAGTTGTATTCACGAGGTTGAAGCCGACAGTGCCAGGAGTCAGTGCGTGGAGGTACGACTTGCTCGAAGAAGTCCATTCGCCTTTTGCATTCACTTCGGACTTGTAGCTGTTAGTGAGAACATAGACCACGCCATTAGAAACTTGGCTCGCAATGTAGCTACCGGCTACTTTGAGTTCAGTCGTTTTGCCTTTTTCTGCGTCTGCCGATTTTGCGTCGACAAGGCGTAAAGTCGTCTGAGATTCATCTTCTGAGTACCACGAGTAGTCGCTGATGAACTGAATGCCGAAATTTACACCTGCAACAGCAACCGATTTGTAATCGCGAATCTGGCGAGCAAGTTCGAGAACAGCCGTCGCCTTAGTTGTCTTATCAACTGCGAGTTTCGTCGTGTCGTAGATTGCGAGCGCTTGGTCCGAGTATGTATTGATACGGTCGATTTCTGTGTTTGTGAAAACACGGCGGAGCCAACCAGATTTTCCGCTGAGGAATGCACCCTCACTGAGAGCGGTGTTTGGATCTTCCGACGTCAATTTTGCGAGGTCAAACTGCAGAATTTTGCCGCCCGACTGATAACTCTTCTGTGAGTACTGCGATGCCGCGAACAGAACTTGGCCTTGGCCGTTACCGTCTGCGCGAACTTCGATGAAACGATCTGGTGAGTTGAAATCGGTCCAAGTGTTGCTGTTCGCAAAAGTCAGCTGAGAGATTTGATCGGCGCGATATTTTGCTCCGACTTTTTTGATTTCGAAAATCGCAGCCTGCGGGTGACGCATGTTTCGTTCGTTATTGACTGCCGGAACAATCCATCCGAGCGCAACGATGTAGTTGCGGCCATCATGAGTCATAGGAATTGCTTTTGAAACCCAGCCTTCGAACTGAAGACGGTTCAAGTGCTTCACGCCAGCTTCAGGATCGCTGATGTCGAAAACATCGAGGGGATCGACTTCATTGGCCGGAACCCAGAACGCATACAACAATCCGTCTTGGTAACGTACATCTTGCAACGAGCTCGAGAGCCCAGTCGTGTCGCCGACTGTAACAACCGAGTCAGCGACGAGCTTGCGAAGCTGTCCTGCTGCGGTCAAAACGAATTTGCCTTTGAGGCCGAGCGCTGGGTCTGCGACTAGAACTTCACGTGCTTTGTCGAGTTCCGCGCCGGTTTTTCCTTCGAGTGCGAGCTCCATGTGAAGCTGGCGGTATTGAGCTTCTTTTTCAGTCAATGCCTTCAGGCCTGCTTTTGGAAGACCGAACGTTTCAACTGCGATGCGCGCGATCTGGCCGCCAGCTGCAGTTTTCATCTCTGTCGTGTAGTTGCTTGTTACGATCAGTGTGTTCTTTTTGATAAGTGTCTGCGATCGCTCACGGATGAAACCTTTCGCAGAAACAGACATCAGCGATTTGATTTTTCCTTTTGCATCCGAGATGTCGACAACTTCGACCAAACTCTTGCGGTCGCCCCAGCCCCAGCCGGTTTCGCTTAAAACCGCGACGAGATAGTAGCTATAGCTACCGTCTGCGTTTTCTACGGTCTGAATGTTCATGTTCTCGCCGTAAACGGCTGGAAGTGAGAGCTTGAGCTTCTCGATTTCTTTGATCGTTTTTCCGCTGAAGTCGAAAGAAGTTACGATGCCTTCAGCTTTTGAGTCCGAACCGTTCTCAGGTCGAACCGAACTCGCGATATAAAGTACGTTTCCGACAATGCGCGAATCAGCGATGTTTCCAGAAACTGGAATTTCGGTGCTGATGACAGGAGCCGATGGAGTCGAGACATCGTAAACAACGATGCGGCTCTGCATATCAGAGTAGTTGTAGCTTCCGTCCTCAGAATGATAGAGGCGTTCCAGAACTAAGAGACGATCGTTCGCTTCGTCATAATACATGTCGTCTGGATAGTTGCCGGTTGCCTTCACTCGCGAAACGAGTTCGGGTTTATCGGCGCCAGCTGCGAAGCTGATAACTTGAAGACCGCGATAGTTGTTTAAAAGGAAAAGCAATTTTGAGCCGGCTTTTCCAACCTTATAAATATCCGATTCTTGTTCGGCACGACCGCCGCCGCCTTTAGCATCGGCAGACGCAGCTGTCGCGCGAGGAGCTCCCTCAAGTCCCATACGGCTGTAGGGAGAAGGTGTTAAAAACTGAGTTTGCCCACGGTAGCGTCGCAACTGATCGACCAAGCTAATGCTTCCATCACTCTTTACAGTGATGCCGGCGCTCGGAATCAAACCCGCCGACTCTTTGCCTGTCAAATTCTCGTGGTTCGCTTGAGGCGTACAGCCTGCTGCGATGGCGAGTACGGTGGCTACCGCAAGTGAAGTTCCAACCCGTTTCACCGACTTTAGATCGAGACTGCTCAAGATTTTCATTTTGTTCCTTCGTGATATTGAAGAATTTCGACGAATGTGAATGAAAACCGCCGGAACGTATACGACGATTTCCGGCAACAAAAAGATTTCGTGAAGGCTGAATCTTCGAGGCTGCTTTCACCTACGAAAGTTTCACGGCAGTGAAGCGTGAAACATCAAACACATCAGTGAAACGTGCCGGATTGGAACCGCTTCAG
>JAYSYF010000012.1:0-7725 GCA_043716655.1 Bdellovibrionales bacterium | reverse complement strand
AGTCGTCTCAGGAGCCGCAATGTCGACTTTCGCCCAGTCGCAATTGAATTTAGTAGCGCGCGCTTCTTCGAGAGAGATGAAGTCTTGCGAACGATCTTTGCTGAGGTAATCTTCGCGGGTTTTTTTGTATTTTGCTTTGAGGTCGATTTCGATTGTCGCTCGTTGTTCACCAAGCAGACGCGAACAAGAATGTACAACTCGCGACGCATCGAGGACATGCTCGACGGGACCCGAATAGAACGGATCAAGCTTAACTGCGGTGTGAAGGCCCGACGTGGTCGCTCCACCAATCAGAACGGGAATTTTGAGACCGAGGCGTTCCAGTTCTGAAAGATTGGTCTGCATTTCGTCGAGTGACGGCGTGATCAGCCCGCTCAGTCCCAAGATGTCGGCTTTTTCTGTGTTTACAGCGTCGACAATTTTCGACATCGGTACCATGACGCCAAGATCGACGACGCGGTAGCCGTTGCACTGAAGTACGACCGACACGATATTTTTTCCGATGTCGTGAACGTCACCTTTCACGGTAGCGATTACGAATGTCGGTGCTGCGGTCGAAGCGCCCATCGCGGCTCGTTTTTCTTTTTCTTTGAGCATGACCGGCTCGAGAACCGCGACAGCTTTTTTCATCACGCGCGCACTCTTCACGACCTGAGGCAAAAACATTTTACCTTCGCCGAAAAGGTCGCCGACGACTTTCATGCCGTTCATAAGTGGACCTTCGATCACCGCAATTGGATTGCCGAGTGTCGCGAGCGCTTCTTCTGTGTCTTGTTCAACATGCGAGTCGATGCCTTTGACTAAAGCGTGGGTAAGTCGCTCTTGCAGTGGCAAAGTACGCCACTCGAGTCCCGCTTTCGCCGGTCCGGCGGCCGCAGGACCTGCGGCTTCGAGTTTTATCTTCAGTTCTTCGGCGAACGTCACCATTTCCTCGGACGCGTTCGCGTGCGAATTCGTGATGACCGCTTCGGTCTTTTTCAAAAGTTCGGGTTCGATTTGATCGTACACTTCGAGCATGCCGGCATTCACGATCGCCATGTCGAGGCCATTTTTAAGAGCGTGATGGAGGAATACAGAGTGCATCGCCTCACGCACCGGCTGGTTTCCACGGAAACTGAACGAAAGGTTCGAGACGCCGCCGCTGATCGTTGAACCAGGGCAGGCTTTTTTGATTCGGTCGATCGCTTCGATGAATTCAACCGCGTACGAATCGTGTTCAGGCATTCCGGTTGCGACTGTTAAAATGTTCGGGTCGAAAACGATGTCTGCGGGGTCGAAATCGATTTTCTCTCGAAGCAACGTGTACGCACGTTTACAAATGCGAACTTTCTCGTCCGCCGTGACCGCTTGTCCTTGTTCGTCGAAGGCCATCACGACAACGGCGGCGCCGTACTTTTTGCAGAGAGCCGCTTGCTTGAGGAATGGCTCCTCGCCTTCTTTAAGCGAAATCGAATTTACGAGCGATTTTCCCTGTAAGTTTTTGAGTCCCTCTTCAAGGACTTCCCACTTGGAAGAATCGACCATGACAGGCACGCGTGCGATGTCGGGTTCGGCCAAAGCGCGACGCAAGAATTCGCGCATCATCGATTTTCCATCGATCATTGCTTCGTCGAAGTTGATGTCGATAATGTGCGCGCCGTTTTCAACCTGTTGGCGCGCGACCGTGACCGATGCTTCGAGATTTCCAGATTTAATTAGTTTTGCAAATTTCGGAGACCCGGTGACGTTTGTTCGTTCACCGATCATCGTCAAATCGCCACGGAACTCTTCTTTTTCACCAGAAGCTTTAGCTGCTGCCGCAGATTCTTTCGAGGTTTTGCGCGGAAGCAATGTGTACGCTTCGAGTCCGCTCAGTCGCATGCCGGGCTTAGTTTCCCCTGGCACACGCGGCTTCTGACCCTTCATCACTTCGGCAATCGCCTTGATGTGACGAGGAGTCGTTCCGCAGCAGCCGCCGACCATGTTCAGCCAGCCTGCATTCGCAAAAGTTTTAAGGCCCAAAGAAATGGATTCCGGAGTTTCGTCGTATCCCGTTGGCGAAAGCGGATTCGGAAGACCCGCGTTCGGATAACAGCTGACAAAAACTTCAGCGACGCGCGAGAGCTCTTGCAGGAATGGACGCATTTCGTCTGTGCCGAGCGCACAGTTAAGGCCGACGCTGATCGGTTTCGCATGACGAACGCTATTCCAGAACGCTTCAACAGTTTGGCCCGACAAAGTTCGGCCGGCTCGATCGGTGATCGTCACCGACAACATCAACGGAATTTTTATGTTTCGTTCTTCTTCGACGGTGCGAATCGCGAAGAGCGCGGCCTTCGCATTGAGAGTATCGAAAACTGTTTCTGGTAGTAAAACGTCGCAGCCGCCATCGAGCAATGCTTCGGCTTGGTCTTTGTACTGCGTGACCATCGTGTCGAAGTCGATCGCGCGGTAACCAGGATTATTCACATCCGGAGAAAGCGACGCCGTGCGGTTCATCGGCCCGATAGCACCAGCAACATAAACGCGACGGTATTCAGCGGTGCCTTTTCGTTTCGCCATAAAATCATCGGCCGCACGACGAGCAACACCCGCAGCCGCCAAGTTCAATTCACGAATGATGTGACCGAGCTCGTATTCGTCTTGAGTAACTTTCGTTCCGTTGAACGTGTTCGTTTCAATAACGTCGGCACCCGCCTCGAGATAAGCGAGGTGAACGCCATAAACCGCATCCGGCTGCGAGATGCACAAAAGATCGTTGTTCCCTTTAAGATCCTTGGTGTGACCTTTGAAACGCTCGCCGCGAAACTGCTCCTCAGTAAACTTATGCTGCTGAAGCATCGTCCCCATAGCGCCATCGATAATAAGAATGCGCACAGCGAACGTCTGTCGAAGCTCGGCTTCGTTCGCCGCCAGCTTATTTTTCATTTCTGCAAAGGTGGTCACCATTTGCAAAACCTAACAAGGCCACAACCAATTGTCACCGCCGCCGAGGGTTAGAGCTGTGACTCCATACTAAACTTTTTTATAGCGCCGACCCCGCGTAAAACCGATCGCCATAGGTCTTTTCTGAACGGTATGTTGGGAAAAGTTACTGCACATCGCCGACTTGAACAATCGCAGGCAAGGTCGTACACGGAAGCTCGGGATTCAGATCTTTAGTTTTCACTTTGGCCGCCAAGGCGCGCGAAATGTAAACCACTTCGCAGCTCCCATTCGAAACCGGGTCGCCGGCGTCTCCTCGAATGCCGTTCGCTCCGTTGGGTCCACTCCCCGCACTGACGCAGCCAGCGCCTGGGTTTACGCCCGGGGGTCCACCCGTTCCCCCCATTGGCAAAGCGCCTAAACCGGGGGCCCCAGCCTTCCCAGGGTTGAAAGTGATATCAGTCTCGAAGTTCCCAGGCTCAGCGATTTGCAAAGTCACCTTCGAAGTTCCCACGGCTGGAGATCCGCTATCGCCTTTAGATCCCTTACGCGGAACCGTTGAACCGTCAGCCAACTTCACTGTCGGCTGAAGTCCCGGGAATCCCTCTTTCGGGCTTTGGGTGCAGACATCTTCGCATCGGCCTGGTAACTCGTCGCCGCCAACACCAGCCGTAGACAAAGTTCGGTTCGGTTGGCAGCGGGGCTTGTGGGCGCCGATCGCTCCTTGTCCACCATTCAAGTTTGCATCATAGACCGGGGACTTATCGAGGCCCTTGAATCCATCGACGCCATTAAGTTCGAGAGCCAAAAGACCAGTCGCCTTCTTTGCGCGAATCGAAATCGCCGGCGCCTGCGTTTTAAAATCCTTATTCCAAGATGGAGTGCGGTTCGAATCGAATGTTTTGATCGTAGCTTTACCCTGGATAATTAGTTCGTTGAGTTCGAGCCGTAACGGCGCCGACGTCACAGTGATTGAAGCGCCGTTTTTCAAATAGAGGCGCCCGGTGACTTCTTTCAACATTGTCATATTAGAAAAATCACCCACGACAATAAAGTCGATCGGGCAAATTTCGTTGATCTCAAAACTGCTCAAAGTCTTGGATTCTGCACTTATGATTTGAATATCAAATTTTACCCGGCCACCCGAACACAGAATCTCGAAGCTATTCTGCGTTCGACCGTCGAAGGTTTTTACTTCTGCACTTAAAAACTTCGCCGTGATTTGCAACGGACGATTCGCTGGCCATGAAAAACGAGCGGCGTAGACATTAGGATCTGCGCCGGGAATAAACTCAGTTTTGAAATCCTCTCGCACTAACGGTCGATTCGCATCGAGCTGCTGTTGCAATTGCGAAATCTGCGGATCCACTGGCGCCTTTTCCTCGTGCTTAAAGGCGCACGCCGAAAGCCCAAGGCACAACGTCGCTGCGGGGATTTGCTATCAGTCGAACAAGACATTCGTAGGTGTGCAATGCGATGTCCTTCGAAATTTTGCTCGGGCGGAAGCACGCGGAGAAAGACTCGGAGCGGTTCGCGATGTGCATCTTCCAGGTACATCAAGTTTGACTTCGACCGTTGCGGTATTATCGGGACTAGATAAAGAGGCTACTAAAACTTCAAGCTTAAGAGTAGCCAACTCGATCGCCATTGAAAACGGAATGGATCAAATCACTGCGGCGTGTGAAGGACTGAGCGAGAAATATTGCGCTGACTTAGTTGACCAAGCGGTAACAAGCTATCAATCCACTGAACCATGCCCAACTACCAGATATAAGAAGCCGAAGGCGTCCTTCATTAATATTTTAATCGAAACGGCATCGGCCATTGAGCAATGTCTGGCGGAGACGGACTGCGTCTGGGGAACGGCGAACCTCGCCAGCCAAGAGCGCCAAATAAGTCAGATCGAAGACATGAAAGTCGCGCAGCGAGCGGACATTCCACAAACTGGTCCCCTAGATTGGACGACACCCACAAAGACGCGGTTGCCAGAGCAAACAAACATTTCCCTGCGTGCCCCCGCATCCGTTGTTCCGTTGCCAACAGTCGAGATCGTACCCGAACGAGCCGAGTCGAATTCTGCGCCTTCGATTGTCGAAACGATGTCGCGAGCAGCGGATAAAGTTGGGAGAATTGTTACACCCAAGGAAGTAGAAAAACGTAAGGTTGAGCCGCTAAAGGTCCTTACTCAGTCTGCCGGAAAATCATTTAGTGGGCTCGAGAATCAGTTCGTAACGGCGAGCTTTCCTTCGGCGGCGATGCCGCTGGTGACAGCGGATTTCTCAAAGGTCGATCTCTCTTTCAAAAATCCATTCTTCGACTTCAAAGCCGCACCCGCGAAAGCTGTTGCAGCGAAGCCGGCCCTCGTAGGAATCGCGGAAACTTCTTCCGAAAAAGATGTGTCCCCAACGAAACGTTCGGTTGCCAATACATTGTCGCGCAAACAAAACATCACGACTGAAGGCGAAAGTGCCGCGATCAGCGCGCCACAAACAAATTTGCATGTAACCAAATCGACAAGCCCTGCTAGTGCATTTGGACGCTCAACTCAAAATTCCAACGCAGATGGTACACGAAAAATCAAGAGCTTAAGCCAAGACGAGCTCGTCAGTATCATCGTTAGCAGTTATCAAATTGTCATTCCCTACTTAGACGACAAAGAATTTTTGGAGACGATAAAAAGCAACGGAATACGAATTGAGATTCCGGAAAAGAAGCCAGTCGGTGCTGAGAAACCAAAACTGACTTTTGTTTTTGATACCGAAAAGAAGAGATTCATTCAAAAGCGCGGGACGAAATAGTGCGACGAGCATGGCGACGACTCACCATATTTCAGCTCTTCGTAATTACATTCTTCCTCTGCACTCTTGTGTATTCGCCATTATCTAGCTTTCAGGCGTTCAAGATTACGACACTGGAAATGAATGAAAAAAGGGATCGACAGATTGCTCTGCTCGGCTCGTTGGCAACGTCACTGTTTAAAAGTGGCGAGGACGAGGCGCTAACTCGTATGTTAAGAGACGCAATTGCCATTCACGATATAGATTATTTCGTTGTCTATAAAAACGGCCAGATGATTTATGCGGAGCCCGAATCCGAAGTACTGGCTGTCGGAAACAGTTTCGCAGAAAGAAAGAATTTAATTGGCAAGCATATTGCCGACGAACGACGGTCCGAGCTTAGTCAGGTCGTAGGTGAAGACACCGTTCTCACGATCGGCCGTGCTCAACTTACTAATTCCAGTTTCTTCGACGTCATGTTCAAAACCGATGCATGGTGGAAAGTGTTGAAGATGGAACTCGCACTCTTAGCCATAACCTCTTTATTAGTGCTCGCACAGACGCGTGACCTTGCCGCAATCAAATCGCAATTATTGAAATCCGGCCGTATCTCTTGAGTTTGAGAACGTGCAAAGCCAAAATGGTTTGCGGGTTCGTGCTGCGCGCCCGAAATCCTCAAGTGAGAAGCGACGCGAGCTTCCTTCGAACATCTTTCATGATGATGTTGGGGACGGTTCCGATCAATTGTGCGAAGTAACGCCGGTCGACCGAACGAATCTGATCGATTAAAATTTCGGTTTCAACTTTGTTTCCAGCCGAGCGGACGGGAAGAGAAGTCCTTAAAATGGATTCTCCCTGAATTTGTGATGTGCAGAGAAGAGTGATCACGGTGCTGTGATTCAGCGTATTTAACAAATCTGTTTGAATCACGAGCACGGGACGTATTTTTCCGGGTTCTGCACCGCGTGGGTGTCCAATGTCTGCCCAATAGAGCTGGCCCGATTTAATCTGCACTTTGGTCCCCGTCGTACGGCGGAATTAGGTGGTCATCGACTCCCTCCCACTCTTTCATTACTTCAAGGCTTTGACCCGCATCTATGACGACAGCCTGCCGATACAATTCTGCAAGCTCGGCCCGGTCGGTCGTCTCTTTGAGCAACATCAGTCCCTGCCGAATCACATCCACCTTGGATTTTGCTTTCAGTTTCTTCATGAGCGCATTCACCATCGCTAGTTCTGATGGCGGCAGCGTGATACTAGATTTGGTATTTGGCTTGGTATTAACTTTCATACCTTTATAATACCACGCTGCTTGCCCGCAGTCGAGAATTGCAAGTACCTCGCCGGCCGTAAGGATTATCTAAAGTGATTTCAGTTACTTACGCGTCCGCGTGACGGACGGTGTTCAGCGGGCAAACTCGGCGGCCGCGGGCTAGCTGCGTTTCAAATCCATTGATGTTCGCTCGTGACCTCAGCGGCCGCGAGATCAAACTCCGAGCTTTTTTACGATCGCCTTCACAGCTACGACGTCGTTCAAAACGTAATAGTGTAACGTTTTGCAACCGCGCTCGAGAAGATCGAGCGACTGCTTCGTGGCCCACGTCTGACCGATTTCGGCGGCGTGTTCAGGATCTTTCATAACGCTGTCGACGAGTGCATCAGGAAGGTCGATGAAAAACGCCTTTGGAAGCGATCGCATCTGCGCCGCAGATCGCAGAACTTTAATTCCAGGAACGATCGGCACCGTGATGCCGGCGTCGCGACAGGCTTTTTCAAAAGCAAAAAACTTATTATTGTCGAAAAACATCTGCGTGATGACGTAGTCAGCGCCAGCATCGACTTTTCGTTTCAGATTCAAAATGTCGGCTTTAAGCGACGGCGCCTCGAAATGTTTTTCTGGATAACCAGCAACACCAACTCCGAAATCGAGTGGATCTGAATCGAGAATATCTTCAACGAACTTACCTTCGCGAATTGCGCCGATTTGCGTGACGAGGTCGGAAGCATATCTGTTAACAACGTTCGGCTTGTTCCCGAGAGCACC
>JAYSYF010000110.1:0-5668 GCA_043716655.1 Bdellovibrionales bacterium | reverse complement strand
GCGTTGGGCCCGCACGACACTCGGGCGCAATGATCGAAACCGCAACCACTCACGGCGTCCAAGTCGAAGTCGAAAGCCGCTTTATCCCTGAACGCAGTAATGCAGATCAGGGCGAATTCTTTTTCGCTTACGAGGTTCGAATCACCAACACGACACCTGATCGCGTACGCCTACTCAATCGCCATTGGGTGATTACAGATGGTTGGGGACGTATCGAAGAGGTCAAAGGTCCTGGTGTTATCGGCCAGCAACCCTGGATCGACCCTGGCGAAACGTTCGAATATGAAAGTTTCTGTCCCCTCTCGACTCCCACAGGAACGATGCGAGGACATTACGAAATGCAAAGATCCTCAACGGCGATTGAGGGCGGATTGTTTACAGCAGAGATTCCGCAATTCTTTCTTGTCGAACCTGGCTCTTTTCACTGATACGATGACCGGAAATACCGCGACCACCGCTTAGGAAAAGAATATGAGTGAGATCGAGACTCAAGAGATGGGGCTCGTGGCCCGGCTGCTTGAGGCTTGGCCACATTTGCCAGCAGAAGAACGTCTTCAGACGTTTCGAAGTCTCGCAGCAGATGACTCGGAGGATTTTTTCCTCGCACTCGGACCTCGAGAACACGCGAGTCTCTTTCACGATTTCAACCGCGCCGAACGCCGACTCTGGCTTAGATTTTTGGCACCCGATGATGGAGCCGATCTCATCCAAGAATTGCCGGAAGAACTGCGCACCGAGGCGTTGAGCCTTCTAGACGAAAAAGTTCGCCGCGAAATTATCGCACTTCTTTCATATCGCGAAGATGAAGCCGGCGGCCTCATGAGTCCCCGCTTCGTTCGCGTTCGGCCCGACATGCTTGTGGCTGAAGCTATTCGTTACGTTCGCCAACAAGCGCTGACGGTTGAACAGATTTTCTATGTATACGCTCTCGACTCTAACCAAAGACTTAAAGGCGTCATGTCACTTCGACAGCTCTTTGTAAGCGCTGCCGAAAAGCGAATTTCTGACGTGATGGAAGACAAGGTCGTAACGATTCCTGATGAAATGGATCAGGAGCAAGTCAGCCGAATATTCCAGCAACATCGATTTATTGCCCTACCCGTCGTCGACAAAGATGGACGCATGCAAGGTGTTGTTACTGTCGACGATATCTTAGACGTGAACCAAGAAGAAGCGACCGAAGACATTCAGAAGATGGGTGGTCAGGAAGCTCTCGATATGCCGTATCCCGAGGTCACGCTCCCTGCGATGATCAAAAAGCGCGGCGGCTGGCTAATGCTTCTTTTCGTCGGCGAAATGTTCACGACAACAACCATGCATTATTTCGAAGGCGAAATGGCAAAAGCCGTGGTGCTGATGCTATTTGTTCCGCTGATTATTTCTTCGGGTGGAAACGCAGGTGCTCAGGCAACGACTCTTATCATTCGATCTCTGGCGCTTCGAGAACTTCGTCTCAGCGACTGGTGGCGCGTGCTGCGGGGCGAAGTCATCACTGGTTTTTCGTTGGGTTTGATTCTCGCGACCATCGGATTCGCACGAATTGCGTTGTGGCCGAATCGCAGCGAGCTTTTTACTGAACACTATATGCTGGTTGCTGTGTGTGTTTCGTGCAGCCTGGTCGGCGTCGTACTTTTTGGTTCCGTGGTCGGCTCGATGCTTCCATTTATTTTGCGCCGTCTCAAACTTGATCCCGCGAGTGCTTCTGCCCCGTTTGTCGCGACGCTTGTCGACGTCACTGGCCTCGTGATTTATTTCAGCATGGCGCGATTAATGCTCTCTGGAACTCTACTGTAGACACTCTACTTTAGAGACTCTGCTCGAGGAGAACCAAAGATGATTTTCGAACTCACACCCCTTCCCTATTCACCTGACGCGCTGATGCCACACATGTCGCCAGAAACTTTGCATTACCACCACGGCAAACATCACAAAACCTACGTTGAAACTTTGAACAAACTGATTCCCGGCACCGAATTCGAAAAGATGTCGCTCGAAGATATTATTCGAAAAGCGACGGGCCCAGTTTTCAACAACGCAGCCCAAATTTGGAATCACGACTTCTTCTGGAACTGCCTGGCTCCAGACGGTGGGGGTTCGCCCGAGGGAGCCTTAGCCGATGCGATCGTAAAAGATTTCAGATCTGTTCCATCCTTCAAAGAAAAGTTTAATGAAACGGCGACTAAAACTTTCGGCTCTGGGTGGGCGTGGTTGGTTAAAAATAAAACAGGCAAACTTGAAATCGTGTCGACACCAAACGCCGAGTGTCCATTGACCGACGGTCACATTCCGCTACTGACAGCAGATGTATGGGAACACGCGTATTACATCGACTATCGCAACGACCGCGCGAAGTTTGTGGATAGTTTCTGGAATCTCGTAAATTGGAAATGGGCCGCAGGAAAGTTCGCGTCGGCGGATTCTAGAGTTTGAAATCACGACAAGGATTCGGAGTCTTACTTAAGACTTTTGCTTGTGATCGATAGAGACCGTCGTAAAGCGTTCGTTCTTCTTTGTTGGTAAATACTTTGTTGTGAAACGGTCGATTTAGTACATACGATGAAAGCTCGCGTTCAACGTCTTTGAGTGTTCGGTCTAAGAAACCGACACGTCCCGCAAAGACCTTGTCCTTTAACAGCGATACCATTTCAGGTCTTTGACATATGGTTCCTGCAGATTTCTGAAACACACATGAGCGGGCGTAGAGCATGACTTCGCAATAAGAGGTTTGATCACCTAAGTCCCATTTTTTTAACTCTTCTGCTGATGCAGCAACATTCCTGGTGCACCAATTGATTTCCGAAACCTCAAGATGATTTGCGCTCGAGACTCGTCTGTCGACTTCTTCTTTCGTGAGTCCGTAAAACTTCGTAGTGCGACGAAACCGTGTCAGCGCATTTTCAATTTCTTGAAAGTCAGTTGCTGAAAGAGCTTTACCGGCGAGGCCCTTTAGTTGGTCGATCTGCTTTAGATCATCTTCGCATGAGATTTGATCTCTCAGCGCTCGTGAATTATCGCGGGGATCAAAACGATGCCTCGAAAATACCGACATTCGATTCATCGTCATGAGTCCCGCTTCCGTCGAAATCTGCGGAAGTCCAAACGACGCTTCATTAACGGAGTCGATGAGATGATTTTTTCTGGCTTCGAGGAACGACTTTTCCATGTCCCAGCCGGCGCCGAGCTTCTGCACCACTTGGGTGCTGAACTGGGAGTAACCGACTCTTCCCGGCGCAGAGATTGATACGATGCAAGCTTTGCCGCTCGGGTCAACACGCGGAAGCTGCGTTCCGGAGTAACAATTCCCCAGAAAAATACCGACCTTCACGCCCTTCTTTGCGGCGTCTTCTATGATGAGTTTTAAAAATGGTTCCACATCCAAAAGGCCATCGCTCGTTGCAACAGTGACCTCTTGATCGACCGATTCTTCCCCATGACTCTCGACGACCACTAAAAGATTTTCGCCGGAAGTGAATTCAGATCCGTTCACTCTGGCACGCAGTTTTTCGAAGCCTCTGATGATTTCGGCCTTGCTGATTTGAGTCGCTTTGATTTGCGGCTGTGCCTTCAACAAATCCCTCGTCGATGGATGCCCTACATCGACAATAAAAGTCTCGCGCGCATTTCGAAATCTTGCGACCTTATGGGCAAGCTCCATCGACGCATCAAACATGTTCGTGCTATTCCCGCGTTCCCCACCTCCGCCGATGTAAACCACTTCATTAGTGGCAGCGGCATGAGACATCGCTAGAGCCGATGCTAGAATGAACAAGAGGCAACGCATTCTTCTATTGTAGAACGACGCTTGCAAGAGTTCGAGAAACCAAGTGATTGTCCGGACTGGACCGACGCCTAGTAGTCTGTATTCAAAGACCGTAAAGTCCGCGCTTCCAAGTACGTGCGGCGTTAGGTCGCCAACGAGTCGCGAAGTCGCCAAATTTCATGCCGGCAAAAACCAAGACGGCAATTAAAACTCCGAGCGAGCCCCACGGAGAAAATCCAAATATTTCGATCGCCAATATTCCAGCCGTGACCGGCCTGCGGGCTGTGATCCCCCACAACACAGTGAACCCGAGTGGAACGAGTCCAGCGATAGGCAGACCCAGCAAAGCTCCGAGTCCCACAGCCGTCATTGCGCCCGCAAAAAAGAGCGGAGTCATTTCTCCTCCGCGCACGCCGATACCGACGAAGGCAGCGTTCAGAAAAACTTTGAGGACTCCCAAGAGCAGTGGATGGTTGAATACATTGTACGTATCGGGTTCTGAAATTTGAATCGACGGCAGCAGATGAATGCCGAGTCCCGGCAGACCCGTCGCTTCGGCACGAGCCCCCAACCAGCCATAGACGACGGCGATCGTGCACAAAAATAAAACCGGAAGTACGTACTGATTCAAAATACCAGGCTTGCGGCGAGATGCGCGTGCGAGCGAATGAAGAAACAAAGCGCTCAATCCCGTAGAAATCAAAACCAGCAGGGTCAAAAAAATGGCCTGTTTCTCGAAGTTGATTGTACGCAGCTCGGTGGATACGGCCGCGAAACTTCGATATTCGGTATGTCTTACGCCAATGAATTCCGAAATTCGAAACGCGAGCCAGGCGATGAGCGGTATTCCAACGCAATCGTTCCAGCTCAGTCGCCACCTTTTTGATTCAAAAATAAACACCGCTGCTGCGAAAGGAGTGCCAATGACAATCGCGAAACCGGCCGCGATACACGCACTCAAATTCCAGGCACGCGACTTTCGAAGTCGACTCGCCCATCCGCCGAGTTGCATGCCGACGGCTTCTCGCCCAACCGAGGCACCCAAGAGGTGTGCAGCTAAAGTCATGAAGACAAGTTTAATGCCGGCGAGCCACGAAACAGGCCGATGCGCGTTGCCGTCGAGCAGATTGAGCGCACGCACTTCTTCACCCGTTGAAAGGACGTCTTTGGGTCGCACGCGGTCCCAGATAACTCCGATGATGATCAGAGGTATCAAACACAGAATCCATGGATGCTCGACCCGATAGGTTTCTACATAGGTCAAAGCCCACGTGAAGAACGACGCCGATAGGATTGTGAGTAATAACGCCACAGTTAAACTTTATGGACCGCAAGACATGTCCGTCAAACTTGTCTCAGCCAACGGCGATGAACTAGTCTGAATTAATGCGTGTGATTAAAGAATTTGGCGATCCCCGAATGAAGATCTCGATCTTTACCTTTAACGAGAAGTGGATCGTCAAAGCCGAAGCCGGCCTTTGCGAACAGACCTACAAGTTTCCGCAAGAGGAATGGACCTTCGAGCAAGTCACTGCCCGATGCGAGGACGAGGCGTTCAAAGCCCAGATCGCCGACCGATTTCAAACCATGCATACCCAGATGGTCGGCACTGTTTAGCTTCGCTGCTGCTCCGCCTGCGCTAGTGCTTGCACGTCTGCAAGCACATTTGGCTCTTACCTGATCACTTGCGTTTTGAGGCGGAAAAATTCGCTGTCGTTGGCGCCAAGACAAACGGTTTCGAAATCGACCTTTTTAGCTGAGAGCGCCTTCATTTCGATCGCCATGTAGTTGTAGCGCGCAGTCGATTCGAGTCGGCGACCGTTGTGCGATCGATACTGAATTCCTGGGAACGTGCGCGAATACAATGGACTCGAAGTCAGCTCATAGCTCTTGTATCCAAGAAGTTCG
>JAYSYF010000109.1:0-17124 GCA_043716655.1 Bdellovibrionales bacterium | reverse complement strand
ACGAATCTGGAAAGTCCACTTGGGTTCTAGGGCGTGCGGTGCCCGTGCGAGATGAAAGCGGAGAAATCAGCGAGTGGTTCGGAACGGCGACAGATATTAATGAGAAGAAGGAAGAAGAGGAGCGTCGCTATAATATGCAGCGAAAAGTTGCACAACTTCAGACCGTCGCAACTGCGCTCTCAGTTTCACACACACCACTTGAAGTTGCACAAATCGTCGTGGATCAAGGTCTTGAGGCTGTCGATGCTGTCGCAGGATGCGTGATTCTGACCGAGCCAACCGGCGGAAAACTTTCAGTTCTCTACGCCCAAGGTTACGGCCGAATCACTCTCGAGT
Organism: Bdellovibrionales bacterium; assembly: GCA_043716655.1. Taxonomy (GTDB): domain Bacteria; phylum Bdellovibrionota; class Bdellovibrionia; order Bdellovibrionales; family JAMPXM01. The sequence continues at coordinate 16,788 of JAYSYF010000109.1, read as the reverse complement.
ACATGAAGACCTTATCGCTCTCGCACAAGTTGCCAGTCACCGACGCCATCATCAATCGCGAACCGGTATTCCTCATGAATGAAACGGAAGTCTCCTCCTATGCCGAGATCCGCAACATTCAAAATTACGAGAGCAAGAGTGTCGCGGCTCTACCCCTCATGGTTCAAGGCGAAGCTATTGGCGCGTTGGCGCTGAGTTACAATACGGCCGGAGCATTCACAGAAGAACGCATCGGATATCTAACGATTCTGGCAGAACAGTGCGCACAGGCTATTGAACGAGCGCGCCTTTTCGAAGCCGAACGTCTCGCACGTCGTTCAGCCGAACTCGCCACAAAAGCAAAATCTCAGTTTCTCGCGAACATGAGTCACGAAATTCGCACGCCTATGAATGCCATTCTCGGTTTTGCAGATTTGCTGGCAGACAAATCTCTGAACGAGGACGAGCGCGAAGATTACCGCCGCAGAATTCGAATGAATGGCGATCAATTGATGCATCTCATCGACGACGTTCTCGATTTAACAAAAATGGAAGCGGGAAAAATTACGCTACAGAATGTTTCGTTCTCCGTCACCGATCTCGTTCGCGACATATTGAATTCACTTGCTTCTGTTGCAAAACGAAAAGGTATTACGACCAGACTTATAACGGATGCATCTGTACCACTTCTGATTGAGAGCGATCCAGTCCGCCTTCGCCAAATTGTTACGAGTCTCGTCGACAACTCGATCAAGTTTACAGATCACGGTCGAATCGAAACTCGAATGTCTGTCGAAAACTCTCAGCTGATCGTTGAGATCGAAGACACCGGCATCGGAATTTCTCCCGAACTACACGAGCGTCTCTTTCAACCCTTTGCTCAGGGCGACAGTTCGGTGACTCGTCGATTCGGCGGAACAGGTTTGGGGCTGGTCGTTTCGCGTGGAATCGCGGAGGCAATGGGCGGAACGCTCGAACACGTGCGCAGCGAATCGTCTCCCGGATCGATCTTTCGGCTGACGGCCCCCATGCATATAAAAACGCTCAATCCGCAAATCGATATGTTCGAAGAACTAGTTGTCGTTCAAGATCCATTGAAAATTCCTCTAGAACTTCAAGGCGTGCACGTGCTGCTCGTCGAAGACTCTTTCGACAACGAGATGCTCATTCGTGCGTACTTGAAGGGCACGGGCGTCGACCTCGAAGTTGCTCATAATGGCGCCGAGGCGGTGAAATGTGCCATGGTTCGCGACTTTGATGTCGTCCTCATGGACATTCAAATGCCCGTTATGGATGGGCTCGAAGCGACGCGCCGCTTGCGTGGACAAAACTATAGCGGTCCTATCATCGCCCTTTCCGCGCATGCGCTGCCCGAGGAAGTGGAACGTTCCATCGCCGCCGGTTGCCTGTCACATCTAACGAAACCCATCATGCGGGACGTTCTGATCGATCAGATTCGCAGCTTCGCGCCCGGTCGGCGCTGATCGCAAAATCCGGCTTGACCTCGCGGGCGCCTCGCTCCAATTTAACCGGACAGCTCGACAAACGAAGGATAACATCGTGAAACACCGTCTGATTAAAGATATGGCAATCCTAATGCTTCTTTTGGCAACAGTACCCGCGTTTGCTCACGATGGCGAACATGGCGAAGAAGAAGCCAACGGCCACCATTTCGTACCGAAGACTCGCAAAGCTCCGACAGGACCGGCGCCGCGTTTTTCTGGCAATTCACCCATCGACGAGTCGAACGGGATCGTCATGAATTCTGGAACTTTTGGTCTGCCGAATAAAGAGAACCAAGCTTGGGCATTGAGTCCTACTTGGGCCGTGAGCCTTGCCGAGCGGCCCTACTCGTACCAACAGAAAGCTCGATTTATTAAGACTCTCGACGAGCGAATTAATCATTACGAAATCGCCGTCTGGAATTATGGACGCGTGACCGACACCGTCAGCAAGCCTGAAGGTAAAGCGCACGCTGAGAAAGCTGCTGCAGAATTAAACCCACGCATCGAAAAGGCGCGAGAAGCTTGGTCGAAAGCGAAATCGTCTGGCCCAGGCGAATGGGAGTCGGCACAGGAAGAAGCAAAGCGCGCGTTCGTTGAACTTCAGTCGTTCAACTATGGCATGCACAAGAACGTTCGATAGATTAAGACGATGAGTGCTTAGTAAGCGGCAATAAATCGCACGCCCGCGGTGTGCGAAGAACCCATCGCAAGTCCACCCGATGCCCATACAACCTTCGCTTCAATGCGATGTTGTTTACCGGGCTCACTCGATGATCCGTAATGAATTTGTACTGACTCGCGTGCGCGAAATGTCGCCGAACTTGTGTTCGAGATCGCGATGCGTGCTCCCATTTGAGCAAAATCGATGAAACTCGCACGATGTGCCTGGCCCGAACTATCGATGATCTGTACGAGATCGCGACGTCGAACGCGCGGGTGAAGACGATGAATTGCAGCTTCACCTTTTCGAAGTTTTGCGATGATCGAGACGAGGTCCTGCACTTCCATAGGCTCTTGTAAGAGTCTAAATCCCTCGATACTTGAGGATTTAAGTCTCGCAACCGGATTTATTTCTTTGGCCATCATAATGACCGACGCCTGATGAAATCGGCGGCGTGCCTTAGTGACCATCGCGACATGTTTCTCGTCGAAGAATGGAACGCGCATCAACAGCACTTCCATTGGAAACGTCACGAGCTCGTGAACGCAAGATTCCATAGATAGGAATTCTCGCACGGTAAACTTCATGGGATTTCGCATCGCTGTGCGAATTTGATCCAGTTCAGCACCCGGCGTTGAGACAATTGCGACTCTTGTTAGCATTCACTTCTAAGGAGCAAGTTTCAATCCCTGGAGACCCGCCTGGGGCTTCCCTACCCGCGTTTTAAGACAAAGTGCCTGTCTATGATTTTGACGGTGTTAAATTCAATACTCATAAAAAAACCTCGAAGCCTGAGCCGCGAGGTTTACAGAATCGATTAATGCTGTCTCAAGCCTAGCGAACAGCGGCGCAAACTGAGGCACCGCTAGCAGGGCTGCAACCGCTCCACGAAAGGCTCTTGCAAGTCCCGCCGTTAGCGTCTGTTTTCCATTTGCCTCTTGCTTTGCAAGCAGTCCAAACCGGGCTATCAACGTCAGCCATCTGCGCTTTAGTTTCATCCATCAACTGCTGAACGAGACCGCGTGCCATTTCGCGCGAAAGAGCGAGCGAAGATGCGATTTTGTCGAGAGCTGTATCCGAAGGAAGTTTGTATTTCGCGACGCGAGCCAATTCGTCAGACGACAAACCCATAAGAGCAAGAGCGTCTGTCTTACCAGCTGCTGCTTCTTTAAGAGTAGCGGTCAATTTTTCTGCCGACTCGAGTGGAAGACCGTACTTCGAAGCGATTTGGCTAACGCCGTCGTTTGGAGTCGAAGCTAAGAATGGAGAGTCTGCCGAAAGGTTGAGGGCTGTCGAGTAACGGCTCGCGCACGAATCCCATTCGCGATCGCAATCTGTATGGAGGCGACCGAAACGATCGCGGATTGAACGACAAACTTGTTTGTAACCGCCATGGCATTGTGGGCGGTGATGATCGTTATCGATTGCGCTGTCGATGGCGATCACGCCTGCGACGATTGCGATTGTGCCGCCGATAATCGCTGCATCTTCCGAGTTACAGGCCACAGTGCCAGTTGCGATCGAGAAAAGCGCGGCTGCTCCTGCGAGTAACTTTGCAGATTTAAGAGCCAATGTTTGAATTGATGAAACTGCGAACATGAAATCCCCCTGGTTTTTAGTTTGGTGTCGGTGTGTTTATGTCCGACTGCGGGTTGTGGCTGAGCAATTGACGGACCATCACCCAGCCCTTAGTCTGAAGGCACGGCTTGCCGTTAAAACGCTTGCGGAGCTAGACTAACGCTACGCGTGGTGCGAGCCGACGCCACCCATGGGAGTCACAAACAGATGGTTTCGAGTCCGCTGGTGCCACTTCCGTTCGATGACTCGTGGCCCGCGATTGAAGCTGCTCTTCAACTGCACAGAAATCTCGTTCTCGTCGCCGAACCGGGTGCCGGTAAAACAACCAGATTCCCGCCGATGTTGATCGATCGCGGTATTGTCGGAGTCAGTTCACAAGTCGCTGTCCTCGAACCGCGCCGTCTCGCGGCGCGCGCAGCCGCTGCTCGGATTTCAAGCGAACGTGGATGGCCAATGAAGTCGAAAGTCGGATACAGCGTTCGATTCGATCATCAATTGACGGAGTCCACGCGGCTCGCGTTTTTCACTGAAGGCTTGTTCTTAAAACGCCTCGCTTCAAATCCGCTATTAAAAGGTGTCGATTGTGTCGTGCTCGACGAATTTCACGAACGCAGTCGCTACACAGACCTCGCCATCGCAGCACTTAAAGAACTTCAATTGCTCGAGCGGCCCGACTTAAGAATCGTCGTGATGTCGGCGACGATCGATGCAGATAAAATCGCGACCTACTTATCGATCGACGATCAGCCCGCGCAGATCATTCGTGTTCCTGGTCGCACGTACCCGATCACCGTTCGACATTCGAACGAGCCGCTGATGGTGGCGACAAGCCGCGAGTGGACCGAGAAAATCGGCAAGCTGCTCAAGAATGTCTTATTGGGTCCGGCCGAACGAATCGGCGATGTCCTCGCGTTTTTTCCAGGCGTTGGAGAAATTCGCCGTGTCCGTGAATTTCTGGAAAGTGATGCATTGATTTCGCGCGGCTTTCAAATTCTAGAACTTCACGGAAGTCTTTCGCTCGACGAACAAACGCGGGTGCTCTCACCTGATAAGAGCGACTCGAGACCACGAATTATTTTAGCAACGAACATCGCCGAAACTTCGCTTACAATCGACGGTGTCGGAACCGTCGTCGATACGGGCCTGGCTCGTGTCGCGCGCGCCGATCGTCTGGGGTTCTCGCAATTGTACCTAGAACGCATCTCGCTCGCGTCAGCCACACAGCGAGCCGGTCGTGCAGGTCGCCAAGCGGCCGGGCTTTGTTACCGAGTTTGGTCAAAGCTCGACGAAAACTCATTTCAGCCGTTCGACGAAGCTGAACTCAATCGTGTCGATCTCACCGATTCGCTTCTCGAATTATATAGTCTCGGTGTCACCGATCCACGGTCATTCGATTGGTTTGAAAAACCTGACGGCGTGCGATTGAATCAAGCGCTGCGACTTCTGCAAGATCTCAACTCCATCGACGCTGGCATGCGTCTCACCCCTCTCGGCACTCGAATGCACAAAACCGGGGTCGGCGTTCGCGCCGCACGCATGCTGGTGGCTGCGGGATCTGGTGAAATCACGATCGCGTCTCGGCCCGAACTCGAAACCCTGGCTGCCGTCATTGCGGGGCTTCTGACTGAAAAAGATTTTCTTCTCGAAAGTAAATCTGCAAGTGGAGGCTCTGCGCACGAATGCGACCTGCACCTTCGCGCTTCGATCTTGATTGAACGTTCTCCATCTGTTCGCGTCGATCGAGTCTCGATGAAGACGATGATGCGAGTGATCGATTCGTATCTCGGTCGCGATTCGGCGCCAGTCGAACAGGTCATCGAGAATTGGAACGAAAAAGCGGTTGCGGCACTCCTCCTAAAAGCATTTCCGGATCGTATGAGTCGGCGCCGTCGTCAGAATTCTCCACAAGCGCGAATGGTTGGCGGCAAAGGAATCGAACTGCATCCTTCCTCTTGCGTTCGCGAATCCGAATTCTTTTTCGCGTTAAAAGGCGACGCAGGAACAAGTCGTACGTCGAACGACCCGATGACGACGATGGCTTCTTCGATTTCTCGCGAATGGATCGAAGACCTTGCACGCGATCAAGTTTCAAAACGCTCGGGTGTTGTTTTCGAAGAAGAAACGATGACGGCGTATTCCGAAAAGGCCCTGATGTACCGCGATTTGCCGATGGACTCGGGTTCGCGAGACAAACTTGATCCGAATGACGCTCTCGAAACACTGAAAAGCGAGACCCTCTCGCGCCGTGCGCAACTGTTCAAACAACGTCCCGTCAGTCGCTTTCTGACACGACTTAAATTTCTGCAACGATCGAACATCTCTTTGACTGATGAGTTGATCGAAAGCTCACTCGCGCAAGCGATCGAAGAACAGCTCTACGGACAGAGCAGTCTCAAAAAACTTTTTTCTGAAGAAGGCGCAGAGGCGCTCGCCGACTCCTGGGAAAAAATCGCAGCGAGCGGAAATCCAGCTCTTTCGAAAGACCTCCGCGAGAGTGCGCCCTCACATTTTAAGGCGCCCACGGGAAATCGTTACCGCATCGAATACCCCGACAACCAGCCGCCGTTTTTAGAAGTTCGCCTGCAAGAGCTCTTTGGTTTATCTGTTCACCCAAGCGTCGCGGGACAGCCGCTGACGTTTCATCTGCTCGGGCCCAATTACCGGCCGGTGCAAGTGACCGCCGACATTCCAGGCTTCTGGCGCGGTTCATATTTCGAAGTGCGGAAAGAACTGCGCGCTAGGTACCCAAAACATTCTTGGCCGGAGAATCCATTAGAAGCCAAACCCGAAGCAAGAGGCCGGCCCCGTTCTAAATAACCGGAGCCGCTTATTGAGAAGTGCCGCCATCGGTTTCAATGGACATCGCGAGTTGGGCGCAGCGCTCGTCGATCGAATCGACTTCGAGAAGTGTTTGTTGCATATCGGAATCGAGGACCATCAGTGAGCAAATCGCGTTGATGCGATGTTCAGCGGACGTCAGTTTTCCCATGAACGAGGACCTCGCATCTTCGTCTTGAACATGCGCATTCATCCATCGACCGAGATCTTTCATCAACCGATGCAAAATAAAAATATTCTCATTCGAAAGCTCATTTTTTTCGCGAATCCAACGAGCCGTCGCTTTCAAATAAGGTTCTTCGTCTTCGATAACGTTTTCCAAACGAACTTTACCGACGGCTTCGAGCAATATCATCATCGAACCGTCGTCACGACGTTCAAGCAACGAAGGTCGACCGACTCCTGCGATCGCGCGCAGTCGACCTTTGACTCCGACTTCCTGTACTTTTTGAGAAGTCGGTTCGGCAAAGACCAGGGCCACCAGCATGTCGTTCTTCAACGCATCGTCGATCATTTTGATATAGCGAGGTTCGAAAATATTAAGTGGCTTGGTCATTTGCGGAAATAGAGTGATCCGCGTAAGCGGAAAAACGGCGACCTCAACCAATTCGTGGTCTATCTCGCTGGTTTTTCGTCGGCCCGTATCCATCATTGAATTCAACCACGACGGACAAGCCCTTGTCAGGTGGGACTTTCGCCTTAACCTTGTCAGTTTATGTGCTTTGCGCTTAGACTCCGCCGATGCCAACTCCTAAAGCCGTTACAATTCAGGACGCAGCCCTGCACTTGAAAGAAGGCAAATGCGTCGCGATGCCCACCGAAACGGTTTATGGACTTGCAGCGCGCGTCGATTCTGCTGAAGGCATCGCAGCGATTTTTAAACTCAAAGAGCGTCCACACTTCGATCCATTAATTGTGCACGTTTCTGACATGAATCAAGTTTCCGAACTTGTTAACGAATGGCCACCCGTCGCGCAGTCCCTTGCGACCGCCTTTTGGCCAGGGCCGCTGACTCTTGTCGTGAAGAAAAAAGTTTCTCTAAATCCAATGATTAGTTCCGGGCTTGATACCGTTGGACTTCGGATGCCGAATCATCCCATCGCGCTCGCGCTAATCAAAGCGGCTGGCCATCCCTTGGCGGCCCCAAGTGCAAATCGTTTCGGACGTACATCGCCAACGACGGCAGCGCACGTTTCCCTTGAATTCAAAGCGGCTCTCGATAGCGGTGAAATTCTATTGCTTGATGGCGGTGCCTGCGACGTCGGCGTCGAGTCGACGGTGTGTCTTGTGAAACACGATCAAATAATCATTCTCCGCCCCGGCGGAGTCACGCGTGAAGCGCTGCTCGAGCATTTTAACAAATCTTCGGAATTCAGGGACGTTACTGTTACGGAGTCACCCGGAAACGCGGCAAGTCCTGGTCACACCGAACATCACTACGAAACAGCAAAACCTCTGATTGTATCTTGGTCCGAGCCGTTCGGCGCACGCTCGGAATATTCGTTCGAGAACAAAACCATTGCTGCATCACGAACTCACGAATTGAAGTTGGATGCAGATCCGCGCCTCGCAGCGCGAATGCTCTATGCATGCCTTCGCGAGGGCGATGAACATGTCGGCTCAGATGCGCTCTTTATTCAGCGTCATTTTTCAACACGGGACGAACGAGGTTTGTGGGAGGCGATCGACGATCGGCTTAGCCGCGCGGCACGATTGCAGATTGGGAAAATTCCGGAACGCGGTGCTTGAGCGTCGCTCGGTAAGTTCGATTCCGCTCTCTAACAATTCGTAGCTCGAGCGAAGTACGACTGCCGACTCCGAGTCTCGCAAGACGATCGAAAGTACCACCCCATGCGTAGGTAAGCTCCTTCAGCGCGTTGAGCTTAAGCTCCGCCTCGGGGTTTCTTGCGATCATGCCGCGTCCATTATCCTCAACGGAAATTTCAATGACCCGTAAACCGTAACGAATCGAAAGGCGGACCACGCCTTCCCGCTTGCGGGCACCGATTTCAGGCAGTGATTCGAGAGCGAGCCGCAAGCATGCGTCGACTCCTTCAACCAACCCATCGACATCGACGGAAATCACCGACTTCTCGTCATAACCAGCCGCAGGAGCAAAGAAAACGAATCGCACGGGGCCGCTGATCGAGCCCTCGAGTCGACCACGCGTTTGAAAGTCTGCGAATGACTTTCTCAATTTAGAGATAACGTCGTCAAAAGAGGCTGCGTAGGTATTCAAATTCTCAAGCGGAGAATCAGAAATCGTGTCAGCAAGACTGACCTCTCCTTGAGTTGGCGCACGTCCCAGAAAATTTTCGCGCGTCTGTTGCACCGTCTCGTTTGTCGCACCCAACCGAGCGCGCGTTTTCTCGAGTTCCAAAGACGCACTTTGCAGAGTGGAGTGAAGCGATTTCGTTCGCGCCCGAGACATCCGGATAAACAGCAGCGAAATTCCGAGGGCCACCGCTAGTTGAAGAAACTGAAATGAATCGTCCAAGAGCAACGTCTTGACCGCACGATTTTTTAGATCGGAGCTAAGAGTCGGTAAGATCAGGCCGAAACTAAGCATCAGCCCCACGAAAAAAATGGCGAGCTCACCTTGAAACACGAGACTCACGAAAATAATCGCCACGCCAAACACGAGGCGAAGATTTTCCGGAGATAGGTTTGCCATCGGCGAAAGCCAAAGACCGAACAGGCCAATCACCCAGACAGTGAGCAGACCCCGCGGAAGTTTGAACGAAAGCATGAGGGACATGATTCCGGCACATAACGAAATACCAACGTTAATTAAGGAAAACTCCGGTGACACCTGAAGACCGAGAAGCGCTCCGAGAAGTGCGAACACGGCAGCCAGGCGCCAAGAATTCGGATTTTTTTCGTCGAATAAAGCCGGGCTACTCAGGGTCATAAATAGGAAATAAGCACACCCGGGGCCATGCTGGCTTGAACGCCATTTCGGCGTGGATCGCCGGCGGAGCTGGCTCAGCAGTTCGGGCCTGTAGATTGAGCGGATGGCTGTGAAAGAAGTCCCGACGGGCCACGGGCGAACCACGAGCAGTCTTAACTAAATAATGACCGCTCAGCTCAGGACGAATGTGTTATCGACCTATAAAGTACCGTAACATTTATGTAACTTGATGCACACTCAAAATGCACTGATAGTTATAAGTTCAACATGTCGAACCATAAGCTTACGACCGCAAAAACTAAGAAAATATTAGTAATCGACGACGATCAAGGTGTGCTTGATTTCGTTGAAGAGCTTTTGACGTTTCGTTTCCAGGTCTTGATGGCCCTCGATGCATCGACAGGTCTGCAACTGGCCGAAGCCCAACGACCCGATCTCGTCATTCTCGATCTCGGACTCGAAAATCAAAGTGGTCATGACATCTGCCGAGTCTTGCGAGCGCGCCATGAAACGAAACACATTCCGATTTTAATCTACACAGGTGCCGACGACATCGAGAACCTCACACAAGCATTCGAACATGGCGCCGATGACTACATCATAAAAAACGGGAAACCGCGGGAACTTGTAGCTCGAGTACTCGCTAAAATACGGAGACTCGAAGAACAGAACGACGAGCCGTCGATTCTGAATTGCGGGAACCTCGCTCTCGATTCTGCGCGACTGGAAGCCATGGTCGAGAGCCGCACGTTGCGGCTCTCGGTTTTAGAATTTAATTTGCTGTGGTTTTTTGTCGTGCACAAAGATCGCGTGATGTCGCGAGAGCAGATTCTGGACGGCGTCTGGAAAAATGCAATCGTTTCGAATCGTACCATCGACACTCACATGGTTTATCTTCGAAAAAAGCTCGCAGGCTTTAGTCACACCCTTGCAACCGTCTATGGCGCTGGATACATTTTGCGCGAAACGCGCGATAGCGGAAAGACCGAATTCATCTCAACGCCAGCCCCCAAGCGCCAAGCGCAATAGCGGCGTCGGATCCGGAAAAACAGTTTTTGCCTGCGCACGATCGCTAGTGCTAACTGCTCCTGGTAAATCGACTTTCAAAGGTTCAAGCCAACTCAGTTGCCAATGCAAGTGCGGGTTCCATCCGCCGTTTTCAGACTTCTCACCTAACCAGCCGACGAGCGCTCCTTTTCCGAGCTTATCCCCTGCGGTTAAATTTCCGAGACTCGCTTTTGCGAGATGGCCGAACAGCATGTACAGATCGCGCGACTCGCGATTCGCCGTTTTCAGAATCACGGTTCCACCGTAGTCGCCCGCTTGCGGTAAGTATTCACAACCCCAAACTTCTGAATCGCAGGGAGCAAACACGGGCGTGCCATTGCATGCGCCAATATCGATTCCCATATGAATCGTCCGCAGGCTCTCACCTGATTTGAAAAGTTCCGTTTCGTACATCCCACGGCGATCTTCGTCGTATCGGCCGATGCCATAGGGTCGGGTCAGAGGCCGATTCGCGTCGTAGGATTTTGTGAAGTCGAAGACCTCGGCTTCTCCAGCAAAAACGATCGGAGAAACCCAGGGGTCGACATCATGCCACCGCTTCAAAATCGCAGCGGCTGACGCCTCGGTTGGACACGATCCACCCTTGGTACCGACAGCCCGGGCGGCGTCGCTTGCCACCTCAATTGCCACTTCAACTATTGGAGGAACAAATTTTACATCGTTTTTCATACGTTCTTCGCGACCGAGCGTAACACGCCGACGCTTTTCTGCACGGTGTCAATCCCCTCGGCCGGGCAGGATTTTCTCTGGCTCAGTTCAGGGTTTGTTCCCCGTGAAAGCTATGGTTTAACGCTCGGAGTAATTTCAAAAACAGGAGTGTTTCCATGTCGAAGTCCTTCGCCTTTGCGCTGTTGCTTTTTGCAGCCAGCAGTTTCGCAATTAGCCAAGCGCAAGCCGACGACCCGAAGTTCGCGATTATCTCGACGGTGCCCCTGATGCTCGATGCGGTTTCTGCGACCAGCGTTTGCGGATCATTAACTTCGACGCCAACGTCACGCCAATGTCTTGGCGCCAACACCAACGAAATTTTCGCGAACGACACGGTTTCAAAACTAAGTCAGTTTGTTCTCGGTGCGGGTCAGCTTTGTGGAATCGACGAGCGCGGTCCTCGCTGCTGGAGCAGTCGCGGACAATTTGAAAAGCCAGTTCAAGCGTTACTCGCGGCAGGCGATGCAAAACGTGCGCAGATGAGCGACGACAAAATCTGCGTTCCGCACGCAGATTTCACGATTCACTGTCACCGTCCCGAGCAAGGCTCTTGGGTCGATGCGGTCAAAGGCAGCGGCCTCAAGGATAAATATCTTCGCCAAATTCCGCCCGTCGAAATCTTTGGACCTTATAAAGATCTTCGCGATTTCGATGCTGGCGACAACGCACTTTGCGCGATCGATGGTGACACTGTTCGTTGCGACACTTTCAAACACGGCAACACAGCAAGTGGAAACTCCCCACTCGTTCCAGTTCGCAAATTCAAAGGTGCGAAAGCCGTCGGTACAACCTGGAATTCTATCTGCGTTCTTTCAGACGAGGGTCTCGACTGCTCGCGCGGCTCGAAGCCCGAAGAACTCGTGCAATTTCATCTCGAGGGGCCTTGGAAAACGGCCGTGAAACTCTTCAAGAGAGGATACGATTCCGTATGTGGAGTTGATCAAGATGAGTCTCCAACGTGCATTCGTCTCGGCGAAAAGGCGGACGAATTCACAGATCGAACTCCGCCAGAATTAGTGAAGCCCGAGATTCGTGTTTTGAAATTCAAAGCACATGCAGACATCGCGTGCGCATTGGTTGAAACACGAGCCACCTCCGAACGTTCGCTTCTTTGCGGCGGCCTTGGTTCGGTCGTTCCGATGGAAGTCGGAAAAGACGCTGTCGACTTCGCTGTCAGTGCTGACGCGAATTGCACCGTCAATGCAACAGGCCTAGTTCAATGTTTCTATGGTACGACACACATGGATTCACCGCTTCCTGAAGATGGCTCTGTCGCTAAGAGCGCTGGACGATGTCGCTGGAATAGTTCTCGCTTTCACTGCGCGACAACTCCGATTGCAACTGACTTTTCGGAAATTCGAAAGGTCGTTGCAAATACGAACGCTCAAGACTCGAGCCTTCCCTGCATCATCTATGAAAACAGTTCGGGTATTCGCTCGGTGAAATGTTATGGCAGCGCCGAAATTCTAGCGACGAACGCGCCCGTTCTTGGTCACGGCGATACCGCCATCACCGCAAGCTATAAATATGCATGCTCCTATGGTGGCCCGAATACCACTTGCTGGGGAGCCGCTCTTGGCGAGCAACAACCACCGAATCTTTCGAACGTAAAAAAGATCGCGTTCGGCGACGACTTCGGCTGCGCATCGGACGAATTCGGTTTCGTTTGCTGGGGCGGAAGAATGGACACGCGTTTACTTGCCGTCCCGCAGGGCCTTGGCGATCTCGATTCAGTTCGCGATTTCGGTGTCGGCACCAATCACGTCTGTGCAATCACTCGAGACAAACAACTTTTGTGCTGGGGCGAAAACGACAATTCTCAGATCGACGTGCCGCCGCTTACGAATCCGATCTCGTTGATCGTCAGTGGCAACACGAACTGCGCGTCTTCGGATGAAGGCGTGACATGCTGGGGCTACCGTCAGGATGGACTGCTCAATAAAGGTCAGCTCGGCCTCGGACAAGTTCAAGGGAACGAGTCCGGTCACTGATGAGAATTCTGTTCTGCCTAATCCTCACCTTCATCTTTTCGATTCGATTTGAATCGGCCGCCCAGGCAGCGACGCTTTTAAAGCTCGAGTCAATTGCGTTTGATGAAGTTTGTGGAGTCGACACTTCTGGAAACACGGCTTGCATCAAAGGCACGGGGGAAACGACCGTCATTCCCGATTCCGTCGGCGCGCTAACCCACGGGTTCGCGAGTCAGCTGATGAGCTGCGGAATTGATGGCGGCGGCGTCAAGTGCTGGAAAGAGTGGGGCGGCTCTGAAATCGTCGAGGGCGAGACCGTCGCAAAAGCGATCCGCCGATTCCTCAAAGTTATCTTGCCGGAGAGCGCGCGCCTTTCGGCTTACAATATTTGCGGTGAAGTACGGGCCACGGGCGAATTGAAGTGTGTAGCTCCCTTATGGAGTTCGCTTCCGACTAAAACGATTCGAATAAAACCGGCCCAGAAAATTACAGCCATCGGAGTCGATGAAGAAATGGTTTGCTGGGCCGATGGGAATTCGGTCGAGTCGAAAATCTCTTGTCTCGCAGACCGACCGTCTTGGTCATGGCCAGCCGATATGTCGCTAAAAGGGCTTACGGAAATCGCCGTTCGCTCGCAGTGGATCTGTGCAAGATCAAAAACCGAAGCACAGTGCTGGAACCCAAAAGGAGTCGCAGTCTTAACCGCTGATATCACCACTGCACTTTCGTGGAGTTTTAAATCGGATGGACTCTGTGCGCTCACTCGCGACCTTCGGGTCGTTTGTGTCGATCCCGTCACCGGAGCAATCTTGCCGTCGGGACTTGGCCACGAAATTCCAACTGAGTACTCGACTGCGAATCCGAACGTGAAACTGCTCTGGACTTCTGAGAGCGGAGGTTGCGTCGTATTAAATGCCGGCACTGTCAACTGCTGGTCGTGGTGGAATCCAACGGCAACCCCTGTCGTGTTCAGCCGAACTGTCGTGGAACTCTTTGGATCGAATTATCTACCGTGCGCGCGGCTCGATAATGGCCAGGCCGAATGCCGACTCTCAAACTACGACTCACAAACTTTGAAAGATACGGATCGAATCCGAGTTGCCTTCGGCGGTTGGAATAAATGTTTCTGGAATTCTTCCGGTGTCGATTGCCGTGGACGAATCGACAACTTTTCGTTTCGCTCTGTTAGAGATTTTTCCGCGTCTTCGGATGATGAAGCAATCTGCGTGGTTGGTGTGCCCCCAGCGGATCCAGCAGGTTTCGAGACGGTACAATGTTCGAGCTACAATCCTGGCATGAAATCCCCGCCGCATGAATTGCGCAATCCGATTTCTGTCGCGACAAGTTCGGATCAAGCGTGTGCCCTGTCCGATGAAGGACTGACCTGCTGGGGAACTCCGTACTTAGAGACGACTTATCCGACCACTGTCGTCGCACCGAAAAAGTTGGTGATGAGTTCGCGGCACGGTTGTGTGATCGATCAATTTGGACTCGCGTGCTGGGGCGAACTCAGCTCGCTCGCGCTCGAAGTTCCATCGGGGCTCGATCAACCTGGACGAGTGGTAGACGTTGCCGTCGGCTCGAGCCGTACATGTGCGATCTTGGATACGGGCACTGTCGAGTGCTGGGGCCGAGATTACGAACTCAGCGGACCACCCCCATTTTTAAGCGGCGGCACCTCTATTTTGGGTCGCGGTGGCCTGTTTTGTGCCCTCGACACCACGGGCCTTCACTGTTGGGGTGGGGACACTGAGTTACCGAAATGAGACGCTTAATGGTCTAAGTTCGTCCTGAGACCCATTTTTTGGACGGAAGATCGGTTAATTTGTCGATCCAGGCTGTTTTCTCAAACGTTCGTTTGAATTTACTGATGAATACACCGACACTCTGCTCATGAGCATCGGTACGCCTCCTAAAACTGATTCGAAACAATCGCTGCTTCTCGCTGCGAAAAAAGTGTTCGCCGAAAAAGGTTTTGAGGGTGCGACCGTTAAAGATCTCGCCGACGAAGCCGGCGTTAATGTCAGCCTCATCAGTTATCACTTCGGCGGTAAAGACGGAATCTATCGCGCATGCGTTCTGCAGTTTGCCGAGGCTCGCCTCGATGCCATCGAACGAATTTTAAAACCAGCCAATTCTGAAAGCGAACTTCGCGTGCGTCTGCGATTGTTCGCAGAAGAATTTGTCGATGTGCATGTTCGCGAACCCGATCTCTGCAAAATCATTCATCGCGATGTCGAACGCATGACCGCGATCGGTGAAGAAGTATTTCGAAAAAGTTTCTTCAAAGTGTTTATGACATTCGTCGACTTCTTGAAGTGTGCTGAGAAAGCGAAGATGACGAAGAAGATGAAAGATGCGCAGATCCTGGCATCGCTCATCTTCGGCTCTCTCATTCACATGCTGAATACCGAGCCACATCGAGCCTTGCTCGGCCTCCCCTCTATTAAAGACGCGAAATATCGCGAAGAAGTCCTTACCGCTTGGACCGACATGGCGGTCGCGGCACTTGGACATCACCCATCATCAGTTCAGTCAGGATCACAGGAGTCATGAAGTATATGAAGAAGCACGGTACAGAACTCTGGGCACTTTTTGTTATGGCGACTGCGATAATTCTCGCGACGCAGGTTCTTTTTGCCGCAGAAGCAGATGCGCAAACTGCAGCGCCGAGCCCGACGGCGACTTCGGCTGTGACGAAAGCGACGCCAGCTTCTAAGCCTTTAACAAAAGCTGCGTCCTCGAAAGCTCGTCTAGCCACTGCGGAACCGGCTTCTTCGCTTGATCTTGCGAATTTCATGGACCAAGTGGCTACGGGAAACGAAGCTTACAAGTCTGCCGAAATGAATCGTCGCGCGGCGCTCGGCTACGCGGATGAAGGTGCACTGCTCGCGCTCGCACCGTATTTATTCGCGAACGTGTCGATCGTGTCCGACGCAAAACCATCGCCGTTCCTTCCCTACCAGAAAAATGAAACGAACACTTACGCTGCCGGTATCGGAAAAAACTTTCGCAACGGTATCACGACGAAATTTACTTATGGCTCGACCGACACAAGTTTCGTTGGCTTTCGTCCGACTTTTTTCGAAGCCCGTCCACAAATCGAAGCGACGATTCCCCTCTGGCGAAACTTTTGGGGTCGCGAAACAGCCGGTAAGATTGATGCTGGTCGCCTGGGCTCACTGGCAAAAGCCAGTGCTGAAGATGTGCAGCTAAAAGCTGTGATGGTCGAAGCTGAGGCGGCCTACTGGCGTCTTGCACTCGCGCGTGAGGCACTTAAAGTTTCACAAGATTCGATGACTCGTGCTCGAGCGATGTTCGATTGGTCGAAACGTCGCGTAAATTTAGCACTTTCGGATCGATCCGAGGGATTGCAATCGACAGCACAATTGAAAGCTCGCGAACTTGATTTGAAATTGGCTGAAGAAGAGGAACGCTCGGCCCGTCTGCAGTTCAACAGCGTGCGCGGAGTGAACTCTGACAAAGTTTCGGAATCGCTCGATGTGATGAATGCCGCTTTAATCTCGAAATGGGAGATGCCGAATCGCACGCAATCGCATCCAGCGATTG
>JAYSYF010000108.1:0-17161 GCA_043716655.1 Bdellovibrionales bacterium | reverse complement strand
AACCGGATCACCGACGCTTTTCCAAACGCCTTGGTCCCACAACATCACTCGACCGGCGCCGTATTGTTTTTCGGGAATTACGCCTTCGAACGATCCATATTCAAGTGGATGGTCCTCAACTTCGACGGCAAGACGTTTGATACTCGGATCAGTGCTTGGACCTTTCGGAATCGCCCAGCTCCGCAACACGCCTTCCATTTCTAGTCTGAAATCATAGTGTAGATGAGATGCATGGTGCTCTTGAATGTAATAACGCAGCTTTCCGCCAGATGATTTCAACAAGCGCGCCGCTATTCGACCTTTAGGTTCCGGCGTCTCGTTAAACTTTCGCTTCTGATGGTAAGTCTTGAGTCCCATAACTTACGCTTTTCGTTTCTTCGATGTCTTTTTTGCAGGTGCCTTCTTCGACCTAGGAGCTTTTGTTTTCCCTGCAAGACTTTCGCGAAGCAGTGGCATCAGGTCGAGAACGGAACCGCCGGAACCTTCGCTTGCACTCTTCTCTGGTATCGCAACTTCTTTTGTTTGGCCATGCTGAACCTTGTACTCAATCATTTTCTTCACGTCTTCATAGTAAGTATCTTTGAACGCGGCCGGATCCCATTCGTCTGACATAGCGTCGATAAGGTCCGATGCCATTTCCATTTCTTTGCTGGTGATTGCTTTGGATGGTTCGGGAATCACGACATCGCTCAAGTCTTTCAATTCGTGTTTGAATCGGAGTAACTCGAGAATCAAATGGTCACCTTCTGGCATCAGAGCGGCAAGGTGTTGTTTTGTCCGAATGACTACTTTCGCGATTGCGATCTTATTTTTCTTCTTCAGTGCATCTCGCAAGAGTGCATAAGGTTTCTCGCCGCCTCTTGTCGGCACCACATAGTACGGCTTCTCGAAATATATCGTTTCAACATCCTCAAGATCGACGAACTGTTCGATATCGATTGTCTGCGTCGCCTTGACGTTTGCCTTCTTAAAGTCTTCGTCAGTAATGATGACATACTTGTTACCTCCGTAGTTGTAGCCTTTGACTATATTGGCCCAAGTCACTTCTTTGCCGGTTTCCGCGTTGACCCGTTTGAATTTAATCCGCGAATGATCCCGCTTATCGAGCATGTCCAAATCGAGTCCGGCCGAATTGTCGATGGTGTAAAGTCCCACAGGAATAGTAACGAGACCGAAGCTAATTGTGCCTTTCCATAAACTGCGTGGCATAAAAACTTATCCTTTCAATGGCCTTTGACCTCAAAAACTTCTTGAGGCGTGATGGCGAAAATTCTTTGATCGCTGGTAACATCAAGTTCGAATCCACCCGTGAGAGATCCGAACGATGGAAGCAGAAGACGTTTTTCGTCGAGTACAAAGCAGGGCAGACGTAGACGAGTGGTCCCGGTTCTTAGACTAATGGCGGGATGGACATGACCTACGATCACGAAACGCGACTCGTTTCTTCGGTGACCGTGCGCCAGAGTCAGTGGTCCGACATCGAGCGATTCTTCGAAAATTTCGAAGGGAAGCGAAGCGAGATAGGGTCTTGAGCCAAGTTCATGATTTCCGATCACAAGTGACCAACGGATATGATCTCCCGAGACGGTCCAAACGCGATCGCGATGTTCAATTCGAATTTGTGCCGAACCGGCGATATGCCCCGCAGGGTGAAAGCTGACCCACGTTTGTCCCAGTTTGACCTTGCGGCCGTATTCAAAGCCTTCGATCTTCAATTCTTTGCCGAGGCGATGTTTCACAAAAGGAAGCGCCTTCGCAGAACTGAAATAGTACTGAGCCCAGGTGCGTGCGTGATCAGAGTGCGCGTGAGTGATCAATGCATTCTCGACAGGGCGCCATGGGTCGATATAAAAATCGCCTAAAGGACAGTACAGCCCTTTATCGTTAACCAAAACCAAATCGTCGCTTATGCGCGCTTCGTTCATCGCAGTCCAGAAGGGCAAAAACCTTGCCGACTATCAAAGCAATCGCATTGCCAGAGCTTTGTAAACTTAGTAGTTGTTTACGATATGCTGTCCGAAATAAAGCTTCTTGCGACATGTTTTGTATCTATCATCATCCTCGATTTGCTTTGGCTCGGAATCATCGCCAAAGCGTTTTACGTCGAACAATTGCGACCGATTGGTCGTATCACTGGGGACGGACTCAATCCTGTCCTTTGGGCAGCCGCAGCTGTTTACGTCGTGCTTGCAATCGGGATTGTGGAGTTCGCACTGCCAAAGATAAACAGTGAATCCTCGTGGCTTTATACGTTTTCAACTGGGGCCCTACTCGGATTCGTTATTTATGCGACCTATGATTTCACCAACTACTCAACGTTGAAAGACTGGACGTTGATGTTGACGTTCGCTGACATCGCGTGGGGTTCTGTACTTGTTGGAACCGTCACATGCCTCGCACGCTTCGTACGCGACCTGTAATTTCGAGCATGTCGAGATCGACGGTTTTTGATTTCGGCGCAATTTCTTTCGCGACATAGCTGCGATGACAGTCTTTCGCATCGGCCTCATAACAAAGCAGCGCGAGTCTTGTTTTCTTGATCATCGATTTCAAGTTTAAAAGTTCCGATGTGGCTCGAGGCAAAATCTTTTTCTGATAGTCCTTAAACATCTTCGATCTGGTGATCACATTCGCTTTAGCTTGTTTTCGCCACTCGGTCGGAACTCCGAGCGCGGGTATGTGCAAATATTCGATTCCTGCTTTGCCTAGGGCCGCCGCAAGCCGGGATTTGGCGAAACCCGGCTTGCGGCTTACTGGATTTTTTCTTAGATCGGCGACGACTTTTATCTTTTGCTGTTTGAGACCACTTACAAATTCGTCGATTTCACAGCTCTCATAACCTATGGTGTAAAGCTTCGTCGCCGTCTTCGCCATTTAGTTAAGCCCTGTTTAGTTTGTGCTCGTGACGCTATTTGCGTCGGATCGCGG
The DNA here is from genome assembly GCA_043716655.1 of Bdellovibrionales bacterium. Lineage (GTDB taxonomy): Bacteria > Bdellovibrionota > Bdellovibrionia > Bdellovibrionales > JAMPXM01. Next base: position 14,233 of record JAYSYF010000108.1, on the reverse strand, counting down.
GGAAGGGCGTCCCGCCGAAACGACGCGCGCATTTTCTTCGCGTATCATCTCATTTCTCTTTTCTTCCGTGTCGCTATCCAAGCTGGGAGTCTCGCTCGCGGAACCAGATTTTTGTTCTGCGTACACGGTTTTGTCGAACTTTTCGAAATCCTCGATTTCGTCATCGTCGTCATCTTCTTCGAAAGCATCTTCGCTTTCGGGACGGAAGTTGAGACCCAATAGAAATTCTGTAGTTGCATCGGACTCTGAGTCGCCGGGACTATCGGCTTGCGGCGAAATCGCAGAATCGAGTTCATCAAAGCCTGCCTCTCTTGCCAACGGTGTAAGCGGATCGCGTTCGGCAAATTCTCGATCTTCGATTGCATCGACCGCTTTATACCGGTCATCAAGCACTTCGCTTTTTGACTGCTCTTTCGAAAACGTTTGTTCAGAGATGATGTCGTTGTTGCGTTCGTCTGGCGTCATTTGCGGTCCCTCAGAGTTTGTCGGTCATTTTTGCCTTCGATCTTTTTCGTAAGCTCTGCTGCTATCGGAGAAAGTTCTTGTGGATCTCCGTGGTAAACATTTGGCTCCTGAGGTGTGCCAAAGACCTTTTCAGTCATTTCTTCTTCGTGCCTGTGGTTGTCGATTCTTTTGTTCGCTTTTTCGTTAATGGACTTTTCACTCAGTGGATGATGATCCCGTCCCATTGCGTTCTCCCGATTTTTTCGATCTCTCGATACGTGTTGCAACTCGAAGTCCAACTTCCTTGTGTCGGCAAAAGCTTAAATTTCGGTTCTGTACATAATCGCACTTAAAAATCGGGGCAGAAGTCCCCGGAGGCGCGGCAGCGCGGCCACACGGAACTATGCGCGAGGCCTTTCAATTGCAGTAAAGAAATGCTGCAGCAAAGCAGTGCGCAGAGAAAACCCGAGGGAGACAACGATGGCAATAGATCAAACCGGAACTCAGAATTTGAATCAGATGCAAGCGTCGAGACCGCTGACAAATGAGGCTGAGAAACAAATCAATCCATCAGTTAAATTTAATCCGCGACAAGAGTCGCGTGAAACCCATGAAAAATCCGAGCGCGGTTCGAGGTGCGCACAAACGTCGAAGTCAGTTGAGGACGCACCAGCCGTTGAAGCAACCCGTGGAGGCCTGTGATGACATTCGACCCACCGGAAATTGAAAAGGGAACTGAGATCAAAAAACCGGAGATGGATCCCCGACGCGAAAAACGAGAGCCTCGTCCGAGCGACCCGAACTGGGGAATTCCTGAGTCAAACAATCTGCCGAACGACGACAAGCCAAGTGCTCCGGTGCAACCGGGTCGTGGTCAGGCCCAATTCATGAGGCCTGAAAGTGCTCAAAAGGACTCGAACGATCGAAGCGGTGCTGTCTAAAACGGCCACCGGCCCGGTCATTCCGACTAAGAACTACGGGGCGAGCGAGCTTGCCCCGTAGGGAAATTGGTAAAGTTAGTCAAAAACAGCGGAAGTTGTCGAGTTATCGGCGAGTCACATCGACATTCGAAATCGCTTGAACTACTGATCGCGCATTAACAACGCACTTCAGGAGTTCAAAAATGATTCGCGCTGCCTTAGCTCTCGTCGCTTTTTTAGCCGTCGGTTCTTCGTCATTCGCTACCTCACTCTCGCCAATCCAAGCGAAGATGATCAAACCGGGCGTTGACCGGATGCTGCTCATCGAAGGTGATGTCACACGCGTGAGTCATGCAATTCCGAAATGTGGTCCTCCAAAACCAGGCGCGGATCCGTGCACGAACATCACTGTCATCACTGTTAAGTTCCGCTTAGGCTGCCTCGATGACCTAGTGGTATCGCACGTTGCGACTTACAACCGTCGTTCGAACAAAATCGTTGTCGATGTAATGGCTCTGCAGATGGCTAACGAGAAATCTCGCCGAGTCATGTGCACCAAAGAGAACGTAAAGTACGCGTCGATCATGGTAAGAAATGACTTAGATAAAGTGGACGCAAGCGACGTTCGCGTTGAATTCCAAAAGCGTTTCACAGACGTGAAGTAGTTTCGAGTTCGCTCGAAAACCGAAAAAGGCGTCCATCCGGACGCCTTTTTTATTTCCGGAGGCTCACTTTGCTTTTGCGGAAGTTCGTTTTTGCTTATTGTGTGAGAAACGCAGCTGCAAGAGTTCGACACCGAGACCGAACGCCATCGGCAAGTAGATGTAACCCTTCGGAACGTGCCCGCCGAAACCTTCGATCATGAGAGTAACGCCGATCGTGATCAAAAACGAAAGCGCGAGAATCTTCAACGTTGCGTGCTTCTGCACGAACGAAGAGATCGACTGCGAAAACACAAGAACAGCAATGAACGAGACGATGACGGCCGCATAGATGACGATAAGATTCTCGGTGAGTCCGACAGCAGTGATGACCGAGTCGATCGAGAACACCAAATCGAGCAATATAATCTGAGCAATGACGGACGAAAGCTTCTCATGGGCCCGCTGAGTAGTTTCATCCATGCGCACTTCAACTGTGTGGTGAATCTCTTTGACTGCCTTGAAGAGCAAAAATGCTCCGCCAGCTATTAATATCAAGCTCTTGTAGCTAAAGTCCAAAAAGACGGGGGTATTGAGTTTCACGAGGTACGCAGCACCCAACAGCAACAGGAGTCGAAGTCCTAGCGCAAGACCTAAACCGATGATTCGAGCGCGGTTCCTGACATCTTTAGGCAAACGGTCCGTGAGTATCGATATCAGCAAAATGTTGTCGATCCCCAAAACGATTTCGAGACCAACGAGAAGGGCAAATGTTCCGATCAAATTCATGTCCATAGAGGCATCGTAAACATCCCTGTCGTCGAGATCAAAGAAATGCCTGGCGTCATCGCGCTTCCGGTTAAGAAAAATTAAGTTCGTTCGGGGTTTTCTTCGAATGAAAGTGTTTGTATGAACCCTCAAAAGGCAATCGATAGGTGGCAAGTCGAGACAGGTGTGCGAATCCTGTTGGGTGTCATAGATACGATTTCGACCGAAACGATGAGAAAGCAGAGTGAAAAATGACAAATCCAAGAGTTACTTCCAGTTCGCAATCGACGCTGACGAAACCAGCATTCGAAGACCTTCGCGGTCTTTTTCAGACTTCCCGGCTTGAAGCGGGACTCGACATCGAGACGCTTGCAGCGAACGCTTTGGTTTCGACTTCGACAATCATGCAACTCGAATCAGCTCCCGAAAAAGTACGCCTGGAAGATCTGTATGCGGTTGCGAATGCGCTTAATCTCGATCCGGGCGATGTGATCGATCGTCTACACTCGGCAACTCGATAACAGGAAGATGTTAGCTTGCAAACTATGAAAGAACCTCGACGACAACTACACGTCCTAAAGCCCGATGCGCCCGAAAGTTTCAGCACGTTCGAGCGTCTGTGCGCGATGCTCGTCGATCTGAATCCGTCGGTCGTCTCTTCAGACAATATACAAAACGGCCTCGCGCTAGACGGCAGCGTCTTGTTGATTCCGCCAGGACCGTGGCGACAAGGCGTGATCTCTGACCTCACTCGATTTGCCGATCTTTCCATCATCGCTCTCGTTTCCGAAAATGAGCCGACGGATCGAGTCGACCTTTGGTACATGCTCGGAGTCGCGCTCGTGCTCGACGCTCACGCATCGCCGGCGGTTTTGCGCGCGGCGCTTTTGAAATTAGTCGAGCTCGAATTGTCCACGCTTCGACAACAGCTGACACGAAAAGAAAATCTGCTGTTTGAGACGCTTCGGAAAGCGGGAAGAGCAGGACTCGATCGACCTGCGTTGGCCGAAAAAATCTGGAATGACGTCACGATTCAAAGTAACACGATTGATGTTCACATCTTCAATTTGCGCCGCAAACTAAACAGTACTCGCTTCAGAATCGTCTATGAGTCTCGGCGCTTCGTGATGACAGAAAACGCTCGTTGATCTTTAGGCGGCATTTTTCGAGCCGAGTTCTCGTTTTAGCTGCTCGCGTGACTTATCGATTCGTTGTGGATTGAACATGGACGGAGCCAAATGATGGTTCTTGTGAAAGTACATTCCGAAAGCCAAAGCATTGATGACCGGATATATTAAGCCGTGATTCAAATTTCGAAGTTCAGTGTTGCCATCCGGTGACTGGTGCGTCGAGTGATTGAACCAGGCATAATGCAGCATCTTGAACGCAATCGACGTTAGATAGAAGAACGAAAAGGCCTGCCCTCCAAGAACCAAGTACCAGAACACGAGCTTCATCAATGCGTCGAATTTTGCAGCACGACCAAAGCGTTGGGCGGATGCAATCGTTAACTGTGTTTGTCCGAACTGCATGAAGTAATGTTTCAAGAACGCGTTCGAGGCAGCCGTGCGCATTCCTTTTGTAAATTCCCAATATTTTTTGTCGAGCGGTGGGTGCGGATCGAGTTCGGCATCATCGGAAAAGCTGTGATGCATGAAGTGCAGCACTTTCCAGTCTGGGAAACCATAGAGCTGAACCAATCCCATAAGTTCGCCAACGGGGCGATTGAGCCACTTGGGCCTGAGGCTATCGTGACTTGCACAGTGCAAGAGTCCTGTGAAAGGAAACGTCAGTACGATCCCTAACGGAATTCCGATCAGATAAACCGACTCAAAATGACCGCCCAGTACTGCGACTGTGAGGGCATATACATATCCCAGAAGGACAGTCGTCACTTGCGGTGAACTGATCAACATGAGGCACGGTAAACACCAGAGCGTAGTCTTAAGCTCGGGTGTCTTTAAAAAGACAAGACCAAGATTTACCAGCAGCAGCGCTGCACCGGCGTACTCGTGATATCTAGCCAGGTAATTTCGGTCAGAGCGAAATTTTCGGAGCATCTAACCCTCTTAAGAAAAATTAAGTGACGGATATTGAGTCACCTTCAGGATGTCTTTTCGGTATTGAGCCTGAGTTTCTAAACACGAGACAGCTCAAGTTTTATTTATTTTTCTTCACTGAATGCCGAATCAGTAGGGATGAACACAAGAGACGGATACGAACTAGTTTTGCTGCCGGGAAAATGCCTTCCGGATGGAATGCACTCTGAGCTTTACGATCGGGTATACAACGTTTGGAAAGAAACTTGGGTTAAAGTTTTCACTGACGTCGGCAGTCCGCAGGCGTGGAACGCAGACACATTTTTTCGTTGCGATTTAATTCCGGTCATTTTGCATAAAGGCAAAATCGCCGCCTTTTTCGTTGCAACAGTTTATCCGTTACAGCCTGCAGTTTTGAAAGATCACTCCTATTTTTCAATCTTTACGAAGTCCGCAACAGATACGCTGCGAAAACGTGGTGTTCGCAATGTGATGTCCTACGAATATATGACCGTATTGCCTGACTGGAGAAAAGCGCCACTCGGGTTTTCTCTTGGCGCGGTTCTCGGCGAGCTGGGTCTTAAAATTCGCGATGAACTTGGATGCGACGCAGGTGTCGGAGTCGCACGCATACAAAATAAAGTCGATCAACTCGCTCATGCCATAGGTGGATTCACTCTGGAAAAAGAAGCGCGACGCGGAAATCTGATTTGTGAAGTCGTCGGATTTTTGAAGGAAAACGATCGCCCATATCCGCAGACGTCGGTGCACGATCTCGTCGTTAAATTGTGGAACAACCGAGTCCACGTAGATAAATTTGGAAATTCACCATTCAAACTTCGCGTTGTCGCCTAAAAGGAGAATCAATGAACAGTTACACATTTGCATATCTAAAGAGCGACTTCGAAAAAAAGATGACGGCTTTCACTGAGGTCATGGCGGCGTTCCCGTGGGAGGACAAAGAGTGCTATGCAAAGTGGTTGGCGCATAGCTACTACTATGTCAGCCATTCAACGCGTCTTTTAGCTATGGCAGCGAGTCGCTGTGATGTTTCAGAACAGATGCTGCACAAACGATTCCTAGAGCACCTGCAAGAAGAGAAGGGCCACGAAAAGATGGCGCTGACCGACCTCGAAAAAATCGGTTTCGATATTGGCGCTTTCCGCGAGATGACTGAAACGAGCCTGTTTTATCAAAACCAGTACTATTGGCTCAGCTATCACGGCGCGGTGCCTTTTTTTGGTTGGATTCTCGCTTTAGAAGGCGGCGCCGTACATTGTTGTGAAAAGGCGTACGTTCGAGTCGCAAAAGCTCATGGCGAGAAGGCGGGAATTTTCTTAAAAGTCCATGCTGGTGAAGACGTTAAACATCTCGAGCAGGCCCTGAGTCAGATCGAGCATTTGCCTTCACCTGTTCTTCAGCAGATCGCTAAGAACTTTGAGCAGAGCTGCGACCTTTATTGGAGCGTATTGAATCGCATAGCTGTAGAAAAGCAGAAGGGCAGCGGTAAAACAAAAGCCGCGTGAGCGGGGCTATACCCGCTCGGCCAATCTAAGAACCGGCGCGGGCGTTCGAGTCTCGCCGAGTTCTTGTTTTCCAATCTTAGTCACAGCCGAAACGGCGAAGAAGGCAGCCACGGCACCTTGTGCGTCGTACAGTGGCGAAGCGTACTTCAGTTCCATGTCGAGAATATTTTTTCCGGAAGACAGCGCCTCGGTTACAATGTGGCGCGGTGATGGAGTCGCCATTGTGTGGTGAACCGTTCCGCTCAAAACCTGCGAAGCGTAAGTAATTAGATGTTGAGTAACCTCGGATTCGCGAACGTAAAGTTCAGGCCATGGGAAAACAAAAAGATCGCCCATCGAGTAACTCGAGATTTGGAAGAATGCCCAGTTGCGGTAGATCTGGACGAAATCGCAGTTGTAGATTTCCAGAACATGATCGTGTGTGAGTTTATCGAAAAAATCCGAGCAGGGACGCAGACCAAATTTCTGCACCGCCCACCATACCAACGAACGATCGTCGTTGAAGGCGATGCCAGATGCGGCTGCCGCGACACAGAGGTCGTTATAGCTTGAAAACTTATTGAAGCAGTCCTGTTGCATCGGACCGCTTAACGATCGGAATTGAGGCCAGGTGATTTCGCTATCCGGCTCGATCTCGAGCCCATGATTCGCAGCGAAAGCCGAGAAGTCCTTCAACTTGGCTTTGAACTTGATTTCGAGATCTTCTGAATGCGGGAAGTCGTGCAAACTGGAGCGGTTTTCCATTGCTTCAAGGAATACCACATACGACTTTCTGTCAATTCCTGTTACGCTGCTGGGATGGACCCAAGGTATCAGAAGCCCCACGATGAACGCGCCGACGAGTTGCCGCCGGTTGAAGTCCCAGTTGAACTACTTTCCCACGAGACGCTACTGGCAGTGCTCGAATCCTTCATTGTTCGCGAAGGCACCGACTACGGCTTGAAAGAACTCGCGCACGACACAAAAATCGAGAATCTGAAGCGACGCCTGGCCCATAAACACGCACATCTTATTTTTGATCCCAACACTGAATCGATCACCTTCATGACCGATAGCGAATGGCGACGCGCCTCGGAAGTGCTGCGCCGTAGCGTTGAAACGCCGAAAGATTAGGAACACAATTCGACCACCAACTACTCAAAGGAGTTCGAATGAAAACAGGTAAATTAGTTTCGATGTTCGTAGCAGTTCTTTTCACAGCCGTTTGCGGCACTCAAGCGTTCGCAGCTGACAAAGTCGACGCAAAAACAAAAGAAGCGAACAAGGCGCATTCAACGGCTCCGGTACCAGCGACAGCAGGCGCACCGGCTGCGGGCCCATCGGGCGCTGTGGCAACCGGCGAAGCAATGCAGGGCACGATGTCTCCAGAAATGACAAAATGGATCACGTCGATGAAAGCTTGCCACAAAGGTGGAAAAGCTGACGTTGCATGCCACAACAAAGTCATCAAAGGTTGCGAAGCGAAGATGACGAAAGAAGAGTGCGCGACGATCATGTCTCAAATCGAAGGCGACAAAAAGATGTAATCAAGAAGCCCGATTATTTCGGGACTTCGAGATTTGGAAAAGGCGACTCAACAGAGTCGCCTTTTTTAATGCAGAGATGCCAGTCGCCGTCAGTGCTGTCGCCATTGCCGCTGTCATCGTTGCGCGTATCAGAGTCTTCGATTTCATGTCGTTTCTCCTTGATTAAAACGCCTGTTGAAAAGGCGAGGTCTCCTACGCGTTTGCATTTCTTGTTCGAGAAGAAACCTAGCGGCTATGGTCTGGTCACGATTTCAAAAACCGACGATCGACCTGCTCTTCGAGAAGGCTCATCATAAATTCCTGTGCTGATCACTATCAATTTATATGACTCCGCTTACGGCAAAGACTGAGCTACATTGGATGTTCGGTCGTTGATTCGATCGAAGGGGTGTCGAGAATCTATGAAAAATCAGCAGAACCAGTCGCCAAAATCTTCTTCTGCCGCAATGAAGTTCAACGTGTTCGCTGCTTACGTTTTTCTCGCAATGGGAATTATTTTTGCGACCGCGATCATGATTGCAGGTTCATTTGAATCGGCCGTCAGCGAATTCGCCGGCCTCGTGGTTTCAATTTCAGGTGCATTGATTTTGAGCCGTGCAAGAACACCGGCACTCGCCCGTCAGCGGCGCTAGGCGACGATCCTAATAGTGCGGCGGTTTCTCATTTGCCGGCGCAGGATCGGTAGCTTGTTTTTCGAGACCCGCCATTTTTCCCGCCAGAACATCAATTTGTTTTTGCTGCGCGTAAATCACTTCATTGAGCTGCTCTAATAATTCGTTTTGGTGAGTGATTCTGATTTCCAGATCGGTCACGCGCGCCTCGAGCCCTTCGGACGCCGATTCCGTCGTTTTGCCTATGTTCATTGGCTCACCTTGCTCTGCAGCAGCCTTGAAAGCCACTAAAGTTTAAGATAACTACGACCATCGCGAATCATTCGGATGAAAGTAGGATTTATGGCAGCGGCATCGGTGCTCATCACGCTTCTTGCGGTGATCGGTCTTTATTTCAAATACAATCCGATGCTTCATGCGAATCCCTTCCTCGTACGCCGGTTTTTAAACTGGTTTCCGCTCGGGATGAGCTACGCGTTTCTTTACATGGGCCGATACAACATAAACGTTGCTAGCAACGCGATGGGCGACAAGATGTCGATCGCGAGTTTTGGGACGGTTTTCGCAGCCGGTACGATTACGTACGGCCTTTCTTTTCTGATCAACGGTCCGCTGGTCGATAAACTCGGAAGTAAGAAGGGTATCTTACTCGCCACCGCAGGTAGCTGTCTTGCGAACGTCGCAATGGGTATCGCTATCTACTTGTTTATGCACGACCGCCTAACAGCAGATCTTACGATCGTCATGTCGGTCCTTTATTCGACAAACATGTTCTTCCAAAGCTACGGCGCCGTTTCGATCATCAAAAACAAAGCTTATTGGTTTCACGTTCGCGAACGCGGAATCTTCGGCGCTATTTTCGGGACGTTGATTTCAGTCGGAATTTATTTCGCGTTCGATCTGAATGGTAAAATCGCCGATGCCGGAAGTTCTGCACCTAAGAACCCGGGCTTTCTTTCGGAGCTTTTCCAAACCCACTTGGCAACCGGCCCTGGTGGAGTCGACGCCGTGTGGATGGTATTCTTCATTCCGGCTGCCATCTTGAGCTTCTGGTTTATTCTGGATGCAATCCTCGTGAAGGATACGCCGTCACTCTGTGGCTATGACGACTTCGATACTCACGATGCATCTTCAGGTGAAATGCATATTGAATTCACCAAGACGCAGATGCTGAAACGGGTTTTCTCGAACCCGATCATTATGATGGTTGCCATGATCGAACTCACCACCGGTGTCATTCGGAACGGCGTGATGCAGTGGTACTTTAAGTTCGGTAAAGTCGTCCCACAGGTCGGCGCAGAAATTTTTCTCGAGAACTGGGGACTTATTCTCTGTCTGACCGGAATCTTTGGTGGTTTCGCTGCCGGTTTCATATCGGATAAGCTTTTCCAGAGTCGACGTGGTCCGCCGGTGGCGCTCGCCGGTGCACTTTGCATTATTACCATCGCCGTCATGTATCTCAACCTCTTAAGTTCGCCGATGGTCGTCGGATTCTGCGCAGTCTTGTTGGGCTTGCTTTCAATCTCGGTCCATTCCCTCATGTCGGGAACAGCTGCTGCTGATTTTGGCGGCCGAAAAATGACAGCGACGGCATCTGGAATCACCGACGGTTTCGTTTATATCGGTACCGGCCTGCAGTCGCTCGTTCTTGGAAACATTCTTTCGGCACAAAATCCAGAGAGTTGGAAAATGTGGCCAGCGTTCATGTTTCCGTTCGCTATCGCGACACTCTTACTTGCGATGAGAATGTGGAAGTCGTTGCCTGAAGCGACCAGAAAGTACCTAGCGGGCGTTGAACAAGTTGTTGTTGTCGATGAAGTGAAAGCCGGCGAAGAACTCGATTTTGACGGCGAAAAAGTCGCCTCGAAAGTTTAATTAGGCAGAGTGAGCCGTGTTTTTCTCGCCAGTCAGGACAATGACGTTAGCACGATAAGAGACATCGTGCTTGCCGATTCCGTCAACCACTTGGACTTGATACCCCTTTGGGGGTACTAGTTCCGCTGAGTCAGCGTAAATCACGGTCGAACCTTGTCCTGTCAATTTCAACGTGCGTTCGAGCTCTAGCAGTCGTGCCGATTCCACGAACACATTGCGAGATCCGGCTTCAACCCAATTCGGTACTCGTGTCACCCCGACGTTGCGCCACATCGGCCGAACCGATCCACGAGAAATGGACGCGCGAAACTCGATCGTTTTCAGCGTCGACAATTCTACTTGGGCATCGGCCAGAGTCTGCGCAATCATTTGCAGTTCTTCATGTGCTGCTTCAAGCGTCTCGATCCAGACGTTCGGATTTCTTTCGAGAGTTGGTTCGTCGAAGAGCACAATGAGATCGTCACCCGAAGATTGCAGAATCGTACCACCGCTCGCAGCAAAACGACCCCAGACCTGCGAGATCACTGTGCTTACTATCGTGCCGCCAGAGCCTTGTCCCGAACCTGCACGGAACAACGCTTCCGATCCCTTGAGATCGAGATTGATAAGAATACCGGGAACCTCGCTCGGAAGTTTCGGCATCTTGTGGAAACTTGAAATTGGAGTCGTCTCGACGAGACGAATGTTTCGTCGAACGTCAGCGGCCAAGGTCGTTGCAAGTCCCAACAGCGGAAATAAAATTAAATAGCGAGCCCAATGTGTTTCGACGGCGACCGCCTGAGTCGACTCCATGACGAACGCAGACGCTATGCAAATCATCATGAAGGTCAGCACGAGTAACGTCGTATTGCGATGAGGGGACGGCGCGACTCCTGCGAGATGCGACATCGCCTGAATTTTTATGAATTGCGCAAGACACAGAAGTCCCGCTGCTACGTAAGCCGACGGTGTCAGCCATGTCAGGATGAATTGAGTCAGTTCGCCGTCCGCGAAGAGATCTGACGGCAGGAAGAGACTGAAAAGAATCAAGATTGGAGCAGCGGCGCTTCCGCCAATCACCAAGGCACGACGACTTCGTGCCGCTGCAAAACCCAGAGTCAAAATAGCGGCGACTTCGCCCAACGAAAACGCCGTTAGAAATCGATAGTACAATGAAGCTTCAAGGACCCGAAAAGTAGAATCGGCCATGATGACCTGAGTAAGTGCTAAGACAAAAGAAACAAGTGCGGCCGCGCGGAATTCTTCTTTCGACGGATCGGCTTGTGCGGCGAATCGAAAAATGGTTCCGAACAAAATGAAGACGGCGAACATGATCAAGAACCGAGTGTCACCTGTGAATATCACCCAACGCATCTGTTGATCTGCCGCTCGCGAGGTGAAAAGTCCTAGCGCCGGAACGAACCAACTTGAATCCATTGTTCGCATTTTACCGTCGCGAAAAACAATGATAGCGACGCTTAAGGGAACATCTGCTTGTAGGCGTTCGCTTGCGATGTCGATCGCGACTGGCAAATCGTTTTCAAGATAGTTGCCGGTCTGAACTCGGCGACCGTCGATCCACACTTCATACCGGCTAAATAGAAGACCGAGCATCAATCGAGTTGCGCCTTCGGCGTTTGCTTTCTTCAATTGCTCGGGGGGGATCTGAATTCCCATCCAGTACGGTCGCTTGTGGTCATCTCCTAGGGCAGAATAATATTCCTTGCTCCAGCGTTTAAGTCCCGCGTGCCAGAGCTGTGGATTCGACGGACGTGCAGGGCACAGCGCTTGATCGGTCGTCGACCAACATGCAACATCATCGCGGCCGATAAGTACCGACCACGATGCCGCAGGAATTTCCACGACAGGCCGAGCCGAACGATCTGAAACTTTTCCGAGAATCAGAAATGAACCGGCGAACAAACTCATGAAAGCTAAAATGTGGACGACGATGAGTCGCAAATAAGACGCGTCTTTTTTGGGATCGTGCTGACGGTAGATCCGATCTGCAAATCTCAGAAATAATTGACGAATTAGACGCATAAATGCTCATCGACATCGCCGTCGATGAGCACTATGGACGAACGGCTGGATAATGGTTATTGCGCTACGGTTTTCTGTACACTCAGATTATTTTTGCACAATTCAACAATGATCGGCGCACCGGCATCGTTTGGCGACTGTTGAAGGTTTCGAACAGCCGTTAGAATTTCAAGTGCAGCAGCAGCTTCCTTTTGTTCGGCTTCGCTGATGTCTCGATCGGTGAATTTGTCGAGTCGCATATCTAATGCGTCGTCGGTCGAGCGAACGATGTCCTGAGATGTCGCTTTGATAAGACCCGCTTGGGCCAAGACTTTCGCGGTGCAGGCATCCCGTGCCGCCATCGCGGTCGAACTCATCGAGCAGAGAATTAAAAGTGCAATGAATGTTTTCATCACTACTCCGTTTCCACAGACCTGTGACAGTCCGTAGTGTTCAAAGGAGCACCAACCGTGCCTGGTCGAACCAAATTGAGAAGCATTTGACGGCTGCTTTGCCTGTTTCAATATGTGGCAATCCTAACAGTCGTCCAAGCTGTGGACATCTGTCTCATTTTGAGAAGAAGAGCTTGAGTCCACGGTTATCGGCTGGATAATGAGTCGTGGCATTTCAATATCTGATTCTGATCTTTGTTGCACTCTCTAATGGAATCGCGAATGCGAGTGACCTCCAATTCGAAGTTGCGCATCGTCTCGGGGAGAAAAACGCGCATGCGACTGTGAGGAACGGTAGACGCGGATCCACGCTACGAAGTGGATTCATCAAGCAACTTACGAGATGACCTTGCGTGGACCTGGCGCCGTTGGGGCCGCTCAAGAGACCAAACTGATCGCGACCGAACGAAAGTTTGAACCCGAGTTAGTAAAAACGATTTCAACGCGGCAAGATTTGGTAATTCCATTTACTGGCGGTCAGATTTCCTCAAGAGAAAAACTGTTAGTGAAATTGATTTCTGCAAAGAAGCTGTTCATGAATCGAAGGTCAGTCGTTCTGACGGCGGTCCGCAATGGAAATAAAATCGTCATTCCCAGAAGCTCGCTCGGGAGATTCAAGACCGGGCAGGCACGCCTTCATGTCGCGTTATTCAGCGACCAATCAGAGCCGGCCGCGAAAGACAAAACGACCTATGCGGTTAATGTCGAGCGACCGGTTTCGATCACGGCACATTGATTTACTCTGTGTTGATGATCTCTCCACCGCGCCGTTCGTAGATTTTCCTAAAAGAATGAGCGGCAGGAGAGTCTTGTTTCATAACATAGATCGACTGTCCGAAACGATCGACATAAGTCGCAACCTCGTCCGGCGTGATCGGCTGCCGTGGAGTAATCTCGTTCAAGTAGGTGACGAGTTCGAGTAATGGTAAATATCGGATCGAGGCAGCGCCAGAGTCGATCATTTTTTCCCAAAGTTTTTCAGCGTCAAGTGTATGCCGATCGCGGCTCGCGCTTAAAACTCGATTGTATCGAACCGCTGCGACGTGCGCTGCGGCCTGATACAATAGAAACCCGAAGCCTTTTCCTTCGTATCCTGCTTCAAGAAGAACTATCTCGATGTGAAAGAATCGATGACCGCCGGGCCAAAGAGCGATCCGACCAATCGAAGAGTTATCGGATTTCTGGAGTTCGATCCAAACGCGATTGTGTTTACGATGAAACGTCGTGATTTTGATGTCGGTCAGTTTCAAGCCTGACTTAGCAAGTAAGTCGGGTGGCTCCGCAGAGAATAGCTGTTCGCAACGCTTCGATGTCGCGGAAGCCTCGCTTGCTACTAGTTGAAAGCAGATTGTCAGCGCGAGTAGTGCACCGGTCGTTACAAAAAGTTTTGAGTTGGGATGCGGCAACAATGACTCCTGCATCGATGTAAG
>JAYSYF010000107.1:0-17216 GCA_043716655.1 Bdellovibrionales bacterium | reverse complement strand
ATCCGGTGGAGCCGCACCGGGGATAAAACCTCTTGAGTTCACAGTGCGCCTTCGTTGCAGCAAAGGCAGCTTTATCCGTGCGTGGGCGAACCACGTTGGACAGCTGCTCGGTTGCGGTGGAACGGTGACGGTGCTCCGTCGAATTATGAGTGCGCCGTTTGAAATTTCTCAAGCCCTGCGACTTAACGACGTTGATGCGGCTTTGAAGGCAGCGCCGGATCGTGCGGCGTTGCCGGACCCGAGATTGCTTGCGAGCGCATGGGTTCCGCTCGCAGATGCTCTTCCACATTTTGGTCGCATTGAAATTGAAGGTTACGATGCGACGTTGCTTCGCAACGGCCAGTTATCAAAAGGAATTCAGGCTGAGTTGCTTCGTACGATTCAGCTCGGTGTCGAGCCGAAGCCGGTTCGGATCGTACACCGCGAGGAAAAGAAACTTCTCGCACTTTTGGTAGCCGCTCCCGGCGAATTCTATAAAATCCGCCGCGTCTTCGTTTAATGGCTACTGCAAATTATCATGACAAACGCGATCGAGTCCGGCGATTTTCGACTCCAGCTCTTCGGCTCGATCGTACGAGTTCTTTTTGAGGAGTCGCGATTTGCTAAGGCTTTCGAGTTCTTTACGGTGTGATTCTCGTAGCTGACCGTTCTGGTAGCAGAGTCGGCCCATTTCTTTCGCAATTGCGAACAAATCTTGCGCCGCAGTAGCGCCGAATGATTGCGAAGGTGCGCTGAAAAGGAGCGCGAACCCAGCTGTGTAAACGACGATTACTTTTTTCATAAGGCCTTTTTAAGCGATCGCCGATCGGATTTCACCTGTCAGGATTTCGACAGATAAAATCTGCTCGACTATCGAACAAAGGCCGCCTCGGGCTTCAGTTCAACTGTTACGGCACGACAAGTTTTATTTTCGCTTGGGCGGCCCGAGCGTTGAGTTCGCTTGCTACAGTGGCCGGGATCGAGAACTCGAGATTTTTTCTGTCTTCGACGGCGCCGAGGTTGTTCCAAGAAACTTCTGTGCCTGGCGGAAGGTTTAGAATCACTTCCATGAGGTAGTCCGACGTGACTTTGTTGTCGGTTATTTCTTTGGTCGTTTTGAGCCGGTTGGTCCCGGGAAGAAGCGCGTACCAAGGGTAGCCGTTGTGATCTTTCCAGCTGAAGAGCTCGGCGCCTTTCATAAGTTCCTCTCGAGAAATCGTGGTGGGAGGTCGCAGATGGGGCTGGCAGTAGTTCCCCAACAAGTCCTTCACTTTGAAGGACTTGTCCAGCGTCGCTTTTTGCGATTTCGAGCAACTCCGGAATTCGTAGTCGAGGACTTCGCAGACGCTGTTATTTTGGTACTTCGTCAGGCCCGCTTTTTCGAGTTCGGCAATGTACTGACCTGCAGCCGTGGCCACCTTTAAATTGCACTGGGCGAGAGCCCGTGATGATGAGGACTATGAGGCTTCGATTCATACTCAGATTTGAATCTAAGGGATTGCGTTTAGCCAGTGGCTTCTATACACCTGAGCCCTGTTCGAGACCGCTTTAGCCGTCGTCAGCCATGACGCGGGTTCCGTAGGGCCAAAAGCCATGGGACAAGAGGCACTCGGATTCACTCAAAAAACTCTTAAAGGAGTAAAATAATGGCACTTCTCGGTTATCAGAAAGCAGCAGTCGTTAAGAAGTTTCAACGTGCGTCGATGGACACAGGTTCTTCTGAAGTTCAGGTCGCACTCCTCACGGCGCGTATTAAGGATCTGACAGAGCATTTCAAGGCTCACAAGAAGGATCATCACGGCCGTTACGGTCTGGTTGCAATGGTTAACCGTCGTAAAAAGCTTCTGACTTACCTTCGTAACAACGAGCCTGACATCTACACAAAGCTGATCGCGGACCTCGAACTCCGTAAGTAAGCTGCCAAGGCGCTCGGGTCGAAGCTTTGAAGCTTCCGCCAGGAAGCGTTAAGTAGTTCCAAAGAAAGCTCGCTGGGTTTATCTAGCGGGCTTTTTGCTTTTGAGGGTCTTAGCCAGCTAAGTCCGAAGTGGCGAACAAGCCGCGTTCCCTAACAACGCGATGCAACACCGGCGCCGGTGGCGCGTTGTGACACAAGTTCGAACAACGCTGCGGCCGGGGCGGAAAAAGTTTGCTTCGACGAATTTTGGATCGCGGATTGATACAGCGAAGTCTTCGAAACCTTTGGCTAATAAGGGCTGACTTAGCTAGAGTAGGCGCTAGTAAAAAAGCGAAATTATCGACCGTCGGTCGAATGGAAAAATAATAGATCGGGCAGGTCCTGCAAAATAAAGCAGTGACTCGAAAAAGAGCTCGAAGAAATAGGGATCAAGTCAGATGTCAGAAATTCCAGTACTTAAGTTCAATACTCAGACTGTTACAGCAACGGTCGGCGGCAAAACAATCACGATCGAGACAGGTCGTCTCGCGAAACAGGCCGATGGTTCGGCACTCGTATCTTCAGGTAACAACGTCGTTCTCGTGACCGCAGTATCTTCGAAGAAAGAATCGACACTCGATTTCTTCCCTCTCACAGTCGAATATCAAGAGAAGTTCTATGCGACTGGAAAGATCCCAGGCGGATACTTCAAGCGCGAAGGTCGACCAACAAACAACGCGACACTCACGGCGCGACTGATCGATCGTCCGATTCGTCCATGCTTCCCAGAAGGGTACCGTTTCGAAACTCAGGTTGTTGCGACAACTCTTTCATACGACGGAACATTCCCAATCGAGATGCTCGCTTCGATCGGTGTATCGGCAGCACTTCACATTTCTGACATTCCATTCAGCGGTCCGACTTGCGCCATCCAGGTTGGTCGCGTCGGTGGCCAACTTGTTCTGAACCCATCGAGCGCACAGCTTGAGGGTGCGGACATGGACATCATCATCGCAGGTACTCGCAACGGTATCCTGATGGTTGAAGGCGAATCGAAGTTCTGTTCGGAAGCAGACGCTCTCGCTGCTTTGAAATTCGGTCATGCTTCGATGATGCCGATCATCGATGCAATCGAAGAATTGCGCAAGAAAACGGGCTCGAAGCCAAAGCGCGCTTTCACACCAGCGAAGTGCGACGAAGCCTTCGAAAAAGAAGTCACTGCGTTCCTCGAACCAAAAATCAACGCGGCTCTTCGTATCCGCGAGAAGATGGCTCGTTACGCAGCAGCTGATGCAGCGAAAAAAGAAGCGAAAGAAAAATTCGTAACTCCAATCAAAGAAGACAAAGTTCAGGCACTGCGTGCAAAAGAGCTTGGCGTTATCGCTGAGAACATTAAGTACGTTGCGGCTCGTAACATGATCCTCGATGACAAAATTCGTATCGACGGTCGTGACGTGAAGACGGTTCGCCCAATCGCGTGCGAAGTGGCGTTGTTGCCACGCGCTCACGGTTCGGGTCTCTTCACACGTGGCGAGACTCAGGTTCTTGGCACAGTGACTCTCGGAACAGGTGACGACGAGCAGATGATCGATGCACTCGGTGGAATGGTGAAGAAGAAATTCTTGCTCCATTACAATTTCCCTCCATTCTCTGTTGGTGAGACGGGTCGTATGGGCGGACAGAGCCGTCGTGAAATCGGCCACGGAAACTTGGCTGAGCGCGCACTGAAAGCGATCCTTCCAGATCAGGAAAAGTTCCCATACACGATTCGTGTTGTGAGCGAAGTTCTTGAGTCGAACGGTTCGTCTTCGATGGGAACGGTTTGTTCTGGATTGATGGCGCTTCTCGATGCCGGCGTTCCTGTAAAAGGAAACGTTGCAGGTATCGCGATGGGTCTGATCAAAGAAGGCGACAAAGTCGCAGTTCTTTCGGACATCTTGGGTGACGAAGATCACTTGGGCGATATGGATTTCAAAGTTGCCGGAACTCGTGAAGGTATCACGTCGCTTCAGATGGATATCAAGATCGACTCGATTTCGTTTGCGGTGATGGAGCAGGCTCTTACTCAGGCACGCGAAGGTCGTCTGCACATTCTGACTGAAATGGAAAAAGTGATTTCGCGTCCACGTGGCGAGATTTCTCCTTATGCTCCTCGCATTGAGACGATCAAGATCAAGCCAGAAAAAGTTCGCGAAGTTATCGGAGCTGGCGGCAAGGTCATCAAAGCTATCGTTGAAGAGACGGGCGTTAAGATCGACATCGAAGACGACGGAACAATTCACATCGCTTCTTCGGATCCATTGAAAACTAAACGTGCGATCGAAATCATCAACGGCATTTGTGCTGAAGCTGAAGTCGGCCGCATCTATAACGGTCGCGTTGTGAAGATCATGGACTTCGGTGCGTTCGTTGAAGTTATGCCGAATACCCAGGGCTTACTGCACATTTCGGAAATCGCTCACGAGCGTATCCGCCAGGTGACAGATGTTCTGAAAGAAGGCGATCTCATCGACGTGAAAGTTCTCGATATCGACCGCGCAGGACGCATCAAGCTGTCGCGCAAAGCGGTTCTTGATCAGCAGCCAAATTAAAAAAAGAGGCTCACTGATGGCCCGACTAAGCAAGCCGGCCCCATGGGCCCGCTATCGCTTTAGAAAAACCACTCTCGCGAACGGTGTTCGCGTAGTGACAGAAAACCATCCGATGGCCGTTGCGGCCTCGGTTGGTTTTTTCGTTGGTAAAGGTACCCGCGATGAGGCCCCCGATGAGGCTGGCCTTGCTCACTTTGTTGAACACATGGTTTTCAAAAGTACCAAACGCAGAACCGCGTTTGAAATCTCGAGAGACATGGAAGAAGTGGGCGCCGACATTAATGCGTACACTTCGCGGGAAACGACTTCGTTTGTCGCTTTCGGACTTCCGGAACATTTGGAAACTTACGTCGACGTCTTGTGTGATCTCGTTACGAGCCCAACGTTTGCTCGTCGCGATGTCGAAACCGAGCGTGACGTCGTCATTCAGGAAATTCGGTCCAGCGAAGATATGCTCGAAGACTGTGTCTTTGATCGACACTTCGAGCACGCGTTCAAAGGGACGCCGCTTGCATTGCCGATTTTGGGAACGGTCGATTCGATCCGGAAGATGACACGCGACCGAGTCTTGCGTTTTTACCGACGTCAGTATGTGAATCAAAATCTCGTCATCGCAGCCGCCGGTCTCGTCGATCACGATGAATTATGTAAGTTCGTAGAAAAATACTTGGCGCCCCTAAAGGGTTCCTCGCGAAGTTCGTTGCCAGCAGGAACAGTGAACGATGCGGTCGACGCTCGAAGCTTTTCGAAGGTGATCAAACGCCGCGCTGAACAAGCTCACATTTTGATTGGTGCGAAGAGCCCGGGTTTCCGAGATCACCGGCGTTTCGATGCGATGATTTTGAATGGAATTTTGGGCGGTGGCCTTACTTCTCGACTCTATCAGGAAATTCGCGAGAACCGCGGATTGGCTTATACGGTTTATTCTCAGCTTTATTCTTTCGTCGATACAGGAACACTTCTCATGTACGCGGCGACTGAACCTTCAAAAGTTCCCGAAGCGCTCGCGGTCACACTCGAAGAAATGACGAAGCTGCGTGTGAAGGGCTTTGCTCCAGAAGAGATGGAAATGGTTCGCACGCAAGTTCGCGCTTCCACCATCATCGGTTCGGATGATCCCGAGAGTCGCATGCAGTCGATCGGAATCAACGAACTCGTTTTCGGAAGATACCGTCCGATTGGCGAGATTCTGAACGAGTTCGAACGAGTCAAACCAGAAGCCGTTCGCCAATTGGCAGAGGAATGTCTGCATCCGGAAACTCTGGGAATCACATTGATGGGCCCGCTTCCAGAAAAACCGATGCTCGATTGGATCGATAAGCAAAGAGCCAAGTGGGGTCGACTGGGTGCTCATACTCGGCAAAAAGGCTCTGTGAAAACGGCGCGACGTGCGCCGGTTAAGAAACGTAGTACGACAAAGGCTGCAAAAAAGCCGACTCGCACAAGCGCAAAAAAGGGGAGTACATAGCGATGTCATTTCAAAAAGTACCACTGAAAGTTAAGACGCTTCCGCATTTCAAAGGTGAACTTCCCCGCTATGAAACGGCACATGCATCGGGTCTCGATGTTCGCGCTGCGATTTCTTCGACGATGATTATCAAGCCGTTCGAACGCGCGATGATTCCGACCGGCCTTTCGGTTGAGATTCCTCCAGGATTCGAAATTCAAGTTCGTCCACGCAGCGGTCTCGCAGCAAAACAAGGTGTGACCGTTTTGAACTCTCCGGGAACTGTCGATGCTGATTACCGTGGCGAAGTGAAAATCATTGTCATCAATCTTGGCAGCGAAGTGGTCGAAGTGAAAGACCAAGACCGAATTGCGCAGTTTGTATTGTGCCCGGTTGTTCAAGCCGACTTAATGGTTGTCGATGAACTTTCAGATACCGCGCGCGGGGCTGGCGGCTTCGGTTCAACAGGCGTACGGGCGTAAAGTCATGCGTGTAGGACCAATGCCGATTCATGCGGCCGACAAACTGTTGCGAATTCTTGAGAAAAATAGCCTCGAAGGAGAAATTCTTTCGAGCGGCGAGATCATCGATAATAAAAATGACGTTACAAACCACCCTCGAATCGAAAGTCCAGCAGACCTTGTGTATGTTGAGTTTGACGATTCAGCTTTAGAATTGCTCCGCCCGGATTTGATTCGCCTGGCGCTCATTGATGAATCAGTTTCGACTGGCGATGAACTCGACGGCGAAGAATGGGTCTGCCCGCAGTGTGGGAAGATTTTCGATCATCAGGGAAAATGCTCGATACATGACCTGACGCTCGTGTCGTTTGAAGAGTATGCGGCGGCAAAAAAAGCGAAATCGAGCGCGCTAGATCCGGTTTCGATGGTGATCATCACGGCGATTGTGATCGGCGTGCTCTACATGATGAGCCGTTAAGACTTACTGTTGCGTGCTCATCCAGCGGCCGAGTGACCAGAGCACGACGTGCGCGACCGCTAGCAGCGTGAACCAACGAATGACAAGGCCACGTGGCAAACTAAGTTTCGTTGTGAAGCCAGTGCCGGCAATGAACAGTGCAATGAAAAAGCCGATCAGTGATAGCGGCGGATATTTTTCGCCTGCTCCGATGGGAATCCACCAGAACATATTCGCAAACGCGAAAATCGAAGCGCCCGAACGGTAGCGGAATCGAAGTCCGTGCGCCCCTCTGAAAACCAATTTCAGAATGGAAGTCGTCGCGAACACCGAAAGGAACGAGCCCAACGGTAGAATGATGAGAGCCATAAAAAATCGCCAGAGACTTTGATGAACGATCGCGTTCACTGCAGCGCCGATCGCACCGGTCGCGATTGCGAGGACAACCCACGAAACAGTTTTTAAATCTGGAGTCGTTCGGATGAAACGTGTCGGGTGACTTAAGAATCGAAAGACCATGAGGGGAAGGTGAATCAACTCGTTCGCTCGGTCTTTAGCGCCGTCGACAATCTCGTGCGAGATTTGCGCCGAGACGTCGATGATCGTTTCAGTTGGGTCTGGCTTATCTGATTTCATGACTCTGCACAGCCTTCATGGCCCTATCGCATCATCGGAGATCGTATTCCGCAAGCGAAACCATATGGCTAAGCGCGATCTGTTCGGTCGCGAAGGTTTCGGCTGTTATCGATGGGCGCAGCTCGGGACGTTCGAACACAGGTAAACGAGTCGCACGCAGTTGAGTAGGGCGAATTGATCCTCGACCAGTACCGATGAGAGTGAGCGTCGCGAGTTTCGGATGACCATCGAGAGCAAGATCATATGCAGCCTCTGCAAAAGCTTGATTCACGATGAGATGCACGGGGCCCTGATTTGTGCCGAGCAAACGAAGCATTGAAGCTAAGTTGTTTCGGTCGTCGCGCATTTCAATTTCTTCAACTTGGTATCCATGTTCCTGCAGGTAAATCGGCAGTTCGAGAAAGTCGCCTCCGAGACGAAAGAGAGATCGTGGTCGGCCCACGAACATAAGTGGATAGCGGGTCATTAGAATGTTCGGAACGAGTTCCAGCGTCTGAAATCTACGCTGTCGCTTGCGGCTCAGATAAATTTGAGCGCCAAGAATTAGCAGTGATGTAACGAGTGCGGCAACTGCGGCTAATATTGAGAAGGTCCCGACGCCCATATGTCGAACCCCTTAGAAATGTGTGTCGAGGCGAACAGTGCCGTCGAAGCTGGAACGATCGAAGGTTTCGGAAATCATCGCATTTCGAGTCGACAAATCGAGACCGAGGCTGATCGCCGATGTTATAAAAATATCGCCACCTACAGTGACGACACTTGCTGGCGTCGTAATGTCATACGTGTTCGCCATTGAACGCACAGTCATGTAGCGAGCCGAGAGGCCGCCTCCCGCACGAAATCCTAAGCGGGACGCACGCGATTTGAACAAAATTTTCAGATCAAATTCTTTTAATGTGACCTTGCTGCTTGAATCTTCGGTTTCGCCAAAAGTTCGTACAGCGCCTTCGGCAGAAAGATTTGGCCCAAGAATATCGATACCGACGGCCGCTTGAACTCCACGTCCCGAATTCACTGCCTCGAGACCGTTTGGAAGCGAAAGAGTTTGAGTGGTTTGAGCGAAACCGACTCCAGCATGAATCCAAACATTTTCGAACGGGTCGCCGCCTGCCGTATTAGAGGAAAACCAGTTCGATCGCGTGCTCGATCGGGCCGCGCTCGGCGTCGGTTGTTTCGCATTTTGTTTTTGAAGGTCTTCGACAATCGAATCGTAGGTCACATAATCGGCGCTCTCATTATCGACGTCCGGAGCCGCCTGTGCCGGCGCGGATGAGAAAGTAGCCCAAAGAAGGGCGAACGTGACTGCCGATGCACTCGAGAAAGAAGTCGAAAAAAAGCTCATTCGCTGGCCTCCTGCCTACACCCCTAAGACTAACATCGAAGCCTAACTGGTGAGGGGCTTTGGTCGCGTTTTTGGGGCGAGTTCTGGACTCGGGTCGAGGTCTTTGGCCTTCGATTTTACGTGCTCACGCGTTGGGCTTCGGATCGCGCTAGAATAGGGAATGGGTATTTTCAAATCAGGGCGACAGACACGACTTTGCGCCTTCTGCGGTAACGAACATCGCGTTTACATGAAGGCTCACGTTTCGGTCTTCGACGTCGTTCTGTGCACGTTTGCGGGACTGCTTGTGTTGTCTCCATTCGTCGACGCGATTGATCCGCGCGGCATTGCGATCGGTGCACTTTTCATCGGAGTTGCTGAGATATTCGTAGGTCTCAGACATCGCATCAGCCTCAAATGCGCACGCTGCGGATTCGATCCGATCATCTATCGAAAATCACAAGAACAGGCTGCGAACCTCGTGCGCGAGCACATTGCGAAGCGCGGACTCAACCCGGCGAACCTCCTGTCAGATCCCGTTGTCGCCGCTGGTCGACGACCATCTGCTGTAAAGGCCCGTGCCTCCGTGAAAAAGCGCCGCTCCCGCCCAGTAGACTCGCCGCAGCAACCTACACGATAACGAAGAAGATATCGAAGCCGTTTTGCTGATGCCTTCACATGAGCCTTCGCTTATGTTGCCGCCATGCGCTCTCTCGTTATTGTTCCGACCTACAATGAAGTTGAAAACATTCGTCCGCTCGTCACAGAAATATTTGCGGCGGTGTCGAGTGCCGGGCTCGCGAAAGATTTCGCGGTTCTCGTCGTCGACGATAATTCTCCGGATGGAACTGGCAAAGCTGTTCAAGAACTTCAGAAGTCGATGCCCTTTGGTCAGCTCCATCTATTATCGCGCCCAGGAAAACAGGGACTCGGACGAGCGTACATTGCGGGATTCAAGTGGGGTCTCGAGCAGGGTTACGAAGTTCTTGTCGAGATGGACGCAGATTTTTCGCATAGACCGGTCGATCTCGTAAAATTGTTGACGGCCGTTCATGAGGGAGCCGACTTCGCGATCGGTTCGCGCTACGTCGAAGGTGGCGGAACAAAAAACTGGGGTTTAGGACGCAAAATCATTAGCCGTGGCGGAAGTCTTTATAGCCGCACCATTCTCGGCCATCCGATTCGAGATTGGACTGGTGGCTTCAATGCGTGGACGGCGAAAACGCTCGGCGCGATTGGTCTAGATCGAGTTAAGTCTGAGGGCTACAGCTTTCAGATTGAATTAAAATATCGAAGTCTCGAAGCGGGCTGTAAGGGAATCGAAGTTCCGATTCAGTTCGAAGACCGTCGTGTCGGACAAAGTAAGATGAGTTCGAAAATCGTCATCGAAGCGTTCACGCGAGTGTGGGGAATGCGATTCGGATGACGAATGGAGTCGTTCTCTTCCTAGCGGCGGCGATCTTCGGCATGCCTCTCTATGCATCGGCTGAAGGTAAACCGACTCGTCGGCCTGCGCAGACATCGGAAAAATCGACTAAAAAACTTAAAAACCCTGCGGTGGCAAAAACCGGATCGACCGTCGCTGTCGTCGTCGCAGAAGAATCGCAGGTCTATGACAAGCCGGATCTCGATGGCCGCGTCGTCACGGTTGCAAAGCGCGGCGCGCGTTTGCCTGTGTCGAGAGGCTCGCGAGGCGAATTTGCAAAATTTTATCGAACGCGCGCGAACGGAAAACTTGGATGGATTCAGATTTCCGATGTGAAGTCCGAAGCCGAGGCAAAAAAGTTTTTCACTCAAGCAAAAGCTGCGGCCTACAAGCGGGGGCCATTCGAACCCGAGGCTGATGGGGCCAAAGGGTCGTCAAAAGAGATGTTCGCATTCACTCGCTCGGTGGCTTTTGCCGTGGGCCAGAATGACTACAAGGAATCGATCAACGGCGTCGACTATACCGCAAATTTAATGACGTATGGTTTGAAACTGACAGGCCCCGATGTGCTCATCACTGGTCCACTGATGGACGTAAACATTCTACTGCACTATGGGGCGCCGGAATATTACAAGGGCCTCTCGCAAATTACTCCGTCCGGTTTTATTCTTTGGACCGATGCGAATTTGCTGCTTCCGATCATGGTGCGACAAGACACCTTGATCGGAATTGGGGCGGGTCCCATTCTTGTGATTTCAAATATTCAAGCGAGTCAGGGAACGACCGATTACGGAATGTGGGCGTTTAATCTCGGCGCGAACGTGGAACTTACGGCGGGGATTCGTTTCGATGACTTCTGCATACGCCTGGATGGAAAATATATTTTCGAGAAAAAGACATATCGCCAAGTACAACTTTCAGTGGGGACGATATTTTGATGAAGCCCAAGGAAATTCTTGAACTGCGTTCAGACGTCGTCGATCAAATCGCGGCGGGCGAAGTCGTCGAGCGGCCGGCTCATCTCGTAAAAGAATTGGTCGAGAACTCGATCGATGCGGGCGCAACTGAAGTCGAAGTGGAATTTGATAATGGAGGTCGTTCGGTTCGAGTGACTGACAACGGTTCAGGGATTCGGCCCAAAGATCTCGCGCGCGCACTGGCTCGTCACGCGACAAGCAAGATCCAATCGGCCGATGATTTGTGGAAACTGCAATCGTTCGGTTTTCGCGGCGAAGCCTTGGCATCGATTGGCGCTGTCAGTCGCCTTGATCTTACTTCGCGACCTGTGGATGAAGAAAACGCCGCACGCGTCGTTTCTGAATTTGGTCGCGTTGAACCGGTTTTGCCTAGCGCAGGTAATCTTGGAACGACGATTGTTATCAGCGACTTGTTTGAGAACGTTCCGGCTCGACTGAAATTTATGAAATCCGAGACCGCAGAAGGATCGCAGATCCGCGCCGTCGTGAAGGCCATAGCCATGAGTCATCCCGAGGTCGGGTTTCGGCTGCGGTCAAAGGCGAAAGCCGAATTCACTTACCGTGCAGGCGAAACATTCGAAACGCGGGCGCAGGCCGTGCTCGGAATGCGTCTGCATACCGTCACCGGTGAATTTGAAGGTATCAAAGCTGAAATCGCATTCTCTGGACCGCATGATGTGATTGGCAATTCAAAGGGACTTTGGTTTTTTGTGCAAAACCGTTGGGTGCAGGATCGGTCGCTTCAGGCGGCGGTGATCGAAGCGTACCGCGGACTTTTAATGCACGGAGAATATCCCTACGCCGTGGCGAAACTTTCGGTTCCGGACGGAGAAGTGGACGTCAATATTCATCCGACAAAATCCGCTGTTAAGTTTCGAGATCCGTCGCGCGCGTTTCGAGCGGTGTCACGGACGCTTCGTGCCGCGCTCGAGACGGCACCTTGGCTTGGCGTGAATGCCAAAGGTGAAACTTATCGTGGTTCAGCGCAAGCGTCGACAGTGACAGCAGTGGCAGCGATGTCGTCGTCGAATCCGACGATTGTAAATTCGCCGTCTGCTATGAGCGTGGCCGATTTCACTCGACCTTACCAGGCACCGGTATCTGCGGGTTTAAGTGGCGAACAGGGTGGCGCGGTTGCTCACGCTGAAACTTCGAGCGCCGTTCAACATTTTCGTTTTGATTCACCAGATCTCGATCACATCCAAGTAAAACGAAAAGATATCTCACTCTCGCAATTTGAAAATCTGGCGGCGCTCTCGAGCGGAAACACCGAAAGAAACATTTGGTCGCGAATGGAAATTCTCGGCCAAGCCGCCCACACTTACTTAGTCTGCCAAGACGGGGACAGGCTGGTCTTTGTCGATCAGCATGCGGCTCACGAGCGTGTGGCGTTCGAGCGCTTGATGCGCGCGTGGCGAACCAAGGGCGACGCCGGCGCAATTGAAACCCAGAGTTTTTTATTTCCCCATCTGGTCGATCTAGAACCCGAACATCTTGAAGCGTTGATGACACAAGCTGAAGATTTGAAACGAATCGGACTCATAATCGAACCAATGGGACCAAGAACTGTCAGCGTCACTTCAATGCCGAGTTTGTTAAAGGAATCGGTTATCGAGAAGTCGCTAAAAGAGTTGGCTTCGGCGGTTCTCGAGCGAGGCGGAAGTTTTGTTTTCGAAGAACGAATCGGCGACGTCTTCGCGCGCATGGCATGTCATTCGGTCGTTCGCGCCGGACAGACTTTGTCGAACGAAGAAATGCGCCAACTCTTGCTTCAGATGGATGAATTTCCGCTGTCGAGTTTTTGTCCGCACGGTCGACCCGTGTCGGTCGAATATCCGTTTGCACGCCTCGAGCGTGATTTCGGTCGCATCAATTGACATCAAAGCCAGAATCAGGGCCAGTTGCGAAACTTATTTTTCTGGTGGGCCCCACAGCCTCAGGAAAAACTTCGCTCGCGATCGATATCGCAAAACAGATAGATGCAGAGATCATCTCTGCAGACAGCGTTCAGTTTTATTCCGAACTAAAAATCGGCTCGGCACGCCCCTCGGATCAAGAGTTGAGCGAAGTGAGACATCATCTCGTGGGACATATTTCGGTCGCTAATGAATATACGGCCGGAGATTTCGCACGAGATGCGATGGGAATTCTTGAAGCGTCTCCTGACAAGAATTTTATCGCTGCTGGTGGCAGTGGTTTTTATATTCAGGCGCTAGAAAAGGGAATGTTCCCGACCGAGCGCGCGAGCGAAGAGGCGCAGGAACGTCTTGAGAAACGTGTCGACGAAGAAGGGCTCGAAGCGGTTTATTCATCGCTGCAGCTTCGCGATCCCGAGCTGGCGAAAAAAATCGCAGTCCAGGACCGCTATAGAATTGTGCGTGCTCTTGAAATTCTAGAGACGCTACCCGCAGAGCAAACACTCAGTCAGATGCGCGAAGATTTCGAGCAGCAGTCGAAACTTCGGTTTCCCGGACGAACTGTATCCACGATCGGAATTCGAATCGAGCGAGCACGTCTTGAGCCGCGAGTTCGGCTAAGAACTGAACAGATGCTTAAAGATGGCTTGGTCAGCGAGGTTCAGGCCTTGGTCGCGAGGAATTATGCGACCCGTCCAGCGCTGCAGTCCGTCGGCTACAAGGAAGTGTTGCAGTTCTTAGGCGGTCAACTGCCCGAAAGCGAACTTCTCCCTATGATCGTACAAGGAACCTTGAGACTGGCAAAAAAGCAGCGAACTTGGTTTTCACGTGCGCCTGAAACTCGCTGGTTCGACGCCGAGCATGGACGGGATTCCGCTATAAAGACCGCAATTTCAGGAGTTGACTGAGATCGGCACGTGCTCGATGCTCCCCGCATGAAAAGCATGACCGGCTATGGCCGATCGAAAAAAATAGACACGACGGGTGCGCTTGCTTCGAGCGGCGATACCGAGTCGTGGGCTCGATCCGTCAACGGACGCTTTTTAGAAATTCGCGTTCATCTTCCTCGCGAATGGGCCGAGCTTGAACCTGAAGTTCGAACTTTAGCTCAGAACATGTTGTCTCGCGGAACTGTCGATCTTCATGTGAACCGCGTTCGCGGAATCGAGAGCTTTGCTCGCGTCGAAATCGACGAGCGGCTCGCGAAGGAATGGGCGAAGGCGCTTCAAAAATTAGCTCAGGCCACCGGTTCTTCGACGTCTTCATTTCCTTTCGAGGTTATTGCGAAAGCACCAGACGTCATTCGCGTTGTGAACGAAACCGAATTAACTGCTGAACAAAAAACGACAGTCTTGAATGTGGCGAAGGAAGCCTTGCAGGCGCTCGAAACAGAAAAAACCCGCGAGGGTGCTTCGATTCGTGCCGAGTTGTTGTCATTACTTACGCAACTCGATAGCGCGGTTTCAAAAGTTTCGAAGCTTGCGCTCGATGCGCCCGACGATTTGCGTTCGCGCCTTAAGACTCGCATGGATCGCCTTGAAGCTTCTGGTTTACAGCCGCCCGGCACAGACGACTCGCGCTTTCACCAAGAGGTGGCGATTCTCATCGACCGCGGAGATATTCGCGAGGAGATCGCTCGCTTGTCTGCTCATCTCACCGTCTACCGTGAGCTTGTTGAAGGCGCCGCCCAGACCAAGGGCGCGAAAAAACCTGACGCTCCGATCGGGAAGACTCTCGATTTCTATGCTCAAGAACTTCTGCGCGAAGTGAATACCGTCGGATCTAAAAGTCAGACCGCCGACCTCACACGTCTCGTCGTGGAAGCGAAGACGCTCGTAGAAAAAATTCGCGAACAGGTTCAGAATGTCGAATAGCGGAGGAGGCCAAATGATCAAAAATCTTTCCGGCCTCATGCAATTATGGCGCGCATGATTATCGTCGCGGCTCCGAGCGGAGCTGGAAAATCGAGCTTCGTCGAACGCATCGCCCGCGAAATGCCGGTCCTTGCAGACACCGTAACTTACACGACGCGCCCGATCCGTACCGGCGAGTCCGAGGGCCACCCGTATCACTTTGTCTCCCGAGAGCGCTTCCGTGACCTCGTTAAGGAAGGTTTTTTCGTTGAGTGGGCCGAGGTTCACACCAACCTTTATGGGACGCCACTGCACCAAATTGAAGACGCGTTCAAAGCCGGTCGGGTGGTTATCATGGACGTTGATGTCCAGGGGGCCACGACTTTTAAAGCGAAGTACCCGAAGGATGCGGTATCGGTTTTCATCCTCCCGCCCTCTATAGACGAGCTAAAGCGTCGCGTTATGAAGCGGGACGGTGGGCGGACTGACAACATCGACGTCCGAATGGCGAACGCGATCAAAGAAATTGCAAAAGCTCCTTCCTTCGATCACCAGGTCGTGAACGACGACTTCGAGCAAAGCTTCGGAGTATTCAAGAAACTGGTTGAAACTCTCATCCGTGGCGGCTAGTTTGACCCGCTATGGCACGCGTCACGGTCGAAGATTGTCTCGATAAAGTTGAAAATCGTTTTGCACTCGTTCTTTTGGTCGCCAAGCGATCAAAACAACTCCTGAAGGGCGCTTCTGCGACCGTTACAGGCCGAAACAAGTACATCGTTACTTCGCTTCGTGAAGTCGCTGCTGGTTCTGTTCGCTTTGAAGAAGTGAACACCGAAGACCAAATTGCTCAGGTCGAGCAGGATCTCAATAGATAGAACCGACTTTCGGTCGAATTGATGGTGCCGACCTTCGGTCGGACATTGCTACCGACCTTCGATTGAATCGAAGGCGGGTTTTGTAACACTGCTTAGGTTGGATTTTATGGCTGCCCTCGGTTGGACCTTTGGTCTGAACGGGACGTTGAGTTCCGATCGTCCAAAGACTCTAAGTTCTCGAAATTTATACTCTTCTAATTACATTGTGGCGCCGATAAGCTTCTCTGAATGGCCGACCAAGAGTCCTCAGAACTCATTTCATCCGGTTCTCCAGAGTCGATCGAAGACCTCATCGAGAAGGTGAAAACCTACGACCCGACTGCGGACTTCGCTGCCATCGAAAAAGCCTACAAGTTTTCTGAAAAAGCACACGACGGTCAGTTCCGACGAAGCGGTGAACCCTATGTAACCCATCCGCTTGGAGTCGCCGCGATTTTGGCTGATCTGCATTTGGATACGGCGACAATCATCACGGGGTTGCTGCACGACACAGTTGAAGACACGATCGCGACGTTGAAAGACGTCGAACGCGAGTTCGGAAAGACAGTGAGCGAACTTGTCGATGGCGTCACAAAAATTTCGCAGCTCGGATTCAGAAATACGCACGAGAAACAAGGCGAGAACATTCGCAAGATGATCGTCGCGATGGGAAAAGACGTTCGTGTCGTTCTCGTAAAGCTTGCGGATCGATTGCACAACATGCGTTCGCTCGCGCACATGCCTTACGAGAAACAGGTTCGTATCGCGCAGGAGACGCTCGACATTTATGCTCCGCTCGCGGGCCGTCTCGGCATCATGTCGATCAAGACGGAACTTGAAGATCTGTCGCTTCGTTATTCAAAACCCGACATGTATTACCAGCTCGCGAATCAAGTCGCGAAACGAAAATCTGAGCGCGAAAAATATATCGACGACGTAAAACGATTGCTGTCGAACGAACTTTCCGCGCACACGAAAATCAAATTCGAAGTTCTTGGTCGATCGAAGCATTTATTTTCGATTTATAAAAAAATGCAGGCTCGTCAGCTCGATTACGAACAGATTCACGATCTGCTCGCGTTTCGGGTCGTCGTTGCAACTGTGGGTGAGTGTTATGAGGTCCTAGGACACGTGCATTCGCTGTGGAAACCGATTCCAGGTCGATTCAAAGATTTCATCGCGATGCCTAAGGTGAACAACTATCAGTCGTTGCACACGACGGTTCTCGGGCCGGGCGCAGAGCGAATCGAAATTCAAATTCGTACTCGCGACATGCACATGGTCGCCGAACGCGGAATCGCGGCTCACTGGAAATACAAAGAAGGAAAAGCCGGCGGCGGAACAAGTGTGGCAAGCCAGGCGACGTCAGAGAAGAAATTCGAGTGGCTGCGCGATCTCGTGTCG
>JAYSYF010000106.1:0-5725 GCA_043716655.1 Bdellovibrionales bacterium | reverse complement strand
TGTCCGCCTTCAGCAAGGTGTTCACGAGGGAGGACTTCCCGACGCCCGACGTTCCCAGGAAAACTGCGGTTTCGCCTGGCGCAATTTGCCGCCGCAATTGTTCAAGTCCTTCGCCGTTATAGGAAGAGGTTGTGATGACCTCGATGTCGTTGAGGCGATCCTGCAACTGCGCTTTCGCTTCTTCTGTATTTAACAAACCAAGATCGGCTTTTGTAAAGACGAGCGCAACCTTCGCAGCAGGACCATTCACCGCAGAATCTCGAGCGGCGACCAGAAAGCGTTCGATTCGACGGGGATTAAAATCTTTATTAAGGCTTGTTGCGATAAAAACCCAATCGATATTGCTCGCGAGAATCTGAATCTCTTCCGTTTCTCCCGCCGCTTTTCTTTTTAAGCAGCTTCGACGTGGCAGCAAAAATTCGATTTGTCCTTGTTTGTCGAGAACGACCCAATCACCGACGGTGAGATGAGTTTCGTCCTGTTTCCTCATTCGACCTTTTATTTCGGCGCGCGCCAGTCCATGTGAGGTGACGACTTCGAGGTAGTCGCGTTGTTCAGCAAGAACGCGCGCTGGTTGGGAGCCGTTCGAAGCGTGACCCTGCGCCAGCGCATCGTTCCACGCCGCCGTCCAGTACTCGGTCCAACCCCATGTCGTTAGGCTCGATAAATCCATCAGCCTCACTGTATGAGAAATATTGTCGTATGACACTATCGAAATCGGAAGAGACTTTCGATCACCGGCACGGCGGTCTCAACAGAATAAAGCCGCTCGCCTAGCGAGAGATTTTTAAATCCTGCTTCATTGAGGAGTCCCACTTCGTAATCGCTGAATCCACCCTCAGGACCGATCGCAATCGGGACCCGTGAACTTGTTCGAGAAATCTGAGGTAAGCCTGGGTTCTTCGCTGGGTGAGCGACGTATCCTTGCGTTTCGATCAAGTGCGGCGCTATATCCTGCGCGAAGGGCTTGAACAGGTTGTGCAGCCGAACGACCGGCAGGCTTGTGTCGCGTGCAATGGCGAGCCCATCAAGCAGCGTCTGGTGCATAACAACCGGGTTGAGCGCTGGTGCCGTCCAATACGATTTGTCGACCTTGCTCGAATGTATCAAGTGTATCGATTTGATACCGAGATTTGCTATGGCGCGAAGGCATCTTTTTAAACTCTTCGGTCGCGGCAACGCTAAAATAAGTTCCACCTGACTGGCTGCCGGTGATTCAGTATTCAAGTCGATTATCTGAAGTCGAACTTCGTGTTCCGTCGACTCCGTCACGACGGCAGTTCCGATTCGGCCGTCGATTTTTCCGACGCGCAATTTTGCACCGATCTCGGCTTTCAAAATTTTTCTGATGTGCAAAGCCCGGTGATCACTAAGAACCACGCTGTCGGATTTGATGTCATTGGCGTCAAACAGAATTAAATTCACTTCGACAAATCAGGCGCCGACTTCAAAAAGCTCGGCATCTTTCGAACGAAATGGCACGTGTATCCGCCCGGCGTGTTCTCGAGATAATCTTGATGTTCTGATTCCGCGACCCAAAATTCTTTTGCCGGAACCACCTGCGTAACGACCGGCGCCGGCCACGCCTTCGAATCGTTCACGAGTTTAATCATTTTCGCTGCCGCGGTTTTCTGCTGTTCTGAATGGTAAAAAATCGCCGATCGGTACGAATCGCCTCGATCGTTTCCTTGGCGATCCACCGTTGTGGGATCATGCAGTCGAAAGAACAAATCAAGAATCTCTTCATAGCTGATTTGGCTAGGGGAAAACTTAATTTGAATCGCCTCCGCGTGACCCGTCGTGCCCTTCTTGACGTCGCGATAAGTTGCATTCGCGGTGGTGCCGCCGGTGTAGCCGACTTCGGTATCGAGAACGCCGGGCAGTTTTCGAATCAGGTCTTCCATTCCCCAAAAACATCCACCGGCGAGTGTTGCGATCTCAGTTTCCATACAGTCTCCTAACGTTCGAACGACAAGGGTAGTGTCAACGTGCTTGAGTATTTCGCTTTTGGAAATTTCCACTTCATGAAGTGACCGCGAACCAACTCGGAAAGCCTTCGACTCTCAACATATTCCGTTTCTGGAAGTGGAGAAATCAAGGACGACGCGAGTCGTTCGACTTTTCGTACTTTGCCACTCGCAGCAATTTGAATTCGGTATGCAACCGTACCGGTGCTTTGAACACCATCCTCAAATGCGGTTGCCAGTACTTCGTCGAAGCCGCTCAACGCGGCTTCGGCTGCCTTTGGCGATAGTGGTCCGTCCACAAATGGATTCGGCTGCGAAAACCAACCGTGCACAACGAGTCGCCCTTCGAGCGGATTCATCGTTCCGGAAACGCGAGTGACGCCGTGGGGAATTCGTGGATCGAAGACCAGCAGCTCACCAGTTCGGGAAGGAATGCGATCTACGATTTCGGTTTCCTCGAACGCTTGACCCTTCGGCACAGCTTGGCTCCAGAGACTCAGTATTTCAGGGCGAATCATCATCGTTTCGCCACCTTGGTATGCGATCTGCGAAGGTGAAAGTGAAAGTACAAAAGCCCATGGGCCATGTGGTCGATCGGCATGTAAGCGTTGTTCGCAGCCTTCGATATAGCAGCTGAGCCACAAAGGCGAAATTTCTGAGCATCCCAATTGCGATCTTCCGAACTCGCGCAACTGAGCAACCAAGTCGTCGTGCAATTTCTCGGAGAAAAAACGTGCGGCCGGTGTACGCAAATGAGTATAGCGTTTGGGTAAATGCCACCAGTCCCATTGAAATCGGTCCGGCGAGTGCGGATCAGCCGTGATCTTTTCAAATTCGCGCCGCAGTTTTTTTGCGAGTGGCGATAGGGCCGGTGATGTTCGGGTCGAAGAAGAAGGGGTCATCGGCGGGCTCCTAATGATTCGCAAGATTTTAGCGTGAACTCGAGGTCGAAGAGCGTCTCGTCTCGCTCAAAATATTTTTTTTCGAAATGTGTCCGTGGCTGCCAAGCGGGATGAGATTTTCGGCGAACACGATTCGACTGTGTAACTGCCAGTCCAAACGCAGGCGCTAACTCTTCACAGTCAGCCGCATAGCTCTCGATGTTCGTCGCCAAAAATATCTTTGCGCCCGGCTTTAGAAACTCAGTCAAACGGCTGGTAAAAGGCGTATGAAACCAACGTCGTGATGCTTTCTTGGGTTCCGGATTTGGATATAAAATCCAGACTTCGTCGACCGAAAGATCAGGAATGACTTCGTCCATAAATTGAAATGCATCGGCATGTACGCCGCAGAGACGACTGTGCAGATCTTTATGAGTCGCTACTCTGCGTGCGAAACGCGAATACTTGTCCGAGGTTCTTTCGATGGCAATAATCGCGCGATCCGGAAACTCGGTCGCATATTTAATCGGATGAAGTCCGACGCCACAACCGATTTCAACAGCGAGGAACGGACGCTTTAACAAAGTTTCGAGAGCGGCTCCGCACATTTCTATTTTTGAAGCTTCCGTTCGCAGTGCGATTGGACGCGACTTAAAAGTCCGCGCTTTAGACGCGGGACCTGATACTTTGTCCGAGTTCTGCTTCGAATTGATCAATCGCACTGCTTTTTCTTCCTGCGTTTTCTATACACTGAGCGCAGGTTGCCTTCAATTCCGACTGCGAAATAGGAACTCCGTACAGCTTTCGCGCCTGTCCACATGCCTCACAATGGCCCTGAGCCTCTTTGAGCGCCGCTGCCGTCATAGCTCCGATAACCGCGCGGTTACCTTTCATGACTTCTTCGACAAATCGGATCATCGACGCCTGAGCGAGAGGGTGAATAAGGGATGGGAAAGTCGGGTACACGATGCTGACTAAATGCGTTCGTTTGGTCGAACCCGGATTGCCGATACGATGCAATCTCGACGTGTTTACCAAGTAGGCCGACCCGTCCGCCGGCAGGTGATAGCGGCGACCATCGATCTCGAACCACGCTTCGGGATTTGTTTCGATAGGTATGTGAAGGCGAACTGAAGCCGCGCCATCCTTGTGTGCGTCTGACATCTCGAATCCGCTGGCGATAGTCAAAAGTCGCGAGCGGAACAGACGGGCTGGCAAGAGACGGAGGAATACCGAGTCGAATCGTTCGCCAGCGGGATTTCGTTTCTCGTGCATTCGAAAAAGCTGTCCCGCTGAAGCGATGTTGACCGCATCCGCGTAAATGTCGGGACCGACCGAATACTGAAGGCCCAAGGCTTCGTAGCCTTCAAGTCCATCTTTCGTTCTCCACGGGAAATCGGTTTTTGCTCGCCCAAGCTGAATTAACAGATTTTTCGGATCCAGCTGCACCGGAATCCTGTAGATGTCGAAATCGGTTTGCGGCCCACAATCAGCAATATTTGAAGGATGCAGGCTCGGAATCCGTAATGTTGTAGAAGAACCCATCGGAAAATTCAAACACAGCTTTGACGTGGGCGAAAGAGCCATCCATCATTGAAGTACGAATGAAACGTAAAAAGGTTCTCGATCCATTGAAAAGCAGTCGTACCGGTCTCGGAGGAATTCTTGAGACGCTCTTACGGCGCTTCAAGACCCTGTTGCACATCGCCCTGATCGTGCCGTTTTACGTGATTGGCTGTGCCATCATCGGTCTTGCGATTGCGCCGGGCTTGCTCCTGTTTCGATGGGTAAATCACAATGTCGCCGATGCGAACGCTTTCGTTTCAGCGTGGTCGAGTGGTGCGGCCATTGTCGCCGCCATTTTTCTAACGGGATTTTTTCTCGTGTTCGTGTTGCCTCTCGCAAACTTCATTCTGCTTCTCGGTGGCAGACTCGAAGCGTGGCGTGGTCCCTACTATTCGCTTGAAGCCGTTCGATGGTACGTGCACAACGGCATCACCTACGTCTTGCGATATACTTTGCTCGAGTTTTTCACACCGTCGCCTATTGCTGTTTTATTTTACAAGCTAATGGGAATGAAGATCGGACGGGGTTCAGTCATCAACACCACTGCGATGTCCGATCCGAGCCTCATTACTATAGGCGAGAAGGTTACCATCGGCGGTTCTGTGACGATCGTCGCGCACTATGGGCAATCGGGATTTTTAGTTCTGGCTCCGGTCGTTATCGAAAACGGCGCGACCATCGGACTTCGAGTTTCGATAATGGGTGGAGTCACGGTCGGCGCAGGAGCGCGAGTCATGCCGCATTCAGTGGTACTACCAAAGACACAGATTGGTGCCGGCGAAACATGGGGCGGCGTGCCCGCAGTAAAGCTAATGCCGGCTACGCAAGCTTCCTGATTTGATCAAGGCGCGCTTGAATGTTGACGAGGTCTTGTCGAAGCGCATCGTTTTCTTCCTGCAGCAACAGCAGTCGCTTTTTTAAAAGAACATTTTCTTGTTCCGAAACCGTTGGATCTCGGCCGTTGGCAGCAGCCGGTGGTGCTGCCTGTGTGGGCGTCATCGAAGTCACGATTTGAAGATGTGGTGTGTCCGTAGGTTTTGTCGCGGGAAGCGAGTTTACCATTTTAGCTAAAGAGTCCGCAGCTGAAATAACACCCGAGATTGGTTTTCCTGTTTTAAGGCGATCTTCAATATCTTCGGCGACGAACATATCAGGATCTACTTTGTCGAGACGAATTGTACCTTCGTGTGTGAGGCGACGAATGGTTTCAAACAGCTTATTTACTGACGTTGCGACTTCTGCCGGTGTCGGCTTCGAAGCATCTGCGACTTCCTGCACTCGTCGTCTCTTACTACTCGGTAACGTCGCCAT
>JAYSYF010000105.1:0-17231 GCA_043716655.1 Bdellovibrionales bacterium | reverse complement strand
AGCTGACCAACAAATACGCTGAAGGCTATCCGGGCAAGCGATATTACGGCGGCTGCGATGAAGTGGATATTGCGGAAAATATCGCCATCGAACGCGCCAAAAAATTGTTTGGTGCCGAGCACGCCAACGTGCAACCACATTCCGGTTCTCAGGCGAACGCTGGCGTTTATCTGGCGGCTTTGAATGCGGGCGATACGATTTTGGGAATGAACCTCGCCGCGGGCGGACATTTGACGCACGGTTATAAAATCAATTTTTCCGGCAAGATTTATAATGGCGTCGGTTATGGTTTGAACAAAGAAACTGAGCTGATTGACTACGACGAAGTACTCCGCCTGGCGAAGGAACACAAGCCGCAAATGATTGTCGCCGGTTTTTCGGCGTATCCGCGCGTGGTAGATTGGGCGCGTTTCCGCGAAATCGCCGATGAAGTCGGCGCAACTTTGCTTGTCGACATGGCCCACTTCGCAGGTCTCGTTGCAGGCGGCGCACATCCTTCACCAATTCCATTCGCGCACTACGTGACATCTACTACTCACAAGACGTTGCGTGGACCACGCGGTGGAATCATTCTCACGGGAATGGCGAATGAGAATGGCGAAGAAGCGGCGAAGAAAGTGAATTCTCGAATTTTCCCAGGACTTCAGGGTGGTCCACTCGAGCACGTCATCGCTGGAAAAGCGGTTTCATTCTTAGAAGCGCTTCAACCAAGCTTTAAAACATATGCACAACAAGTCGTTAAGAACGCTCAGGCCCTCGCTGACTCACTTTTGATCGGTGGCCTCAATCTCGTCACCGGCGGAACCGACAATCATCTGATGCTGGTTGATCTGTCGTCTCGTGAAGTGACTGGTAAGGATGCCGAGATCGCACTCGATCACGCCGGCATCACTGTGAATAAGAATACAGTTCCGAACGAAAAGCGGTCTCCGTTTGTGACAAGCGGTATCCGCATCGGCACACCGGCGCTGACCACACGTGGAATGAAAGAATCCGAAATGAAATTGATCGGCGGATGGATTTCAGAAGTGGTCGACAACCCGGCCGATCAAGCGAAACTGGCGAAAGTCAAAAAGCAGGTCGCTGAGCTTTGCCAGTCGTATCCTGTTTACGGCGTGTCGAAAGACTAAGCCGTGATGTCTCTGCGTAACCTACAGAAGCCGAGCTTCGTGTTCTGGCTCCCATTCTTTCTTTGTATTTCGAACTTCAGCGCGTGCTCGACGTTCCAAGGTCCGGGAGCCTTCCAGGGTCCCGACGGAACCATCGACAACACGCTCGAAGAATCGGCTCCTGTCGCCGCACCGGTCGGCCCAACGCTGTCATGGAGCGGAGAACGCTACAGTCAATCGGCTCCGTCGAGCGGAATGAATTTCGATTGGCCCGTTGAAGACGCGCGGATGTCGCGCGGATTTCTCCTCGGAAAACGATGGCATTACGGCGTCGACCTCGCATCGAAAAAAGGAACACCCATTCTGGCAAGCGAAGCCGGAGTCGTGATCTATGTTGGAAAAGGATTTTCTGGCTACGGGAAGCTTGTCGTTATTGAACATAACGATACGTGGGCAACGTTGTACTCGCACTTAAACAAGTTTCACGTCACAGAAGGTACGAAGGTCACGCGCGGTCAAAAAATCGCCGAGATGGGAAGAACCGGTCGAGCAAGCGGCGTTCATCTTCACTTTGAAATCAGATACAACCGTCAACCGGTCAATCCGCTGATGTACCTACCGCAAGGCTTTTTGGGGCCGTAGTTTCGCCGGCATAAAACCGATCAGCGACTTCAAAGTTCCGCCTGTGAATAGAGCTAACAAAAAGCCAATGAGTCCGACGATTGCGTAAACGCAGAGGCGACTCGCCAAAGAGTCGTTCGAAAATCCGACAGTTTGAATCGAGAGCATTTTTGCAAACACTCGACTTGGTCCGTAGGCATTCACCGTATCTCGAGCCGCCGCGGCTAAAACCCAAGCGAAAAATGTGATCGAACAAATCGTTCGCGTTGGCAGTCGAAATACCAGATAGGAAACTCCGGCCACAATCGGTGTCCCCCACCACGGTGCAGAGAAAGCGCAAACGCCGATCGCAATCGTAAAGGCGAGAAGACGAATCGACAGACTGTTGATTCTAAATCCCTTCATCGTTTGCTCCGCATGTTGAACTTCACTGGGCGCATTTCACCGCGCGCCCATGACTCAAGCTGGTCATCGTAGCGAACAGACGAAGGGTCGCCACTTTGTCCGCCCGGAGTCATCGTCCAAGCGCGAGGGTGATCTTCGAATGTAACAATCATTTTCCACGTCGGACCGTGCTGCCCTTTGTTTGCAAAGATCGATTCGCCCGCGCCACCTGCCGCGATCGTTCGTCCTAATCCGGGGATGCGTCCCGCATGGCGAATCGATGTGGTTTGGTAGGTGCTCCATGTCGGAAGAATACTTCCCGATTTTGCTTTTAGGCTTTCGCAAGCGATGACTAGCGACTGCGCGAGCCGCGTATTAAGATTTTCCGCTTCCGGTGTATTTGCAGCATCCCAGAGTGGCGCGTTCGGCTCTTGCTCGATCAGCTCGAAGAAACGCCAGCTGCTCGGCCACGACATTTGATCTTCTGCTCCGATCAATCTTGTCCATGTGATCTCTTTTAGTCTCTTAAGCCACTCGTGAACAAGCGGCGCCGTCGTGCTCTCGACGGAATAACCGCCATCCCATGTCTGCAATGCTTTGCTCAATGTAGGTATACCGGTGCTTCCGCATGGTTCTTTGCTCAACTCTTCTTTCAGCGGAGAAGCTTCGGCTTCCCGAAGAATCACTTTCGCAAAATTCTTCCCTAACCAGCTTCCGGTATCGCCTTGCACATCGATCATTTGTTCTGGCTTCCACTGCTTTTTTGCATCGAGCCTCGCGCGAATTTGCAGAGCTCGATAAGGGGCAGCAAAAAACCACCCGTACTTGTACTGAGTGCTTCCATTGAACGGAGCTTGATTTGCCGTGATGATGAGTTCGGACGACGTTTCCATCGATGGATTTTCGTCGAACGGCAAAGTTCCTTGCCAGAGATCTGAATCACTCGAAGCTTCGAAGATAAATCTTCCGTCTCTATGCTTTCGATCTGGAAAAACACCGGCATGTTTGTAAACCAATCGCCCACCACGATCTGCGCACAGAAAGTTCTGCGAAGGGGCTATGTAACCTTTAAGGGCGATCAGGCAGTCTTTAGCGGTCGTCGCGCGATTGAGGAGTAAGAAACTGCGAAGCTCGTTTGAAGGCGTATGCCCCATCCATTGAACTGCGAGACCAGACGGAATGTCGATTGCGGCCGGAGCATCACCTTCATCGAAGACAACCGGGCCCACATGAGTGTCCCGGGTTCTGACGACTTCAGATAAGCCCCCTGCGACTTTAACTATTTCGTCCCGGGTGACAACAGGACGCCATGAGTTTTCGAAGTAATATTCTTGCCGTTTCGAATCGCGAAATCGAAGTGAATACCAGTCGAGCACGTCGTCCGAACCGTTTGTCACAGCCCAACCCATCGATTCAGTGAAACCAACGATGACTCCTGGCGCACCCGGAAGTGAGGCGCCATAGACGTTCATTGTCGGACTCGTCAGCTGAATGGAAAACCACAATGTCGGGAGTGCATATCCAAGGTGAAGATCATTCGCTAAAAGCGCTCGTCGATTTGTCATCAACCGGGCCGGCACAGCCCAATTGTTACTTCCATTTGCCGCTTCGGGAAGTACATCGGCTGGAACCTTCGACCAGCGCTGTGTTGCAATTTGCTTCGATGGTAAAGGCTTCGCCATGTTTGGCATTCGCAAATTCGCTTTTGGACCTACTGCAAATCCGTCTTTGAGAATTGCACCAGGAACTTTTGCGTTGAGCGGAAACAGAAGTTCAAAAATATCGTGCGAGAGTTTTGCTTTCGACGATGTCATCTGGAAGTCATAGAGATAACCCGTCAACTCCCACGTCATAAACTTTAGAAGATATGCCGCCCGCTCTTCCGACCATGCATCCGGCAAAATTCCAAACAGCCGATATTCAACAGGCACAGACGTGACGTCGAGCTGTGCGATACGTGCGTTCACTCCCCGTGTATAAGCGGCGAGCGGAACACGGGTGACAGGATCGTTCATCATCAATGCGGCCGATGCGCGAGCGGCGGCAGGAATTCGCATACGGCGGAAGAAACGATCGATCGGCAATGCACTGGCGCCAAGCACTTCCGAAACCTGACCAGCGGTTATGCGCGAAAGAAAATCCATTTGCCAGAGTCGGTAATAAGAAGTGACGAAGCCTTGAGCGAAATAAAGCGCGACGTCGCTTTCGGATTTGAGATGTGGAATTTCATTTTCATCGATTTCGATTTCGACGGCCGGAAGTCCTGCATCTCGTAGGGCGACTTCCAATCGCTTAATCAAATCATCACGGTGGGTTGGCTGATGTCGCCAGACGCCGTTGCTTGGCGCGAGCAACATTCCAATTGGACTTAGACCATTGAATGATCGTGCGAGTCCGACACAGAGAGAGACCAA
This sequence comes from Bdellovibrionales bacterium, assembly GCA_043716655.1. Lineage (GTDB taxonomy): Bacteria > Bdellovibrionota > Bdellovibrionia > Bdellovibrionales > JAMPXM01. The sequence goes on along the minus strand of JAYSYF010000105.1, from coordinate 12,703 downwards.
GCCGATCAGGCTCGCGACACCCGCGATAACATTAAGAAGAGCCTTTTTTGAATGCACTTACGCTAGCAAATAACTCACAGCTCAGCTTTACGCAAACTTGATACGTGACGTTGTCTTAATGAAAAAAGACCGAACCCTAGGGTTCGGTCTTTTTCTTTAGCCGCAGTGCGCCTGTAGCACACAACACTAGAGAACTAGATGTTGAGGTTCAGAGACATACCTACGTTTGTACGATCCGAGCTCATGTTGAGTGGAGCGAACTGAACGTTTGGATAGAGGTAGATATCGCGAGTGATCGAGATGCCAACGCCAACCGACTGAGTGTACGGAGCGCGAGCGATGTCGCCGAATGGCATCATACGCGAGTGCTCGTAGATCCATGGACGGAAGACAGTGCGGAGGTTCAACTTCTCAGAAATGTTCACTTCTGCGAATGGGTAAAGAGCAACCGAGTAATCCGACTGCATTGGACCGACTTTTTCGCCTTCGCTATTAGTTGCATCAACGCCCTTGTCGAACGCTGTGTAACCAACAGTAGCCGCGAGACCTACCGACCAGCTTGATCCGCCGAAGTCGTAGATTGCAGTTTGGCTGAGAGCGATGTCGCCGAGCTGACCGATATCGCGGTAAGCCGAGTTAGTCGTAGCACCGACAGTAACCGACGATACGTTCTGGATGTCTGCAGCTTTGTAAACGATCTGGTAAGTCACAGATGGATCTGCAACGGTAGTACGCTCACGGAAGTTCTGTTTTGGATCTTGGTGGAACGGACGGTAGATCAGAAGACCGACGTCAGCCGAAAGTGACTGAAGCGCGCTGATCTTGTACTTCATACCGACGCTGCCGCCGAGAGCTGGCTTCAATGGAACAAATGCAGTCGAAGCGATGTTTGGACGTGTGTCCGAACCTGGGTCCTTAATAGTTCCGCCGCTGTAGCTGAGAGTTGTCGAGAAGCTGTATTTGCTCTTCGAACCAGTTTCAGCACGGAGTTTTCGGTTCGTGATGACTTCATCAACGTCCGACTCGCCGGCTTTTTTCTCTGGAATATTCGGTGTTACGTTCTCTGCTTTAGTCGTCGTCTCAGCCGACTGTGTCTCAGTCTCAGCAGCGAACGCGCTTGTCGAAATTGCGAGAACGCTCGCTAGGATCAGTGCACTGTGCATTTTCATGTGTGGGGCCCCCAAAAATTTTATCATTTCTACTAACTCTCTATTTTAGTTAAACGGCTCTTTGGACAAAAAGTTCAAAAAGCCGTTGTTAAAGCGTATACCGGGTAACGAGTGAGCAAACGATGTGCCGACTTAAACTGCTGTGGTTCTGACTCAGTACTGCTTCTTTCGGGCCGCCGAAATGATCAAAGTTGTTGTCGTAATTCAGCCCGTCGATGTGCCGAAAATGAACGCAAATCCAACCTGTTCAGTACGTGAACTCGAATTAGCGCAGTCTTAGAACTTCACTTGATCCTTGTACAACCGATTCGATTGAAGTCTCGCGCTGCGCTAATTCTCTAAAAGTCCGCCAAATGGTTTAAGGAAGACGGTGTCAGATGTTCACTGATAAGGTAGGAGCTTCTCGGTTCAACGGCCGTGGACACGCTCACCCAGAACCCTAATGACACCAGTTGGAGTCTCAATTGAAACCGAAATTCAGTGCTACTCAAGAGCGAGCGGGCGACCGATCCTTCGAAACTATTAAGACGCTGCTCCCCTATCTGTGGCCAAAAGATCGCAAGGACCTTCGGTTTCGTGTCGTAATAGCGACAATCTCGCTCCTTGCTGCAAAATCGGTCAACGTGTCGATCCCGTTCTTTTTAAAAGGGGCGATCGATCGCTTAGGGTTCGTCGTTCAAGGTAACAATCAATACTTAAGTGCTGCTATCGGCCTTACCGTCGCCTACGCGGCCGCTCGAATTGGTCAGCAGGCCTTTGCTGAGTTTCGAGATTTTATTTTCGCGCGCGTGACACAGTTCACTCAGCGAAAAATCGGACTACAAACTTTCGAGCATCTCCATTCTCTCTCGCTCGCGTTTCACTTGGATCGACAAACGGGCGGACTTTCTCGGGTCATCGAAAGAGGTACGCGCGGTATTCAAACGGTTCTTCAATTCATGCTCTTCAATATTTTTCCGACGATTGTCGAAGTCGTGATTGTTTCGGTCGTATTATTTTTCACGTTCGGTTGGTCATTCGCAGTCATCACTATGGCGACGATATCCGTTTATGTCGTCTATACGATTACGATCACAAACTGGCGCGTGAAGTTTCGCAAAGACATGATGCAAAAGGATACCGAAGCCAACACCAAGGCAATCGATAGTCTGTTGAATTTCGAAACCGTAAAATACTTTGGGAATGAAAAACACGAACACGCCCGATTCGACAAAGCGCTCGAGGGTTACGAGGCGGCAGCGATCCAGAGTCAGACGAGTCTTTCGATTTTAAACTGCGGTCAGGGTCTAATCATCGCGAGTGGACTTGTTGCCGTGATGGTTCTCGCGGCCGTCGGAGTCGGCAAAGGTACAATGACAATCGGTGATTTCGTCGCCGTGAATACATTTTTGATTCAGCTCTATCTTCCTTTGAATCTTCTCGGATTCGCTTATCGCGAGACGACTCAAAGTTTGGTCGAGATGGACAAGATGTTCGAGCTCTTGGCTGTCGAACGCGATATTCGTGACGAGCCGGGCGCGCCCATGCTGAACGTCGATGGTGGAAAACTAGAATTTCGGGATGTGTCGTTCCACTACAATCCCGACCGCGAGATTTTGAAAAAGGTCAGTTTCGAAGTACCACCAGGAAAAACAGTGGCGATCGTAGGTCCATCCGGCTCGGGAAAATCCACCATCTCTCGCCTGCTTTTCAGATTTTACGATCCAACCGAAGGTTCCGTTCTCATCGATGGGCAAGATCTTAGGTCCGTCGATCAAGCGAGCGTACGACGCGCAATCGGAATCGTTCCTCAGGACACAGTTTTGTTCAACGATACGATTGGTTACAACATTCAGTACGGTCGCCCATCGGCAACGGACGTGGAGATGCGAGAAGCGGCGCGGTTGGCGAAGATCGATCACTTCGTTGCGCGACTTCCACTTGGCTACGATGCGCTTGTCGGCGAACGAGGGCTTAAACTTTCTGGTGGAGAAAAACAGCGCGTCGCGATTGCTCGCACGATTTTAAAAAATCCGATGATTCTCGTTTTTGACGAAGCTACGTCGGCGCTTGATACACACACTGAACAAGGAATTCAGGCATCGCTTCGTGAAGTCGCTAAAAATCGAACGGCTCTTGTCATTGCTCATCGACTTTCGACGGTCATCGATGCCGATCAAATTTTGGTTCTTAAAGACGGCGAAATAGTGGAACGCGGTCGTCACGAAACTTTGCTGGCGATGAATGGAGAATATGCGCGCATGTGGCGCCTTCAAGCGGAAGCTCAAGATGCAAAACGGCGGCTTGACGCGGTCGAAAGCGCACAAGCTTAGCAAGTCGCGAAGCAAGCAGGACCTGCGGCTGGGAATGCTGTCTCAAGAAGAGACTCCGTCGCAATATGTTTCATATTAAAACCGTCGCCAGTGCAAAGATATCGCGAATATACCGATAGAATGAGGTGAGTTCGCATGATGGGCAGGCATCCGAAAAAACGATAGTCACCAACCTCGAGTCCAAGACTCTGCTTAAATCCATCGGCCCTTACGATATTATCAAGCCGGTGGGACACGGCGGTATGGGCGAAGTTTTTCTTTGTCGCGACTCACGAAATCCCGATGCACCACCTGTCGCAGTTAAGACTGTCTTCCCTGAGCTTCTCGAAGAGCCGGCAATTGTAAAACGTTTTGAAGCTGAAGCGCGCGCGCTCGCTTCGATTCGGCATCCGGGTGTGGTGCAGTTTTATGAATGCGGAACATTCGAAACCGCAGGTCGAACTTCGTATTACATGGCGATGGAATATATCGATGGCGTTTCGCTTTACACGTTAAGTCGTCAACGACGCCTGTCGTTTCCAGATATTTTGATGATCTCGATTCAGATTGCAAGGGGCCTCGAGGCAACACACAACGGTTCTGTCATTCATCGCGATTTAAAACCTGGCAACATCATGATCACGAAAGAAGGGCTCGCGAAGATCATCGACTTCGGAATTGCGAAGCCGTCCTTGATGGGTATGGAGAATAACGAGGATCCGGCACGAGGCTTCAAAACTCAGACCGGAATTTTCATTGGGACGGTTAACTACGTTGCACCTGAAATTTTGCGCGATAAACCCGCATCGGTGTCGAGCGATATTTATGCGTTGGGCCTTATCATTTGGGAAATGCTAAATAGTAAAGCACCCTTCAAGGCCGACAACCTTGCACTAACTATCAAGAATGTAACCACAGACACGCTGGTCTGGCCGACGTTGATTGGAAGTTTAGCTCCGATCGGATTCATCGATTTTATCGACACTGTGTTATTAAAGGATCCGTCGCTTCGTCCAAAGGACGCTGGCTCAGTTGCAGCTGCGTTGGAAAAAATCGCAGCTGCTGCGAGATGGACAGGGGCGCTCGGTCGTAAAACGAGATTCGATCTTAACATCTTCTGGTCCTCCGAGACGATCAGCCAAATCACGAAGCTTGATATCAGCGAACCCGAAATTGCCTATGTGTTGCAAGAGATTGAAGATCAGCTTACGGCGATGCAGGATGCGAGACTTCTGACGACAACTCCGATCGTCGTAAGCTCAGAACTAATCGCTAAGTGCGTCGGCGCCTATCGAAGAACGAGGTTCGAAATCTCAAAGCGTCGCATGACTCGTCCTCAGGATATGGTTAACACAGGTCCAATTCCCTTTAAGCTTGTGACCGCAGAGTCGACAATCCCAACGTCGTTCACATCTCCGTCAAGTTTCCGTGCGATCATGACTGCGATCGTCATCGCTGGTTCGGCAACGTACTTCGGTTTCACTCAGCACCCCGACAAGATGCCGAATTCTTCGAGCATTGCGCGTCTCATTCGCAGAGTAACGTTATCGCAGGAAGTCGCGCGCGACTTGGCAGGCGGTCCAGCGGCGCCCGCTGCTGCGCCGCAAGCGGCAGCTCCGCCGGTCGCAACAAAGTCTATCGCAACGCCCGTCGCATCCAAGCCAGTTGAAAATAAGTCGGTTGTACTCGGTGATACGGTGAAGCCACTTCCGGTCATGCAACTCGCCACTGGCAGGATGCTGTCATACCGTGTGACGAAACCTGCAGCCGATGGAACTATCAGTGTCGGCCAACACACCAGACTGCTAACAGCGATGTCGGAGTCAGAACTAATTTGGCTCGTAGATGGGAAAGACACCGTGCGTACTCCCCGCTCGTTCCTCGGTGTTGAAGCATACTTCCATCCGATCTATCGCACGCGAGCCGATGTACCGACCGAGCGGTTTTCAGAATCTAGAATTTTTCCTCTCACCGCCGGTGTCGTGAGTTACATCGAACTCACTGACCCGCAGGTGAGATCGAAAGAAAAAATCGAATGTATACCGGTTAGTTCGCGCTACAGCACGATCCTGTCTGAGCAGCACGAAGTCTGGAAGATCGAGTGTGTACGGGAAGTAACATATCTGCAGCAGATCACTCATAAGGTCATCGAAACCTATCAGTACTCACCATCGCTAGGAGCAATTCTCGAAGGTGATATTCGTACGACGATGTTCGATCCGAACGGCGCGACGATCAGTACCGTCACGAGTCAATTCGACTTACAGCTTCAACTTTCAGTATTTTAACCTACCTCCAAGTCATCTTTTAACCGATTCAGCAGAGCTGCTGGTGGTTGCGCGTCGGAGTCTGCTGCGCATCGTAGACTCCACCAACGAGCGTGCAAAACTCACTGCTCAATCCAAGATCCGTCTGACAACTCACGATCTTGCCGGTCGAAATATTAGCGCGATGCCCGTGAATATGCAGGGACAAGTCCACCACAACAACAACGATCAGCGGACATGTCCAACCAACAAACGCCGCGGACAGCGGCGATTATTACTTGGTTTCGGTGATTCCGATGGGATCGCCGGAAAAAACTCGAGCGATCTGTAGACGTTCAGTCGTGAGGGGATCTTTCGCACTTTTAAGCATCGCCTCGAGAGCTACAAAGTCAGGCTGCAAATTGAAGGCGACTTCACACCGCATTTTATCCCACGGGCCCGCGCAAACTGCATTTGAATCGCGACCCGAGAATTCGCGAATGACGACCGTCTTACCGCTTTGTAATTCCTGTCGTTTTGATGTCATGAAAAGCTTCACCGTCTGCTCAAAGCCGAGCAAGTTTGCCGGCATCGCATATTCCATTTCGGCTTGGCCGAGAGCTTCATTTGTTGAATCAACGGTGTAATTTTCAAGTTTGAAAGTCGCGATATTTTGTAGCGAAGCATTGGTGACGGGAACCGTGTACTGAGCCTCGAAGTGTCGTACGTTCGCTTCAGCCGGTGCTGCATAAGACATGATCGACGCCATCATAACTACAATCAGAGACGTTGAGATAAAATTCACGATTCACTCCACCCGGCTTAAAATAAGTTGAGGCTTTCTCTTAGCACGTATCGAGTTCCACGGCCAGAACCTGTTCGCACCAAAAGGTTCCGGTCTGCTAGTTGGGCCAAATCCCGAGTCGCCGTGATCCTCGAAACGTTAAATTTTCGAATGATTTCAATCGGTGACACCGATGTCGCCACGAGGCCCGCCTTCTCTCGATGAGCGGCCTTCAGCCGCGCCAATACTTCAAGCTGCCTCAAATTATACGAAGCCGACAACCGATCACCGCCAGCGCTCGCGGTTGATGCGGGGTGCACGCCTTGATCGAATTCCAAAACCTTAACGCTCACAGGTTCATTAAAGCCATATGTGTCATCGGCCTTTGAATGGGTTAGCAGCTTTCCTAGCGGCCCCAATGCAACCCTTAACCGTCGTATGAAGGTGTAGATCAAAGTGTCGTGCCTCGAAGCTTCGTAACTGTAGCCCCACACGAGTTCGAGAATTTCAGTCTTTGATCGCCGCGATTTCGCGAGAATTAAAAGGCCTCGTCGAATGACATCAGAAAACCCGTCTTCCGCAGTCGAAAGCTCGCGACGCGACCGAAACAAAACACGACCCGGAACCAGCGAGAGCAGAACGACGTTGTGACACTCGTTTTCCAACAGGTTTTCGAAAAAGGAAAGGTAACCGCGATCGAGCAACTCGAGCCTCACGTGAAGATCGGTCGCGCCGTGCATCCATTTCTCGACGGGTGTTTCTTTGCCGCTAAGCATGACAGGTGTTTCGCTGATTCGTTTGGCGTACGAAAGCGCGCGGCGACTTTTTACTTCAAGCGCAAGATTCAGCACTTCCTGTCGAAGTCGCTTCTGCGGCCGACCGAGCGAAGTTAGTATCTCTAGTCGCAGTCCTTCGATTTGAATCAACACCGCTCTATCGCGATCATCCAACTTGTCTTTTGCGCCCACCAGGATCTCAAGCGCTCGCGTCGGCGCCCCAAGGCGAAAATGGCTGTAAGCTTCGCGTACAGCCAGCGCCGCCGCTTGTCGGCGATGCCGAACGACTTTTACCAGTGAACGCGTTTCGCCGGCAATTTTGAGCGCCTCGCGGTACTGGCCGCGCAGATTTGCCTGACGTGCGAGTTCAGTCAAAACACCGGTGCTTGTGTAACTATCAAGACTGACCGATCCCGAGAGCATTTCGCGAAGCAAGTTGTCGGTTCGGTAGCCATGCTCAACTTCTGTCATTGCAATGGACGATTGAAGCGCGACAATGTGAGACTGATTGCCAAACCGCTTCGCAAGTTCGAGTGCTCTCTCAAGGCTCTCGAGTCCATCTTCGATTTGTCCCATTTCAATTAACGAATGACCGCGCAAATCTGAACTGAGCGTTTTTTCATTTGGACCACCGACTTTCAGCGCCAGTTGCCAAGCGGCGCTTGACCAAAAAAGCGCTTTTTTAAAGCGTCCCTCAAAGAAGGATCGAAACCCAAGACTTTGATAAAAGTAAAAACGATCAAGATCGTCTTCGCGGCGGAGGCCTTGAAAGAAATCGAGCATCGCGCGCTCCGCTTTCTCGTAGTGCGAAGATCGAATCAGAGACACGATGACATAAAAGTGCGCGATGGGATCATCGGTTCTCCCGATAGCAAGAGCGTCGTCAGTTCGACCCATCAACGCGAGACTGGCCGCGAGCCAAGGAACTTGCGACTTCAAAGCCTTCACCGAACCACGGTCATAGCCATCGACGATTTGCTGGTACTGACCTTTTAAAAACTGATCGCGAAGGCTCATTCTCGCAATTTACACCAAAAGCATCAAAACGCATCATTATTTGTAAGTAAGCGTTCGTTCTGTTTTCTGCGGTTTGCGACGAAATTGAGTTCATGGACGCGACGTCAATTTCGGCGAGCACCAACAGGAGAGAAACAATGAAAGCAGTTACAAGTTCGAACAAGGCCCTTCAGACTTTAAAAAACATCCTCGTAGGCTTTGGCCTCTTGGCTTCCGGAATCGCGACTTCAAGCTTGATGATCGATCAGGCGGCGGCCGATGTCGCAAAAGGCAACCGCGTGCTCGTCGTCGTAAGTGAACTCGATTCGATCGTAGCTCCTGAACTTCAACCGCTATACGCCGCCATCGAAACCCTCACGCGAACTTCGCTGGACGTTGTAATCCGCGGTGACTATCGCCAGGTCGTCTACTTGAAGAATCGTGAAGCCACCGCTGAACGATACGCGGCTGTGCTGCAGGAGCTGGCCGAGCAGAGCGGCACCCACGCCATCGATACAGTGATGTCGGTGCATGGAAGCTCGGGCCGTCTGCACTTCGACGACCGTTCGGTTTCGATGACCACTCTTGAACGTCTGGTTTTGCCAGCAGACATGAGCGCCGCAAAACAGGCGACGCTGCGACGCAAACTTAGAATGATGTACAACTTGTCGTGCTTCGGTCGATCACACAACGCAGGTTTTCGATCAATGGGTTACGACATCGTCGCCGGCAGCAATGGAGTTAACGCGAACGCCGGTGTCGAGTTCCTTCCAACGATGACAAACTGGAAGTTGGGCGGACGCTTCACTGACGGCTTCGCTCCAACTAACAACGACGCCGCTCTCTTAGCTGTTGACGGTCCCCTTCGCGCCGCAGGCCAATGGCAGAGAAATGCTCTCGCCGATACAGACTCAAAAAAGTTCTTCGCAGGTTTCAATACAATCCGAATCGACACCGACGCCCGCTAAATCCCAAATATAGCCAGTCTCCTGGCGCGGGACCCCAAGTGGGTCTCGCGCTTTTTCGCGTCGACCTTGCGACGTGCGAGCGCGGCAGATCGGCACACTTCCTAAATCTGAATTCGGTAGCGAAGATAAATCCAGCCTTCGCTAAAACGGCGCTCCTCTATTAATTCGAGCCTGAGGACAACGTCTTTCGGTAAAACAGAGATCACAGGAATACGTAGCGCGAGACGAACAAGCGAAGCGAGTTCGAACGTAGCGACCAAAAAAGACGTGCATGAACCAGAGTGAACTTGCGACCGTGCAAGCGCATCGGAATGTGCAGTGCACATTCCGATGTGATGCGCACCCGAGTCACCGAAACGCGCAAAGCGCGAAGGCGACGGAGGGTCAGCCGCGGAGGCGGCTAGGTCGCGCGATCGAAGACGCACAAAACGAAATTAAACGGAGTAAAAGTAAAAATGGTGGAGTCCACGCGATCGTCTCCGAACCAGCTGATCTGACCGTCTTTCGTTCATATCAGGTTCACTGGGGGCGTGAAACTCTCGATTTAACGGAACTGGCAAGACTTCGTTGGATCGAGCGATGGCAAATAGAAAGGATCTCGGCACATTTGAATTATAGTAGGTCTGGGATCAAGGCGGCGCTTCGGAAAATCGAAGCGGATCCTGATCGCGCAGTTTTGGAGATGAACTATCGACAGAAACGTCCTTGGACTCTCGCGACTCGAGCAATCCGGGGAAAGTAGTAAGATTGGTGATGACCGAGACTGCCACGAGATCCTGGTCCGCTAGTGACCAGGATTCGAGTGTCATGTGGCCGGGTATTCGCTGCTGTCTCTGCTTACGAGCTTACCTTCAACAGTTTCAATCACGTAAATGCCGCCTGCCGTGTCATATGCGAGCCGAGCCGAACAGTTCGCACAAACTGATGGGGGTGTTTGGAGCAATCCAAACCACCGTCTTTTAACCGGCGCCAGGGAGACCTTGCATCTCGGGCATCGAACTTTTTTGAATCGCATTCCAAATTCAATCACAGCGTCAAGCCGTGATCAACAAACCAACCTTACCAAGTCGCCTATCTGCTATCGTCATGTGAGTTCTTTAGGCCACGCCTATTGAGGCCCTAGCGACGACACGGAACTTCGAATTAAAGGCCCGGCCATTGCAAGAATAAGGGTTTAGCCGATTAATGTGTCGTCATCTCGCGTATATATAAATTGAACCGTTTTGCTGTCGGAATTTGTCATGATAAGCATGATGTCGACATACGGAGGCAGAGTGACCGAAATTGAAAAAGACACGGCAAAAGCTGGTGCACCTGACCTCGGCAAGCAGCGCGAGGAAATTGAACGGCAAATTCGAGAAGAAGTAGAAAACGAATTGGGTCACCTTACACCCATCGCTCGAGAAACAGTCGTTCAATCACGCCTGAAGCTGGTAATCGGCGGTAATCGTCCAGAGCTCGTGAGAACAGATCTCGGCGAAAACGCCGGCAAGAAAGTAAAGGACCTGTTGTTTGAGTAATCGACCGACGGCGCTGTTTTACGATACGTCAGTCCTTGTCGCGCAATTCAACCTCAATAAGTCCGAAGCGCATATTGCGGACGAAGCAATGGCGTACGCTTACGACTTTGCCCATACGCCGCGCTTTACGGTTCTCCCGTGCTTAGTAGAATTGATTCACTTCTCCCGAAAACAGATGGCGCCGTACGATATTGCGCGGAACCTTGAAGCCCTCCAAGTGGCGGTTTTGCCAATCGATGAAGAATCTCAAGGAACATATCTCGCCGAATACTGGACCGGAAAAGCGAAAAATAGATATGATTTGGCAGACTATGTTCTATGCCGAACCGCTCTACTATTTCCAATCACGCATATTCTCACGATGGACAAACGAGATCTGCCGCTTGCAATGGGAGATGCATATGCACGCGGTCCCAATAAATCCGAATATCTATTTAAAGCGTTTTCTTAGATCGGTATGCTAGGAACCCCACGACCGAGACGTGGGCCTTACGCCAATGGTCGCTCGCCAACCTAGCAACTTTCGGTCTGACCGCGCTATTCGTCTTAAAGTTTTTGACGGTGACGAAACGAAGAACGACCTTAAACTTTGCAGATGTTGCTGTTTCGGGCCGACTCAAATGCCGAACACTGTTCGCAAACTCGAACGAGCCGGCAATCGGTAATTCCCAAATGCCCGTCGGTAGATATCGCGAATCTACCCAAAGCACGTTCAGTTCGCCGAACGGAAAATCAAATTTACGATGCGTGGTCGATTCCGCCAAAGCAATCTAAGTGGGCGAACTCATGTCGGAATCTGTAACCATCGCAGTCATGGCGTCGCTTTTGATAGGTACTTTGGCGGACGAGAGTTGAGCTACATTGCAACAACTCATGCGAGACCACCAGGAGGTCGGAAAACTACCTAAAAATTTGAGAAGTGGAGCACCCATATGATTCGCTTGTCCCCGCGCGACAGAAAGGTTTTGGATCTGCTGGCTCATTATGAACTCATGTCGTCGCCGCAAATTCGGAAACACGCCTTAGAAAATACTCTCGAGACGAACTACTTTCGGCGCATGCGCGCACTTGAAAAGGAACACTACGTTCGGCGCATTGGCCCCATGCTTGATCACTCTTACGCCTGGATGCTTGGAAGAAAGGGCAAAGATCTCACAGGACTGACCGGCATTGAGCTGTTCAAAAATCGGCTCACGCTTGAACACGACATCACGCTGACCGACGTTCGAATGACGCTTGACGCGTTAGGCTTGCGCAAAAACGTCGTCCCGGAAAGTCGACTTCGCCGCGAGGCTTTCGAGAACGAAAAATATTACGGCGCTCAACGAAAACCGATCATCGTTCCCGATGCGCTGATCACCGTGGAGCACGGCACCCGCACTGAAGTGTACGCGCTCGAACTGGAACTGACGTTTAAAAATCGGCAGCGATACTTCGAACTGTTCAAACGGTATCGACGGATGTCGAACATTTTTGTCGTTTGGTACCTGGTTCCGAAACGAATTTTTGCGGACCGGATACTCAATGAATGGGCCGTCTTCAATCAGAAGTTTCCGAGCTATGCTGATGCCTCGGTTTCGGTGGGCGTGACGGTAATCGACGCGTTCTTAACGAGCCCGATGACCGCGACGATTCGAGGAAATCACCGAGAATTTACGATCAGCGAACATTGGAAACTTGATCACCGGCGTGATCAGTCACTGATCGACGAACACGCGGCGAAAGTAACGACCTCCGTCCCTGCTTAACCTCTGAATACTTCGAACGAAAAATCCAAAACCCCTTCCTCCACTGATCGCGTCTGATCGCCCAAGACCCCTCCCACCCAACGAGTACATTGGTTGAGAGGGGTCTTGGGCTGACTCGAAGTGGACCGGAAGGGGTTTTGGATTTGTGGAGAATGGAAAATAGTTTGGGAAGAAAAAGAGAAAATAAAATGCGGGTGCGAAGATG
>JAYSYF010000104.1:0-5758 GCA_043716655.1 Bdellovibrionales bacterium | reverse complement strand
TCTTCGTAGTCATTCGAATCTCAGCTGTCTTCTTCGACTTCTTCTTCGATTTAGAAGCTGTCGTCTTCTTTTTCTTATCTGCTTTCTTCGCAACTTTCTTAGAAGACTTTTTCGAAGCCTTAGCCGACTTCTTTGAAGAAGCTTTTGAGGCTTTCTTCGCATGCTTTTTTCCAGCAGCCGGAGTCGCCATCAAATCGTTTACTTTCTCAGCGTTCGATTTATCCATTTCGGAAATCACAGGAGCTACATCCATCGCAGGAGCCGGCTCGAGTTCGCCGATTGAAGCATCGATATCAGTACCAGCTCCAGCTGGCGGAATTTCTTCGCTCGCTGGCGCTTTTCCACCAACGGCTGGAACGTTCGCAGCCACGGGAGTCGGAGGTGCAGAAACTGGTGTCGCTGCAAAATCGTTATCTCCTTCGTCAATGAAGACGTCGGCGCTGAATGCCGGAATCGCGGCTGCAATAAGCAATGCGAAGACCGAAAACGAAAACCAGCGCCAAAAAGTATTGGCGAGTTCCACGCTTGGGTCCGAATTATGATTTTCGTTTGCCGAGATCTTCTTCATGAATGCTCCTACCGCAGTCATAAGTTCAGTGCTGACTTGTGTTTTATCGGCTGGAGCTAGGCGTAGAATGAGTGGGTAGGACGAACGTCCAGAACGCGAAGACGCGTTAGTCTGGGATCTCGACGTAGGACAATCGGCGCAAAATGGCGGCCTGACGATACCGGACGTACGTCGAGGGTTGATTGACCCGCAGAACCCGCGGGTTCGGAAGAACTGCAATCAAAAGAGCAGCTTCGCTCGAATTCAGCTGTCTTGCTGATTTGCGAAAGAACTTTCGTGAAGCCGCTTCAACACCGTAAACCCCGTCGCCAAGTTCGACGACATTCAAATAAACTTCGAGAATTCTTCGCTTGGACCAAATCGCTTCGATCAAAACCGTCATCCATACCTCGAGACCCTTACGCATCCAGGTCCGACTCGGGAATAAGAAAACATTCTTCGCGGTTTGTTGCGAAATCGTGCTGGCTCCGCGAATTTTTCCTCGCCCACGTTTCAAAACACGGTCATTCGCTTTCATCGCCTTTTCAATCGCGATGAAATCGAAACCGCGATGTTCGGTAAAACGAAAGTCCTCGGATGCGATGGCCGCTCTTAAAATTATCGGAGCCATCTCATCAATCGAGATCCAATCTTTTTCAAAGCGGATCGGACGACCAGCGAAACCCGCCTCGACGGCGCGAATGGCAACAAGTGGCGTCATCGGAACCGGAGCAAAAGCGAAGATGGAAACGCTAACAACAGAGATCGCCAGAAAGGCGAGAACCAATCCAGAAAGGACTTTCAGAGCCCAAGCGGTGAACCGCCGAGCATCGAATTTGCGTCTCATTTGTGGACGGCTGTGAGCATCACGCATGAGACGCCCTTCTACGCATGTGTTTGCCAATCCTCAACTAGAGCCTGACAGATACCGGAAGAGAGGCCTCTAGCGGCCTTTAGAAGGTTCCGATGAGACTTTTAATAGCAAGAAGTTCCGAAAAAGCTTGGTGAGTTCTATGATGGACCTTACCCTGATTAATCCTAACTTGACGGAGTTTGAGCGAAATACAGTGAAGTTTAAGTCGGTGGTCTTCCCTACATATCTGTCCCAAGTTTTCCGCGTAAAGCCGACGTCTCCGCACACGCCCGTCAAGACAACCCGAGAGTTTCATCGCAAAGTGGATGCAGACGACAAAGCAAAGCCCAAAACAGCAAGCCAAACGGTCATGGTGGTTTCGCGCCACGATCACCACAACGTTGAAATCAAATCGATCATCGATCTGTGCGACGACTCGCAAAAAGTTGTCACAGAAATGTTTCTCTACGTTCCGAAAAGTTTCGAGATCGGGCTCGTCGGAAAAAATGAGTTCGCAAAAGACATTCGCACGCGACTTCGGATTTCGATTCCTTCTGTGCAGGGTTTCGATGACGAAGATTTCAGCCAAGCTCTTCTAGAACTGAAAAAAGCAAACGCCCGACTCGAGCAAGAAATTCTGGCGACACAAGCGATGGAGCAAGAAGTACCTGCGAACTTGCGCGAGATGGTGCTTGAAGCAGCTAAAGATGTCGCGGCGATTTTCGCCGAGCGACTGAAACGACTCTCGGGCGAGCACGGTCGAAAGTTCTTCTTGTCTCAGACGATGCTAATGACGAGCGCAAGCCGCTCGCACGGCTTCGACGCATTCGTAAGAAATCTTCAGGCCGTTAGACGAAAAATCGAGTCACTGCGCGAAGCGATGCGTTCGCGAACCGACGAGGGAAAAGCGCTGAACTCGCTGCTCGACGAATACGTCAGCCAGCTCTATGTTCAGTATCTCGGAGCCATTGGCACTGAATTTAACAACTTCGAATCGTCGCGCGAGTGGACTCGACACGACGATGTAGCAGGCGAAGTCGACGCGAGCGCAAACAAAACCGCGGGCTCGACGATTGACGGCGACGCTTCCCCGGAAGCCGGTCGGGTCAAAGCTCGCCAGCTGCTGAAAGCGCTTCAAGAAGACGAAGCCGTCTATCGTCGCACGCGCGGACTCTCGTTCGAGTCTGAAACTGATTTAGAACGCGAACGTCATTTGAGTCGCCTGAGTCAGCTTAAAAAATTCTTCCAGAGCAAAACGTTTGTCGACGTGACGAAAACGGAAGCTGCACAAAAAGTTACCGAGTCGACGGCGCTGGTCGGAACTGCGATCGCCGCCATTATCGCGGCCACACTTGAACAGCTCGGACGAAAAAACGTCGCGACGTTAGCTTCGCAAGGTATGATGCTCGTAGGTCTCGGCGTTATTCTTTACGTCATCCGAGATCGAATGAAGGATTGGGCGCGAACAAAGCTTCAATCGAAAGCGTTGGCCCTGATTCCGGATTTTGAAACTCAACTCATAGCCGATCAGAAAAATTTTGGAATCAGTCGCGAGTGGGTGCAAATTTATTCGTCGAAAGCATGTGATGCGGCTGTAACCGACGCACGTCACGCAGATACTGTGATCGAACAGAATCTTCGCCTGCCAGAAGATGTCTTAAGTACTCGCCGTGTGTTTTTCTTGCGTCCAAACTTTGCTGGGCCTGGCAACTCTCGCTCGCTACACGAAAACGTTCGGTTGAACCTCGATCGTCACTTAAAATTTATGGACGATCCATTCAAGGATCTCACCGATCTCGAAGCCGACGGCCGACTGACGCTCTCGCGTTCACATCGCGTTTATCACTTCCACATGGTGACACGAACCTCGCTATTAAAAGGTCCGTTGGCCAAACCTTCCCGGCTTCGAACGTGGACTCAGGCATTCCGAGCCATCCTCGGATTCAAACCGCACATTATTAAACCCGACAGTGTTCACATCGCGACTCATCGGATCGTGTTAGACAAATCGGGCATCGTTCGCGTCGAACCGGTTCTCTAAGGTTCAAACACTGGCTTCTTGTCGACGGTCCACTGAGCCCCATCATAGACAAATTTGAAGACCGAGCCGTTCACAACATCGATCGGCATCGTTTCATTTGGGTAATAGTGATGAAGTATCCGTCTCAGGAGTCCACCGTGAGTCGCAACGAGGCGAATTTTAAAATCTTCGCGCGCCATTTCATTCAGCGCTTCGAGAGCGCGATCTCGGACTTGGCCTTTCGTTTCCCCGCCAGGAAACTTCGCTTCCCACGATTCGACACCGAGTCCAATCCAACTCGCCCAAGCGTCTTTGCCGAAGTTTTCAACGAGTTGTTCGAGCGTCATTCCTTCGGCAAGACCAAGATGTGTCTCAGCAAATCTCGGATCTGTGCGAATCGCACTCGCTACACCTTCTTCAATTCGCAAAGCGATGCGAGCTGTTTCTCGCGCTCTTCCAAGCGGTGAACTGACGAGCACCGGAAGCGCCGGATGCAAATCGCCGTTGTCAGAAAAGTTTGCAACCAAAGTATCGAAGAAGGCACGCAAAGCTTCGGCTTGCGAAATTCCAGTTTTGTTCAAAGGAATATCGGCACTGCCCTGCATTCGACCAATAAGATTCCAATCCGTCTCGCCATGACGGAAAAGGTAAAATTCTTTTTTCATTCTCGAAGCTTTAGGTCGCCGGTGTGATCGAACGGTAAATTGAAGATTCCAACTTTTGCAGCACCCGTCACTTTGTAAGCTGCCGTGCCTTTTGAAATAAGATCGAGGACAGATGCGAAAACCTGGTCGTAACGAAACGGAACTGGAATTTCTAACTTCGAAGTTGCATTCGCTCCGATTGTCGCGACCTTCTCAATTTCCGCAGCGGCCACTTGTCGCCCGCCAAGTTCAAGGGCATATCGCAAACGATCCACTGTCAGAGAAACGCTGTTTGGATTTTCAACGTTCAGCGATATCACGGCCGTCGCACCTTCGGGCTTTGCATCTCGAACTTGAATCGAAGCGAAGCTCACTTTCGGCTGCTTCACCACGGATTCGAGAAGACTGGCGCAGCCGACTCCGACCAATATACAGATCGAAATAAACACCGCTGCATACATGATTCTTCGTTTGGCCGCGAGGTTCTGCATAGGTCAAAAATCCCATGCTAGTACCGCCAAAGCAACAGAGAGCGACATCGATCAAGCCGTTTGGCGCGCACGGGTCGGCTCCGAGGTGACGGATTTGGGCACCTGACAATGAATAAACATCTGTTTAAAAGCGATGCATTCGAGCACGCGCCTGATAACCCTCCTGCACGCCGCGCCCGCAATTTGCTCCTAAGGGACCCGTTCGACTTTTGTTTTCAACTTTTATTCGGAGGCACGTATGCGTTTTGTTCCAAATTTGAAAGTAGCTCTTCTTTTGGCTTTTGCGTTTGCGGGCTCGGTTCAAGCCGGCGGATGTTCAGACCGCGAAATCGCAGCAGGAGTTGCTGGCGGAGTTATCGGCGCGATCATCGTCGACGCTCATCGCCCAACTTATTCTCCGCCACCACGCCAACATTGCGTTGAAGTTGAAAAAACACGCTGCTGGCCAGTTCGTGATTATTATGGACGCGTTGTCGGTCAAGAGTGCCGAACGACTGAACACGAACGTTGTGGCCGTCGTTACAACATGAGCCTCGTCGGTGGCTCACAGCTCAACGTTGGCGAAGTTGCTGAAACTTACAAGCTGACCAACGCTTCTGCAGAGAAATTCGTTGGCGCGCTTACTACGGCACAATCAGCTCAGGACGACGCATCGGCAGTAGCGGCACTTCAGTCAATCTGCTTGAACGTTCAGGAACTGAAGGCAATGGGAAAATCGGGTTCACTTTCGAGCACGACTGTCGATTGCATGGCGCAATCGTTGAACCAGGATCCAACTCAGACAGCAATGATGGTTAACAGCATTACTGAGACAGCTCGCGCACAAGACGCAGCTCATACTCAGAATTCAAACAACTAAATTCAATTCGCGTTAGCTCGGATGCTAACTCGGTTCTGAAGATGGGCGTCGATCGAGAGATCGACGCTTTTTTCACGTCTTAAGCAAGAGCGGGAATAAGCAAGCTTCTCACTTGTTCGCGAAGATTTTTTAGCACAAATGGTTTCGGCACCAAACCCTGACACCCAAGCGCTGCCGCCTGATCGGGTGCTAAGTCAGAAAAACCAGTTAACAAGAATACGTATGGCGGTGTCTTTTTGCAGACAGCACGAATTCGTTGAAGCAACTCGACGCCATCCCCGCCAGGCATCCGCACGTCACTTAAAATGACATCGGGCAATTCTCGCATGGCGATGTCATAGGCC
>JAYSYF010000103.1:0-5787 GCA_043716655.1 Bdellovibrionales bacterium | reverse complement strand
GGCGGGCTTGCCAGTTTCTTAATCTTAGAAAAGTCACAAGCTGATCGCTTCCGACGATTCGTACGCCCGCGCCGTACTTGTAAAACCATCGGAAACGTTCGTTTCCGATCACGTTTCGCCGAGCGAAATGTAAAGTTCCGTTTCCATCGGCGCTGACGTCCGCGCCGGCCTCGACTCCACGAAGACCGTTCAGCGGGAAGGCATACAAAACTCCAAAGCCTAGACCTGGATTTTGTAAGTCACTGAGAGTCCATTCGGCTCCCACTCGCAGCGATAGCGAGTTACGAAACTTATAATAATAAGCATCTGGTTCCAAAAGCTGCCGCTCGATGGGAGGTGCCGGAGTTATATTGACGATTTTAGCGCGTTCGAGTTCTTCAGCTGTCGGTGGTACATCTGGATGCTTCGCATCGGATAAATCAGGAGCTGTGGGCGTCTTTGCGGCCCAAGCGTCGCTAGCACCGAAGGGGACGCATAAACTAGCGCCTAGAAAAATGCCTAACAATAATAAATTGAAACGCTTCAAACTTTTCGTCACTTCAAAGATTGTAGCGTCGCGTAAGACGCATCGACCAGAAGAATTCACCTTACGACGAAAGTCGGTTCCGTTCGGTTAAGGATGAGCTTTTGCGTTTCCACGTTTAAGATCTTCAGATGTCGAAAAAGCTTCTGCTCGGTTTATTGTCGTCCACGATTTTCATCGGCTCAGTTTCTGAAGGCGCAACCGGCGACGTAAAGGACTTTACCATTCATCAACAAGGCGTTAGCGTCAGAGCCCTCGGAATGGGGAACGCCTTCACCGCGGCGGTCGATGACTACAGCGCGATTTTTTATAATCCGGCAGCACTCGCGTTTATCGAAGAACCGGTGATGAACCTCGAATTATTGCACGCAGGCGTAGACTCGAAACTTTCGGGATTCGTCGGTGAAGTTGGGACC
Organism: Bdellovibrionales bacterium; assembly: GCA_043716655.1. GTDB lineage: Bacteria > Bdellovibrionota > Bdellovibrionia > Bdellovibrionales > JAMPXM01. The sequence continues at coordinate 4,848 of JAYSYF010000103.1, read as the reverse complement.
GTTTCAAGCTCGAACGACGTTTCCGCGATGACGGCACTCTTGGAAAAAAATTACGGCAATCACTATTCAGCAAGACTCGGTCTGCTCAATGTTCACTGGGCGCGCCCCAATTGGGCTTTCGCATTCATTCCGATGGATCTCGCAATGGAAATTCGAGTGGCTCAATCGGTCGGTCCGCAGCTTCAGTTGGTGGCTCGTCAAGATACGACACTCGCCTATGGCCGCGGTTGGAAAATCGCATTGAACGGGGGCAAGCTCGCGGTCGGAGCAACTGCAAAAACCGTTTATCGAGGGTACTTAAATAAGTCGATCAACGCGGTCGAGTTGGCGTTCGATTCGAACATAATGAAAGTCGAAGACGCGATGGAAGGTCTGACCTTCGATCTTGATTTGGGAGTCATGCATACCCCAGACGTACCGACGAAAGGTTTCTTCAAGTTTTTGAGCTACATGAAACCGACGTTCGCGATCACCGCGCGAAATATTGCAGACTACGGTTTTAAAACGAACATGCATTTGATCGACAAGAATTCGAAAGAACCCGATCATCTTCAGCGCCGACTCGATCTTGGTTCGATGTTTGAACTTCCTGACTGGTGGATCTGGAAAACCCGTTTGGCCGCCGACCTCCGGGACATCGGCCACGAAAATTTCACGGTCGGTAAAGGCGCGCATCTCGGTGCCGAGTTTCTATGGAAGGTTAAATCTTGGTTTCAGGGTGGCTGGCGCGTTGGCGTCAACCAGGGCTATTTTACTGCAGGTTTCAACGGAGATTTCGCCGCATTCCGACTCGATCTTGTTACCTACGCGCAAGAAGTCGGCACGAGCAACGAGCCAAAAGCCGCTCGTATCTATATGGGAAAAATGTCTCTCGATTTTTAATCCGCCGTCTTAATCTGTGGATCTGAATAGGCCTTCACACGTTCTTCGAGTTTCACCGGTCTTCATATTGTATTCGATGATGGCCATGTTGGGCTCGAGGCCGCGAGATTGTTCGGTGCTACGCAGTCGGTAAAACCACTCCATTGTGCGCCTGTTCACGTAACGTCGAAACTCGGCGTTTCTTGAATTCGCTATAATCGAATTCAAGATTTGTAGCGCCGCTAGGCGATAGTGATAAACCGAAAAGTTAGTATCAAATTCAGTGCCTTTGAAATCAAGGTGAACCATTTCGTCGATAATATCGACGAGCAAGTTGGGCGGCATACGTTTCTTGTTTCCGAAAAATACGTTCACATCTGGGTGCGCCGGCCGAAGCAGATCTTGAGCAATCTGAAAGCGACGCTCGAGCTGTTGGCGGCCGTCAAGTTGAGGTGAGCCCGACGTTTTCGCCTGAAATCGTTCTGCCGTTTCCCGTTCTAGAGCTACTGAAAGTGCCATGCGAAGGAATCGATCTTCGGGGACACCTCGAACGAACACCTCACGCTGGTCCTCGTAATCCAGAACTAATTTGATTAATTCATGTTTGAACTTGTGCCGGACGGAAGCGCTGCGATGTCCGAGCAAACTCAAAACCCTACCGTGACTCGGTAGTCGGTTGGGAACAATCCGAGGATACATTAGAGCTCTGCTATGAAAGGCAATCCACCGGTCGGCAATACGGTCGGTTCCTAACTCATTCGTTAACAGAATTCTATGTCCCAAATCGTCGAAAAACTTTAGCGCTTCGAAAAACGAAGACCGCGTTGGAAACAACGCCGACTCTGGAAGAGTTTCGACTCGGATGAAGCCCGTCAAAATTTCCGCTGCGAGCCCGTCTATTCGAGCGAGATCCGCTCTATAGCTCGATTTTCTAACTCTTAAGAATTTTTGAAGGCGGTCTAGCTTAGCGAGAGCCAAACTAGAAACGTTTTTGGCGAAGTTCTGATACACGTCGGATTGATCGGAAAACGCGCGTGGCGCATTCATCGCTCGCCAAACAGAAAACATTATTTCATGTTTGAAATGTGACCCAACAAATTCACCCAGCAACCGGTTATCGCTTGTCTTAAAAATCGAATTTAATTTGTCGCCGTCAAAATCGAAAAGCTCAGAAGCTTTCATGACGTTGATGTTTCGATCCCATGTCGCATCGGCGATCAGGCTGATGACAGTGTTGTGGCTAGCCTCGATAACAAACGGCGAAGTGCCTGCCGTGTGAAGGCGTTCGATTCCACTAGGCTCAAGCGAGAACCGAGATTTCCATTCTTGCACTTTTGCCTGAACGTAGTTTTGTTCCTTTTCAGCCTGCTTCTGGTCGTCTTCGATAACCTTTCGAAGCAGTTTTGGGTCTGACTCTGCCGGAAGGTCTACCTCCGGCGGCCTGGCCGCAGTGTTGAACTCAACAATAATGTACTCATCATGTACCGTCGCTGTGACAGCAGCGCGAGTTATCATCAGCGACAGTACAAGCAGAGTGAGTGCCAAAACTCGAGGCAATATGACACGGCGGCAGTGTAGAGTGCGGTTCAGATTCGAGACTCCTTCACGTCGCCGTTGTGGCGTACGTCGGGAGCATTATTGCAATCGCTTAACCAAGTTGGTTCAGCGAACTTGCTGTAGCTGAGCTAGCAATGCTTGGCCGATAGCCTGAGGCGTTCCGCCTGTCGCAATCGCAGTTTTTAGATTGATGCAGATCTCGTTGGTTTCAAACGACGAGCCGGCGTTGCAATATGCATCGCTTGCTTGAACGGCAATGACGCCTACGTTGGCTTGATCGGCCGGAGTTCCGGCACCCGCAAGATTTGTAATCGCGGTTGAGATTGCGGCCGGATCGAACGCTGGATTTAAAGGATCAAGCGTGGCCGCGGCGCCACCGCCTACCGTCGCGATAAATGTCGCGAGCTTCGACATCGTCGCCAAACGAACCATCGAACGAACGCCAGATTTCGTGCAGTTTGAAAGGGTGTTATCGACAGTGTGCAAAACCGAAGTTTTTGAGAAAATTAAATACGCCATGACCGTGGCCATCGGATCTTGTCCCGAAGACGGGTTGTCTTTCAGACGTTGAAACGCAGCCGCGAAACGGGCGCCGGTAAAACCTTGCGCTATGTAACTTGCCGAGCATCGAATCAAATATGCTTTTTCTGTCTCGAGGCCATTAACGATCGCATAGCAGCGGTCGGCATCGTCGCTGGTTCTTGCCGCATCGATGCAGTTCTGCGCGCTTCCTAATTGTCTGTCCTCGGGAGTCTCGCAAGAAGTGAGAATTAAGAGAGCAGGTGCGAGCACCAACATTTTCAACGTGAGGCCGGTCATCGATTTAGTCATGGGTTCTATATTATCGTGACTTACGGACGAGGGGAATGTGCTTCGAGAATGACGAAGTTCTGGACCGACAAAGGGCCAGTAAAGCGCGAATGTCTCAATGCGAAACACATAGAGGCCGAAAAGAAGGCGTGGGGGAACGGATGGATTCGGTCCAAAACATGTTTAAAAAAGCGAGCCGGCTTATTGCCATTGTTGCAATTGCCGCCTTTGGCGCGATCGAAGCGTCGGCAGCGACGTTCAATGGCGAAATCGACGAGTTTTACACAGGTGTGCGCGCGCTGGGAATGGGCGGAGCCTACGTTAACGTCGTGAATGACGAAACGGCAATGATCACCAATCCGGCGGGCTTAGGAAAGCTTCGCGACTATACCTTTACATTTTTTGATCCCGAACTTCACGGATCGTTCAACGATACGGACATCGTTAACATCTCGAACTTTTCAGATGCGATGGCCGTGCAGGGGTTGTTGAATAAGCTGAATCTCGCAAGAGACAAACACTGGCACGCGAAGCTTCAGTTCTTCCCATCATTCGTCGCGCCCAATTTTGGAATCGGCGTTCTCGCAAAGTATCAGTACAATGCGAAGGTCGACGCGACAGGCACGACGTACCGTTTTGACTATGTAAATGACTACGCCGTTGCACTTGCCTACAACTTCCGATTTTTCAGCGGTGTGATGAAGATTGGTATTGCGGGCCGACTTGTGAATCGCGCGGAAGTTCATCGAGACATCGCCGCCAATTCAACAGGCCTCGAATTAAAGAATCTCACATCGGAAGGTTTGGGACTCGCGGGCGACGCAGGCATGATCATTACCGTTCCTGTCGCCGGGCTTCCCGCACTTGGGGTTTCACTGCGCGATGCCGGAAACACTTCGTACAACTTGCGCGAGGGAATGTTCAACGCGACGGCTTTGCGCCCCGGCGATACAGAGCAAACGATCGATGTGGGCCTCAGCGCGCAGCCGATTTTAGGGAATCGGGTTCGAATGACTGTTGCTCTCGACTATCACGGAATCACGACGCCGATCATCGAGGCGCAGGAAGACCTTATCAAGCGGTCGCACCTGGGCGTCGAATTTAACCTTGCGGACTTTGCATTTATTCGCGCTGGCGCGAACCAAGGCTATTGGACAGGCGGTCTTGAATTCGCCACCCAAAGTTTTCAATTGCAGCTCGCATCCTATGGAGAAGAAATGGGACCGCCGACAGCGCGCAAAGAAGATCGTCGTTGGATCGGGAAGTTTGCCCTCAGGTTTTAGGGTGTGAGAACACACCTAAGTCGAGGTTCCTTCGGCTAGCCTGTCAAACGTTTGGCTCTGTATGTGATCACGTCTCCCTTACAATTTAGATATGCGGTTCAATCGCGTTCGCGCGTTAGTTCAACTTTCAATGACGGCTTTGTTTGTGTTCGTTGCGAGCACGGCAACGGCGGCAGAACTTTCTGAAACGTGGAATTCGACCCGCGCCCTCGGGATGGGAAATGCGTTTACGGCCGTCGCGACTGAAGGCGATGCGCTCTTTTATAATCCTGCAGCTCTTGCGCGCGTTTCAGGTTTTCATTGGACGATCATTGATCCGAACGTAGGCGTGAATGGC
>JAYSYF010000102.1:0-1831 GCA_043716655.1 Bdellovibrionales bacterium | reverse complement strand
CGACGTTGAGAATAACGCCGACCGTTTCTGGCAAAAATGAAAATGGTAAATAAAAAGTCAGTCCGCATGCGGGCGAATAAAACCACTCGAGTCCGTTTTGCCAGCCGAAGTCAGTGAAGTAAGCTGGCTTTTCGTTCCAAAGGGCGCGCGCGGCGCCAGTGAAAACGCGATAATGCCCGCGGGTCGACGGATCTAGAAGTTTGAAAAACGTCGCGAAGCTAACGAGCGTAAAATAGAAAAAACCCCAGCGAGAGCGAAGTGCTTTTCCGAATTCGCGAAGGTGTTGCGCCTGCGATATCGACGGGTCGCTCTTCTCCACCCCGTTACTCGGCCGCCAAGAAGAAGCGCAGCTTCGAACCGAGTTTGAGGCGATTGTGATAGAGGCTCGGTAAAACTCCGGTCACGTCATTTGGCTTGTGTGAATACGTTTCGACGCCAAGAACCTTCAAGCCCACACGCTCGACCATTTTTAGGAAAGAAGCTTCGTTGGGTTCGTAAAGGTGATCCGGAGTTCGCCACGCTTCCCACTCGCTCATCTTTTTCAAACCCATGACTTTCAGTCGGTGCTTGAGGCGATTTTCGATGGAGTCGACGTTTGGAACTGAAATGCAAATGACTCCTTTTGGAGTAATCGTTTCGCGCATGAGCTTCAGCCACGCGGCTGGGTTCGGAATATGTTCAAGAACGTGATCGCAGCAGATCGCATCGAACTTGTGTTCGAACTTCATCTGCGTCCAGTCGCCCTGACGAGCATCGACATCAAAACGCTTTTTAGCTATGGCAACCATTGAACCGCTGATATCGACGCCGGTCGCTTTCCATCCGCGCTTGTTCGCCGTGTGACAGAAGAGTCCGATGTGGCTGCCGATATCGAGAATTCGACCTTTTTGTGGGACGAACTCTTCGATTTCCTTCAACATCTTCGCAGATTTAATCATCAGGCGTTCGCCGCCTGGCAGGAGTCCCTTATCGTCGAAAAAATCGTTTTTTTCTTCGGTCACATACACTTCGTACGCCGTCGTCACGAATTTGTCGTCGTACTGCGGACGTGGGCTCTGGTAAACGAGAGTGCAGTCTTCACAACGAATGTACGAGAACTTCAGTTTGTGGCCAAAATTTTCGTACAGCGACGCTTTTTTCGAACCGCAGAAAGGGCAAGGGACAGATTCCCAAGCAACCGGTTCAAAAATCTGATTTTCCGCCGTCAAAGTGGTGGCCATGCATACTCCCGCATCAAAATTCGTTTGAATTCAATTAGCCGGCTTTGGCTTGGTGGGCAACTGATGTATGAGTCTTGCAGCGAGGTTCGATCCTATGCCAAAAGTCATCGCTGTTTCGACCGCAAATCCTCCTCATGTTCTTCCACAAAGCAGCGCGATTGATTTTGCGAAGTCGCTATATGGGCACGAACGAATCTTCACTCGCCTCCTGCCGGTATTCGAGAACGCGCTGGTAGAGAAGCGCCATCTCGCCGTAGACATCGAATGGCTGCAACAAACACATTCGTTCTCTGAGGTTAACGATCACTATATCGAAACCGCGTGCGATCTCTCGAAGCGAGCGACCATCGACGCCGCAGCGATGGCGCGCATGCAGACCGAGGAATTTGACGTGGTATTCTTTCTGTCGACGACGGGACTTTCAACCCCAAGTATCGACGCGCGTCTTTTTAACATCATCAGTCTCAACCCGCACATCAAGCGGATTCCAATTTGGGGACTTGGGTGCGCCGCAGGAGCCGCCGGGCTCGCGCGGGCGTACGAATATTTGAAAGCGTTCCCCACGCACAAGGCGCTGATTATCTGTGTCGAACTTTGCAGCCTCGCGTTTC
>JAYSYF010000101.1:0-5800 GCA_043716655.1 Bdellovibrionales bacterium | reverse complement strand
AACACCAATGCCAACACCGGTACCAACACCTGCGCCTGAACCAACGCCTATGCCGACTCCGGTGCCAACACCTGCGCCAACTCCGGTACCAACACCTGCACCAACCCCGGTGCCTACTCCGGTACCAACGCCAGTACCAACACCGGCACCAACTCCAGCGCCAACGCCAGTACCAACTCCAGCGCCGCTTGTGATTTCAAACTTGAAGGTTGAAGAGCAGACGAACTCGACGATCGCGTTGAGCTGGGTGACGAGCGCAGCCGCAACGTCGCAAGTCAGCGTCACTAACACGGTGACTGGCGAAACGATAATGGCTCCGCTCGATACGACGCTGCAATCGATGCACTACTATGTGATTCGCAATCTGAACCCCAAGACACTCTATAGAATGCAAGCAGCGTCAGTGTCTGCGGATGGTGGCCGAGCGATCAGCCAAGAAATATTCTGGACGACCGACGCGTTCTAAAGAAACGTTTGCTCCTATCAATTGCGATAGGAGCAAACGTCCTGGTCTCGACACGTTCGTACGAATTGCGTTCGTAGGCGCCAGCAGTACAATGGTCGTTATATGGACGAAAACGAGTTTGAAGGGACGCTGGTTTTAGAGAAGCTCGCTGAGATTGGTCAGGTCGATGCTTTTTTCGATGCGATCGACGCCGATGATTTCGCAACGGCGAAGTCCCTCATGAAAACTGCAAAGATCGATTCGGAAACAATCGCTACGGTTCTGAAGAAGATGAGCGAAGCTGAATAGTTATCCGAGCGAGATCAGAGCGGATACTGACGCATTATCTTCGAGTGGCGTGGAACCATCGCGGTGAACCTAGTTCGTTTTTGTGAATTGCTTTTTGGAAATCGTGTATCGCAGTGACCTTTCGGACGCTTTGCGATTTGTCTCATTGATGAAGGTTTCGCAGTGAAGAGTGTCCGATAGACCCTCTTGACTACCAAGCTCCGTAGAAACGACGCGATACTGGTAGTAGTTTTCGTCTTGGTCAGTAATCATTCCAAGCTGTTTGTATCGGCACACGGTAGGATAAGGAACAGTCGCGCCTATCGCACCGATCTGTCGAGTCTGCTCGAGCGTCAGTGATCCATTCGCTTTGACCTTTAAGATATCAACCGAGCCGGAACCCTCCATGTTCATGAATTCACCGGGCTCAGTTTTTTGTGGCTCGAGCTCCTCGAAACTTTCCGGAATTTCGCAGCTGACGTCGAGTGGGTCTGCAACGGATACCCCGGCACCGCGTAAGACGCGGAGATCAGCTTTTATGTGTCGATCGGCAATGCCCTTGAAACTCAGGCTGATTCGATCGCGTGTCGGATAAGTATCCTTCACGAGTTCGGACTCATACGACCCGGTATATTTGGGCATTTGAAGTTGAACGAACGAGAGCTCGTTAATAAATGATGATGTCCTGAAGAGAGAACCGCTATTTTCTAAGCCAGCGAACACAGCTTCCAAGCCTTTGCGTGGGTATGGAATTTCGGCAGTCGCTGGTAGGTCGACGCGATACAAGAAGAAATTTCCCTTAGAAAATCCGCCTGCCGAGATTCGACAGTCGAGGAAAGCTTTCTTGTTTACCGGTACGCCATCGGCACGCGGGCGTGGTGGCTTCGTTGAAAACATGAGTCCGACGAGTTTGCGAGTGCCCATTGAATTCGTTGATCCATCCTGTCGAACAAAGAAATAGAGAGCCTCGTGAGCGAGTAAGCCCATTTTATTAGTCCAGTCCATTTGCGCCCAAAGCTCTTTGTCGACTAACAAAACGCTTTCGTCATAATAAGTGGCGATTTGAACTGTTTCGCATCCACTCTCAAGAGTTGGCTCGTACGAATCATTCGTAAGACGAAGTTTTTTTCCCGAATCGATGAAACGAATGTGATCTAGAAACTCTTGTATATATTTTTTCTTAAGTGCCGCAGCGAACTTATCCATTTCGATGGTGTAGGGGTTCCAAAAGTGGCGCGCTAAGAGCGTTGCCAACTTATCTTTCGCCGGTTCTTCCGCCGAACCAAAATCAATCAATGACAAATTGTAGAGAGACTTCGCTTCGTATAGATCCAAAACTTCGACTGTTGTCTTGCCGTCCTTTATGCAACGGACACCTTTGCCTCCGCCACCGTTTATAACACCACCGGAAGCAGCCTGCGCCGTCGGAGCCTGAGATGTCGAAGTCGCGGGACCAGGGACGTTATTCGTCACTGTCTTACCGCAGGCGACAAACGTAATCGCTATGAGCACGATGCATATGTAATTAAACAGTTTCGACGTCATATGATGCCTCTTAATGCAAAAAGCGGCGCGAAAGATCGCGCCACCCGTCTATTTCTAGTTACGTTTCATCACAGGTTTTTCGAGTTCTTTAAGGAGCTTCCAAGCGATGATCAAACTTCCATCGGTAGGATCTCGACGAACAACTTGGAATACCGATACGGTGTCATAGTCACCTTCGTTGACCGAGCGTACGGCGTACGACATTCCAACGATAGCCTCAGTGCGATTCTTGAAAACTACGCCGTTGCTAGTGACTCCGTCACTTGCGGTTCTTTGCTTAGCGCGCCAAACGGGCTCGGGTTGACCGCTCGATGAAGCGTAAGAAATCAAGAACGCGACAGCTGGATTCTTCTCGTCGATTTGACGAATATCCGTAGTGCCGAGTTGAGCCAGCAAGCCGAAATCGACTCCTGCAAATCCGACTGAAAACTGAGGTGAATTCGTCGTCGAGTATTCGACATCATTTCCGTGGCCATACTCATTCGTGCGATTCTTGAACTGGTAATACGAACCGCCGCCACTAACGAGCAATGGCTTTCTTTCGTTCGAAGAGTTGCGAGGAAACAATCGTGCGAGACCTGCGTTCGCGTTTAAAAGTAGATCCGCATAGATATCGAGATCTTCTTTCGCGGGAGCAATAATGTTCCCTTCAAGCGCCACCATCTTTCGGCGCATGATGATCAATTCATCCATCGCTTTCGAGCGTTCCGCATCAGCGACAGGATATGGGGTTGGAGCGTCCTTCACCGAACGCGTCTGCAACGTGCCGCCTCCGCTGTTCGAGCTAGAGGGGTCGTTGGCGCAAGCGACAAGGCTAAGGAGCGAAGCGGACATTAGGGCAGCGGTCATAAACGTTTTCATTTTCTCTTCCTTTGTTTTTTTTGGGGGGGGGTACTTGGCGGCCTTCACCGCTCTTCTGGAACACAATCTAAACGCATTGCGTTAACGGCGATAGATCAATTAAATGAAATACCTAACGCTAACGAGAGTTTTTATTAATGAGATTCACAAGATGCTTTTATCATTGAGTAATGAAGATATGGGAATTTCAGAATTATCGCGATTATTTGATGTTTCGGCTCGGTCCCGAGGGCAGTCGCTCGGGTGCTCGTAAGGAATTAGCTGCGGCAATCGACGTGCACACCACGCACGTTTCGCAGGTTCTAAAGAAAAAGTCCGAGTTTTCTTTGGAGCAAGCCGAGGCCATCAATACATTCTTTGGTCACACCGAGGATGAGGGGGAATACTTCATCTCGCTTGTTTTAAAAGATCGCGCTGGTTCGCCCAAGTTGAAGAAGCGATTCGAAAATAAGATCCAAGGAATGCGCGATGCGCGTCTCAACATCAGCCAACGATTGAATGTTGAAAACGTTATCTCGCAAAAGGACCGCGAAAGATTTTATTCGAGCGCGGCATACGGAGCAACGCATGTCCTTTGCTCGCTCCCGCAATATGGAAATGTTCCGGCGTTGTCAGAGGCCCTTAATCTGCCAAAGAAGAAAGTCGCGGAAATCGTCGAGTTTCTTTTGAAGATCGGAGTTTTGAAAAGCGAGAAGGATGACCTCGTACCGGGGCCGAAGCATGTACACCTCGGGAATGACTCTGAAATGGTATTGAAGCATCACACGAATTGGCGACTACACGCGATTTCCAATCTTCAGTTTCTGGACAAGGACGATCTTCACTATTCTGCGAGCCTTAGCATCTCGCATGAAGGTGCTTTCGCCGTTAAGGAAGCAATACTCGAGACTCTTAAAAAAGTGGTCGAAATCGTTGGGAAGTCTGAAGTCGAAACCGGCTACGTCCTCAACTTCGATTTCTATAAGCTGATTCAGTAGCGCCCAGCAATTAGCTCAAAACGTATGTTGGCAAGGCGCTAAAACCGTACTTAATAGAGAGCGTGACAACAAACGACGTTTTGCGAAGCATGCGCTACATGCTAAAATTCAATAGCGCGAAGGTTGTCGAGATTTGCAACCTCGGCGGCTATCTCGTAACTAAAAATGAGATTCACGATTTTCTGCGTGGAGACGAAGATCCCGAGTTCGTCGTTTGTCCCGATGAGGTCGTCGCTTACTTCCTCGATGGACTCATCTTCCGCAAACGCGGAAAAGACGAGAATCGCCCGCGCCCGCCAATCGAAGTTCCCGTGTCGAACAATTTGGTCCTCAAAAAATTGCGAGTCGCTTTTCAACTTCGCGAAGAGGATATGATCGAGCTGATCCAATCGACAGGGAGCTTCAAATTCGGTAAGGCCGAACTTTCAGCGATCTTACGAAAAAAAGATCATCCGAATTACCGCGAGTGCGGCGACCAAGCGTTGCGCTACTTCTTGAAGGGTTTGACGACTCGTCTCGCACTGCCCGAGACTCCCGAATCTACGGAGGCCTAAGACTCAGCGAGCGATATTCCACCAAACGTCGTTCGTTCGGGCGTGCAGATTGATGAAGCTCCAAAGTTTCGCATCATAAAAAAGATTTGAAGGGACCGGAGGCACGTCGTCGCCCTTCTGGTGGAACGGCATTGCGGCTCGATGCAGAACCGTATTTTCGAGCGAAGTGATATCTTGAATTCGAGAATCGGTGGGCTTTAGTACTCGAACGTCGACACACTTTAGTTTTGCCTTCAGCGGTAGGACTTTTCGGAAGACGCGAGTCAAAGTTCCACTGCCGACCGGCAGCCAAATAGTCTTCGGCATGAAATCCAATAATTTGCACAGAACGCTAAACTGAGTCTCGAGCGCAGTTGCGTGGTGCCTCAAGAATATCGGGTGGTTGAATCCGAGTGGCAGCAAGTAAGACCTGATTTTTCCCTCCACATGCAATTTCGCTTTTGCTTCGGCATCCGCAAGACTCGAACAAATAATTATCTCGGCTCCCAGGCTTCGTGCGTAAACGCTTAGCTCGTGAAGCTTCGGATTTGCATCCGAATTTACGGAAGGAGCATGTTCACAAAAGAGTGTGACTTTCTGATTCAGAATTCCTGCAGCATGCGCGAGAGCAAAGCGGCGGCCCTGAGATTGCACCCTCTGCGCGTCACACGAGCGCACAGCAGAGGAGGCGGCGTGAAGTTTGTTTTTCTCTTTCTATTTCTATGGGTGTCGATTGCAGCTCATGCGGCAGATGAACCGAAGAAGATGCCGCTGCAACCTGGAGCATGTCCGCTGCTTTTCAGTACGGTGCCGTTTGAAGAGTACTGGTCAGTTGCGCGAAAATACGAAATCACCCGAACATCACTTCGTAAATCTGAACAACGAATGCTCGAACATATCTCGGCATTGCTAGAGAAAAGCCCAAAGATTAGGGCTGAATCACTGCATCTGAGGAATGTTGTTCGTGATTACAGCGGCGCTCTGTCGATTCGAGTTCGTGGTTTAAGGCAATTACCCGCAGAGTTCGAACGTAAGGTTGCCGTTGAGCTAGATCTTCCACTTGAGGTTGTTCAGAACTCAACGAGAGCTGCTGCGGAAGATCCGACCTTGTATCGCGGCTTTTCAATGGCCGAGTTCATTTTGCAGGGTTT
>JAYSYF010000011.1:0-7734 GCA_043716655.1 Bdellovibrionales bacterium | reverse complement strand
TGATCCTTGGCGGCGGTGACGGACTTCTCGCCGGAGAACTTCTTCGTTATCCGCAAATTAAAAAAATCACGCTCGTCGAACTCGATGCAGAGATGATTCGGCTTTCAAACAAAGACGCAAGAATTACGGGTTTGAATCGCGGTGCTCTTTCGGATCCGCGCGTGCAAGTTAAAATCGACGATGGCTTTCGTTTTACTCGTACAACAGATGAAAAGTTCGATGCGATATATATCGATTTTCCATATCCGGTTAACTACGATCTTCTGAAACTTTTCAGTGTTGAATTTTACCAGTCTGTCCGTGGGCGACTTGTCGATGGCGGGTTCGCTGTGATGGACGCTCCTATCTGGAAAATGTTGGACGCCGTCGAGGTCGTGCGACCTCAGCCACACGATGTGATGCTCAGCACTTTGGCGGCCGCAGGTTTCGAGACACGTTTTCCCTTTGGGCCGACGGATCCATTCGTATTCGTCGAAGTGAAGGGAAGAGCGGTTAAGTTCGATCATTCTCTTCTACCGGCTTGGATCAGCAATCGGGGATACGTGAATATGAACGATATTGCACATGTCGTTGGCGACGGTGCGACGTCATCTGAATACGTCAATTCGGTGTTTCGTCCGCGGAGGTTTCGGTGAGCCAAGAAATCAACCGCAGAAAATTCCTGTTAGGACTAGCGGCGTTTGCGCTACCTGTACGTTCGGGCGCGTACCCACTCTCGCAAATTCTCGGACCGGGAAATCCAAGCTACATTCAAGGCTTTGTTTCTCGGCTCGACAATTGGCATTCTGGAAAATTCGGTTCCATACAAAAGGGATTAAGCGCGTCGGAAAAAAGATTCTGTGCTTCTGCGCTTTTAAGTCTTACTCGTTGGGATGAACCGCTTGGAGACAATCAGGCGTTCGACCGAGTTCTTTTCAGCCACAAGTCGGGTCCGGGAAAAACTTCGCACTTGCGATACGCCATTGCGCCGCAAACGTGGACTTCGGCTCTAAAGGAAGAAGCGAGGAAGGTTGCGCGCGAGCGCGGTGGCATTTCTTTGCCCCAAGATGTCTATGGATTTGGCTGGGATCTTGGAGCCGACGAGTGGAAGTTATACCGTCGACATCGAAGTACATCGGACATCACCGATACTGATTTAAAATCGCTGCTAGAAAAAGACGATGATGCGTTACTGCGCAAACCGAAGATCTCGTGCACCACCTACAAAGGCGGACGTGTCGTCGATCGAAAGTTGATTGTCGCCTATCGCGAAGTGCCGAAGGCGGCAGTTCAAGCGACACACTTCGGATCGTCGGCCGTTGCAATGATGCAGGTGAGACGGGTCTCGGGACTGCGAGAGTGGCATTACCGCCTCAACTCATTCAATCTTTCGTTTCTTGTCGAACCCTTGCGTACGGTGGCCCAAAGTTACGGTACGGAATTCGCTTTAATGCCTCACTCTCTGCTATGGAGAAGCGCCGAACAGCAGACGCTTTATTTTCCGTGACCATTGATCGCGCCGCGAAACGCATACTCGGCTTCGACATTCTGCGAATCGTCAGCATGGTTGCCATTCTCTCTTTTCATTCCAACGAGACCGTTTTTTATACCGATATTCCGCCCGTCAAAGACGGATTTTTTTTTCCGCTGCTCTATGTAATTGCTCCGATGATTGGTTTCAGCGGTTTCACGGTCGCAGCGCTTTCGAGTTTCCTCTACGCCATTCGCGAACCCGCAGCACGTGTTTGGTATCGCCTCTTTGCGCTTCTTACTGGGGGAATTGCGGTGCTCGCGTGGCTTGCGGGTGAAGATCGCCAAGCCTTTGTGTTCGAGTGGGATATTTATTCTTACTTGTTGGTAACGCTCGCGGCGATATTTGCTGTTCGGAAATCGCCGATGGCGATTCGGACACTCGGCGTCGTCGGTTTTCTGCTTCTCTTGATTCCAGTCTGGGATCTGTGGCCAGTTTCGGTTTCGGAGAATCGTCTGTGGATCCAGGCGCTCGTGGGTGATTGCAGAATCAAGGGCGGTGGCGGATGGCCGGTGCTTCCGTGGTCAGGTTTGATGTGGATGTTTTATGCCGTGGGCCGCGAGTGGGTTTTGAACACGCCGCTGCGCGAACGCTTGCAGCGAAAAGTCGGACGCGGAGAAATCCTCATCACCGTGACAGTTCTTGCCGCTTCCATTCCGTTTGTCGGTGCTTTCCTTGTAACACCGTGGGGTCCTGGCTTTGGTTGCTTCGTGTTCCGTCAGTCGCCGCTCATTTTTTGGGGACATTTTATTTGGGTGCTGTTACTGATGAGGATCTCGTTAGTTGCAGGCGTGAACGAATGGCTAGCGCAAAAGCGCTGGGCTCGATGGATTTCGAGTCTCGAGTGGTCTCGGCATTTTGGGCGCTGTTATCTTTTGCATCTGCTGTTTTTGGGTCTGGGTTCGGGCTTCGCTTCGGCGTACCTCGAACATCCTTGGTTATTTGATATTTACGTGGCCGGAAATATTCCGGTCTGCGAATTGGTGGCGCGATTGATCGATCGAATTTTGAAAAAGGCGAAATCGTGAAGAAGTCGGGTGTAGGGTCGCACTACATTCTCGATGTCTACGGATGTTCGCACGATGTCCTGGATGATCTTCCGCTATTGCAGCGAGTGCTCCTTGAGGCGCTTGTTCGCGCCGGAGCAACAGTGATCACAGATGTCTTTCACAAATTTAGCCCGCAAGGAGTCACGGGCGTTGTCGTGATCGCCGAATCGCATGCGTCGGTACATACGTGGCCAGAGAGCGGATTCGCGGCTTTCGATATTTTTACGTGCGGTGTGAATATGAACGCAGACATTGCGATTCAACATTTGGTGCAGGCTCTGAACCCGGAAAAACACTTAGTTCGCGAGATCCCACGCGGCGTCGAATTAAATCCGCCGCGTGATCTCGATATCTAAAAGTTGATCGACGCGGTTGTGCCGCGACGCCTTCCGATTTTTCGCGACACGGTCATCCTGCCCTCGCCGAATCGGCTCGGGCCATCCATGCCCTCGACTCGCGGGTACGCGAGCTACCCGATCCGGAGGTCGCGAAAAATCGGAAGACGTCGGGACACGCGTGAACAGCTTTAGATTTTCGTAATGCGGAAAACGGACTCCGAGAATTCGGGAGTCCGTATTGTTTATTCTAGGGCTGGAATTTTGGTCTGACGATTTCTGACTGCGAGTCGCGGATGGATCCGCCGACAACCGGTCTTCCACCTGGATACAAGAGCAAAAGTGATTCGCCGCCTGCACCTTTGGTGAATGAAACCGTTTTCGTATCTCCTGCCGTCAGTGTGATCTTCTCTGGAAGATCTGTGTAACCTTGTCCGCCAAGCAATACGTTTAACGCTTTCCACTTCTTCGTATCTTTCGACAAGAAGTCGTCAGGCTCGATGACCGATCCAGATTGCGCGCTCGTCGCAATTCGGACCGAGAGATCGCCCGAAGATTTCAGCTTCAGATCGGAAACTGGAACTTCTAGGATCGCGACGGTCGAGTGATCGAACGTCGGCATCGGCGTCAGTGCGACAATCGCAGGAACATAACTGAGTACCGGCGGCTTTGGTTTTTCTTGCCCAGGTGCAGTTTCTACCGGTGGCGCCATCATAGCGGTTTCGTAGGCCTTGCGAATACCGCGAGCCGCTTTGGCGTCGATCAGTACGCTAGCAAATGTTTTTGCCGTCAGTCCTTCGAGATGGTCCTGTTTGATACCCGCGAGTTCTTGATCGGCTTCGTGATCGCCATCGCTGTCGATCAGAACCGAGATTTCGCAAAGATCCCAAGTCGTCATCGGCTCGAAAACTTTTGCCGCGATCTGAAGTGTCGGCACACCGTTCTTCTCGATAACACGGTAGCCGCTGGCTGCGAGGTCGCAGATCTTCGAACGGAACGGATCGTGGCCCGCGTCTTCTTTGCGCTCGTCGCGACCAATCAGGTTGAATGCATAGGCGTCGCCAGCATTCGTGCTCTTGTTCACGAGTGTGAGATCGACTGCTGCACCTTGGCTGTCAGCGATCGAAGTCGAGCGAATGAAAAGTGCGTCCGCCCGAACTTGCGAAACTTTATTCGCAATTGCGATCACCGGAACACGTGCTACTTCACCTTTGGCATCGCTAAGAATAACGAAACCCGAAATCTCATTCGACGCGTTTGGTTTCAGTGCGTTGTTGACGGCACCGAGATCGATGGCGAAACGAAGATCGAGCGCTGTCGCGGCTCCGACCGCAAGATCGACAGTCTTCGCGCTCGTGAGCGTTAGACCTTTCGTCGACTCAGCCAAAGAAACGGAAAGTTTCAAAGGAGCCGTCGAGATGTTCGCGATCTGCAGCGAGCGCTGCATCGTTTTGCGTGCCTCGACAGTCACTTCTCCTAGGGAAATTGACGACGGAATTGCGGTCAGTGGTGCGTCGAGCGCTTTGATGATCTGCACGCGACCCGCACCTTGACGGGCGATCGGGTACATCTTTTTCTCTTTGTCGACCATCGTTTTTGCCGTTGCCATGACGAGCGACTTCAATTGCAGCGGTGAAAACGTCGGGTGAGTTTGTTTCATCAGCGCCATAACCCCAGCCATGTGTGGTGCAGCCATTGAAGTTCCCGACATCGGCGTGCCTTCGGCTCCGCCACCCATCTTCGCCGAAATAATTTGCGAACCAGGCGCCGAGATTTCTGGTTTTAGAAGCGCATCGATCGATCGAGGACCTTTCGATGAGAATCCGGCCATCGTGTCGATCAATTCAGGGCGTTCGATCATGATAGAAGTGGTCAGTTCGGCCGTGACATCTCCTTTTGCGAGACCTTCTTTCAATTCTTTTCCGAAATCGAGAGTCACCATGATCGCAGGAATAGTGAACTTGTGTTTGTCGTCTCCACCCATCGCAATTGGTTCGCCAGGTTGACTGTTTGCAATGACCACACCGATGGCGCCCGCATCTTGCGCGCGCTGAATTTTTTCGACGAAGGTGACGCTACCGCGATCGATGAACGCGATCTTGCCTGCGACTTTGAGTGCTAGTTCAGGTGGGAAAGCTTCGGTAGCGAGTCCTGCATAGACGAGCGGGCCTGCGACATGTCCACTGTCCTTCAGTGGTTTTGCAATCGAGCCTTCGATGGCGTCGACGAAAATTTCTGGTTTATCGACCGTCGTAAATTTGGCCGCTCGAAATTTCCAGTTTTGGTCCATGTCATCAACGGAAGCTGCGACCGAGATCGCTTCTTCGGTCACGCCAGGAGATCCGACGATATACGGTGAATCTCCGCTGTTTCCGCCCGACGCAACGACGGTTGTGCCGCCCGACGACAAGTTTCGAATCGCTTCGCTATAGAGAATGTGACCGCTGCCGTAGCCCGAGCCGAGCGAAAGGTTTACGACGTCGAGTTTGTCAGTCAGGTCTGCGTCTCCGTTGGGATCCGCTGCGAATTCCATTGCCGCAATGACGACGGTGTCGCCGGTCGAGCCCTCTGCTCCGAAAACTTTCAATGCATAAAGCAATGCATCGGGCGCAACACCATCGTAAGTGTTGGTGCCATCGCCGATACCCGCAACAGTTCCTGCGACGTGCGTTCCGTGGCCGGCTTCATCGATCGGGTTCTGATCGAGGAGGGGAACCTGGTTGAGGAAATCAACTGAGCCCGAGCTATATTTCGTTCCGACGAGGTCGACTCCGCCTACGACTTTTGCGTTGGGGAACCCAGCGTTCGGTTCATCTGGTTTCACCGCTTTGAATGCGGCTTCAGTTCCGGCTCCACCGAACATAGCGTGAGTGTAATCGACGCCAGTATCGATGATGCCGACTTTCATTCCTTGGCCGCGAATGCCGCGTGCATGGGCGTCTTCAGCGCCGATGAATTTCACTGAGTTGCGAGCTTTGATTGTCGAAGCGAGAACGCCTGCCGCAGGCGCATCCTCCGCGGGAAGTACGGGGCGATCGAAACTTCCAGCGGCTTCGATATGTGCGACTCCACCGAGTGCGCCGATTTTATCGACGAGTGCCGTCGGTGCTACGATCGCAAGGCCGTTCAAGACCATGCGGTATCGGTAAACTACTTTGATGTCCGTAGAGAGCGCTTGAATTTTTAAGAGCAACTCGTTCTGTTCGTCTATGATCAATTTCAACTCAGCCGCATCGACAGTGGAGATTCCGTCTTTCCGCGCGACCGACGTCATCAAGGGCGCACGTTGCATCTTCACCAAAAAAAAAGCGTGAGTCGTTGGCGATGGTCGCGTGCTAAAAATCGGCGACACATTCTGCACCAAACTAAATGGCTGAAACGTTTCGGTGGAGTTGTTCGATGTGCATCCGCTCGCGAGCAGTGCCGTCGCAGCAAGTGCCGTGACCGAAACCGTCAGCGTGATGAGCCGCGAATATTTCTGTTTACGATGTCGTTTTTCGGGCCGTTGTTGTTTCGATTGCATGCGATCCCCCCGGAGCCATTGCTGCTTAAAAATTGCTACTGGCGCTCAGACAACGCACGATTCGTGCCTCGAAAAAATCGGTCAAACGCCCGAAGAATGAACATGCTTGCATGGGCCTACGCATTTTCGGAGACATAATGAGTCCATTTTGCGCACGCGCGTCGCACGACGCATTGCAACCACAGCGACATCGGCAGGATGACACCACAATTAAATGAGGTGAACGCACTACATATTTCCCTTAGCCTTGGTTTATGAGTCTGCCGCTCGCGTGCCCAGTTCACGCCGATATTTTAACAAAAAGCGACAAAGGGTGGATTTCGCCAAGCGGTCTTGAATACCCGAGTGTCGCCGGCGTCCCGTGGCTGTTTCCAGATCCGAAATCTCCTCTGGCAGATTGGAAAGAGCGCGCCGCACTTTTACTCGGCACTCTGAAAACCGAAGTTGAAGATCTAAAAATCCAAATCGGAGAAACGAAATCCGATTTGACTCGGTCTCGTCTCGAGGCAACGCGCGGACTTAAGATCAAACATCTCGAAATGCTGAAGCGGACGCTCGATCCGTTGAAGCCTCAATCAAAACTTTCGGTCACGAAACAGCAGGCGTTTGGTTACCGTCTTCCGTTACGCCAGGGGTTACTGGGATATTTCCCAAACCTCATTCGCGACTGGAGTCCACGATTCGAGAATGAGAACTCGGCTATTTTCAAAGCGGCGCGTTCGCATTTCGAAAAATCAGCAATTAAAACTGAAAGCAAGACGGTCCTCATTCTCGGATCGGGGGGATCGCGTTTTGCCTATGACTGGGCCGAAGCGTTTCCGAATTCCACCGTCATCGCTTTCGATTTGAATCCGGTCCTCATGCTTGCAGGTGTGAGATTGAATGCTGGCGAAAGTATTCGGGCTGTCGAAACGGCGGTCAGTGCGAAGGATCCGGCAAGCCCAGGACGAGAAGTCGAGTTGAAAGCTCCAAGCGGTTCACGTTCGAATTTGCATTTTGTTTTCGGCGATGTTTACGCCTTGCCGTTTTTAACGGCGAGCATCGACCTCTGCATTACTCCCTGGCTTGTAGATATACTTCCGCGTCGTTTTTCGGAACTCTGCTCTTCCATCGCAAATGTCGTAAAACCTGACGGAGCATGGCTGAATTCCGGATCGTTCAATTTTGATTTTCGGAACCAGGTCGAAAACCTCAGCGTCGAAGAAGCGCGCGAAATCGCAGCAGGCTGCGGCTGGGATTTTTCAAGTCCAAGATCGAACGAAATTTCCCGAGTCGAAATTCCGTATTTGCAGTCCGAATTCGATTCGCATCGCAGAT
>JAYSYF010000002.1:0-7954 GCA_043716655.1 Bdellovibrionales bacterium | reverse complement strand
CAGGAGGGCTGATCAGACGCCGAACGAAGATCCGCAGCCGCAGGTTTTCGAGGCGTTAGGATTTGAGAAGACGAAACCTTTACCGTTGAGTCCACCTTCGAAATCGAGCGTCATTCCAACGACGTAAAGAAAGCTCTTTTTGTCGATGACGACGCGAGTTCCGAATTGCTCGAAAACTTTGTCATCGGAACCGACAGTGGTATCGAAGTCGAGTTTGTACGACATCCCAGAACATCCCCCAGGGATGATTTTAACGCGCAAAAAGCCGTCCTCCGTAGTTGGGGATTCGGACTTTAAGCGGATGATCTGTTTTGCTGCGGACTCGCTGACCTGAACCATGCGAATAGTATAACAAATCTGAGGGCTAAATTCAGGTACAAAAGGCTACAGTCGAGAAAATCGCGAATTGGGGGTCCTACCCTACTTGAATAGCTCCTTAAGACGCATAAAACTGGGATCGACGGCGACCTTTACCCCTGGAGAGTCGATATGCGGCCCCCTTCGAAACGTCTCGAATTCAAAAGCCATTTACCTGTGGGCCCTAGTGGGCTTGATCGCGTTTCGTGGTCGAATCGGGAAAGCCGCATTTTTGATAAAAATGGCGATCGACTGCAGGACGTACCAAGCGTGGAAGCACCGTCGACGTGGAGTGATCAGGCCGTCAATATCGTCGTTCGGCAATATCTTCGGAAAAAGCTTCCGGATGGTAAGTCGGAAACGAGCATTAAGGAGCTCATCTCGCGAGTCGTCGGCGCTATCCGTGACTTTGGGGAGAAGCAGCTCATGACATTTGCCAGCGTCGACGATGCGAAACGATTCGAAGAGGAATTGACGCTCATTATTGTCGATCAGAAGGCCTCGTTCAATTCTCCGGTTTGGTTTAACTGCGGACTTTGGTTTCGATATGGAATTACGGGAAACGCTGGAAATTGGGCGTGGGACTTTAAGAATGAAAAGGCAGCAGCTTTAGAGAATGCCTATGAACGGCCGCAAAGTTCGGCGTGTTTCATTCAGAGTCTCGACGACGATCTTAATTCGATTTTTGATTTGCTGAAAAAAGAGGGACGACTTTTTAAGTACGGCAGTGGCACAGGTACGAACTTCTCGAACCTTCGCGGTCGTCAGGAAGCGATGTCGGGCGGAGGAACAAGTTCGGGGCTGATGAGTTTCCTCGAAGTTTTCGATCGAGCTGCTGGTGCGACAAAGTCAGGCGGTACGACCCGTCGTGCGGCGAAGATGGTTTGCCTCGATCTCGATCATCCCGAGATTTTGGATTTCATTCGATGGAAAGCGAAAGAAGAAGCCAAGGCGCAGGCGCTGATCAGCGCTGGATTCTCGGCCGGTATGGATGGCGAAGCCTACCGGACTGTTTCGGGACAAAATTCGAACAACTCGGTTCGCGTTACTGACGGTTTCATGAATGCCGTGAAGCAAGATGCACCTTGGTCAACTCGCGCTCGCAAAGATGGAGCCGTGATTGAAACGATGAAGGCGCGTTCCTTATTTCGCGCCATCGCAGAGTCCGCTTGGCTCTGTGCGGATCCTGGCGTGCAATATGAAAGCGCGATTCAACGCTGGCACACGAGTGCGGACACTGCTCCGATCCGTGCATCGAATCCTTGTTCTGAATTCATGTTTCTCGACGATACCGCGTGCAATCTCGCTTCAATTAACCTGATGAAATTCGTGTCGCCGAGTGGCGAGTTCGACGTTGGCGAATTCAGGAAATCCATTCGTGCTTTGATCGTTGCGCAAGAAATTCTTGTCGACCTCGCTAGCTACCCGAGTGCATTGATTGCAGAAAACTCGCATCGGTATCGGCCGCTCGGACTTGGCTATGCAAACTTAGGCGCGACACTGATGGCACTCGGCATCCCTTACGATAGTGACGAAGGACGTGCTTGGGCTGCGAGCGTGACTGCGTTGATGACCGGCGAGGCTTACAAGATCAGCGCTGAACTTGCAGAAACGTTCGGAGCGTTCGATGGCTTTGCGAAAAACCGCGAAGCCATGCTCGGTGTTATCGATCTGCACATCGATGAATTAGATCAGGCGCATGTCGAAGTCTCGAAGCAAAGTGAATCGATTGCGACGGCGGCTCGATCTTCATGGAGTGAAGCCAAACGCCTCGGCGGGAAGTTTGGCTACAGGAATGCGCAAGTAACCGTGCTTGCGCCGACTGGGACGATTGCGTTCATGATGGATTGCGATACGACCGGCATCGAACCCGATTTTGCATTGGTGAAATTGAAAACGTTGGCTGGCGGTGGCCATTTGCGAATCGTAAATCAGTCGGTGGGTCGCGCGCTGGACAAGCTTGGTTATGATTCGGCGACGGCTAAAACGATTCGAGAAAAAATCGAAGCGGGAATGCCGGTCGTTGAAGCGGGTGTGCGGCAAGAGCACGCGTCTGTGTTTGATTGCGCCGGAGATATTTCGTGGGAAGCGCACCTTTCAATGATGGCCGCCGTGCAACCGTTTCTTAGCGGCGCAATCTCAAAGACGGTCAATCTGCCTCATCGTGCAACTGTGGAAGACGTCGAAGCGGTTCTTCTCCGTGGCTGGGAGCTTGGGCTCAAGGCGGTTGCCGTTTACCGAGACGGTTCAAAACGCGCACAACCACTGACGGCGGCGAATCCAGCGAAGCGCGATCAAGTGATTTCGTATAGTGAACTGAATCGATGCCCGGTGTGTTCATATCCAACAGTCGTGAGTGGAACTTGTTGGGTGTGCCCACAATGCGGCCATTCAATTGCATGTTCGTAGATAGCAGGCGGAGCCGGAAGCGAGCGCGAAATGAGTGAGCAAGCCTGCGAACGACAGCGCAGGCGGAGCCGGAGCGACCATCATAGATCGCGAGAAAAACGTAGATTCTGGTTTCGAATTGCAAACGCTGCATCACGGGGTGGAAGTGGGCGTTCGGATTTTGTGGTTAGTGGAAACTCGGCATGCGAAATAGCGGTGATCGAACGAAGCCACCGCAATGCCGCCGTGCCCGATTGCCGTAACATCTCATCGATCGCGCGGTCGATTTTTCGGAAGACCGAACTGCCGCCCTCCTGATGGAGTACGATCGCGAGCGACAAACTGATGCGAGTGACGAACGGTAGAACCTGCAAAGTTTCACGAGCCGATTTATCAAGAACGAACGCTAAATTATCGAAGCGGCGTGCCGATTCGACAGACCAAACGTCTGATAGGCGTGTTGTTGTCGCTCTCGAAAACCAATCAAGCGGAACGAATATTTTCCCCAAACCAAAATCTCGATTCAGGTTGCGACTGAGTGACGTGAGTCTTGCGGCGCTGGCAGCATCAACCATGGCCTGCATCGCAGATTCGGGTCCACTGAGAATGTGACAGAGAACAAGTCCAAGGACGCCGCCCGTGCGATAGCAGAACCCAAGCAGTTCTTGCACGGTTTCGGGACGAAAGTTTTCCGTTTCCATTCTGAGTCCGCGAGCAAACTCCAAAGCGTAGGAGCGAGGAACTGCGAATTCCTCTTCGAGGCCGAGCCACGCTTCCCACGCGAGTCCAAGATCAGGAATTTCTTCAATCGCATCTTCGACATTCGAGTCTTCAAACAGGCGAACGAGATGTTGGACTGCAATTTGTGCTTCGACTTTCGAAGCTGCTTTGTCGACGGTATCGCGAGAAATCCGAATAAAAGTGTAGAGCGCTCGAATTCCCTGGCGCTGTATTTCGCTCAGTGGGGCGCTTGCATAGGCGATGTGCGGAACTCCACGCAACAGCAGTTCGCGCATGAAACCCGTTTCGAGTCTCATGGCGCTGCGGCTGCGCTAGGTGCAATCGCAGTACTTTCCTCGGTCCAATTTTTAGTGGCACGGCCGGGGCGGACAACTGGTTTTGCACCAAGAATTTTTGTCCTATCCGCGCGCGATGTCGTTCCGGCAAAATATCGTTCCACGACATCGTTCTTCAATCCGTAAAATCTTTCGAGGATCTGATACCGAAGTGACGGTTCCACCGCACGGAACATCAAGCGATTCAGAAGGCGATAGAATCGCTGCTGGTCGATCCATTCTTGGCGAAATTTTCGAAGATCAGCGCGAACGGGACCAGTTCTTAGCTGGGACAATCCGCAAATAAAATCTGCGATTCGTACAGCGTCGGGAAGTGAGTTGCTGGTCGATGAATGAAACCAACCAGAACCCGTCGATATCGCAACCGGAGATTGATCAGTGAAGTCTTCGCCGTCAAATTCAACCGGCGCTTCGCTTGGTTGATCGAAGGTCAATGCGTAGAGCGGAAGCGGCATGCGCCCTTCCTCGATTCGTTCGATCGATTCGATTTCCCAACCAGCTCTTTCTGCGTACGCGCGAATGCTGCGCGAAATTCGTTCGTGATTGAGGTGCGATGAGGCGCTTAGAAAATTTTCTTCGACGAGGATTCTCGTTTCATCCCACGGAAGACAAGTGAAGTACCGAAAACCATCCATCTGTGGAACTGTTGCGTCCGCGAGAAGCGGTCGCGTGAGGCCATGCGGCTGTTTCAGTTTCAAATCAAATCCGACGAACTTGCTCCATCCGCAGGGAACTCCGGCAAACGTGCGATCGGTTTGTTGTGAAGGAACGATACCCGAAGCGTCGATGACGAGCGGAGCGCGAAGGATTTCCCCTGTGACAGTCTCGACTTCGAAATCGGTAATTTTGCGAACGTCGCAACCGAGACGTATGCCACGACCCAAGATTTTTAAAAGTGTCTGATGGAAATGATTCGACCGAATTGTGTGATATCGATTTTCGACAGCGCGATTTAATTTTGGAAAGCGCACTTCATGGGAGTCCCACGACTTCGAAATCAGCGGCTGAAGCCAAAGTCCGTTTTGTTTCTCGGTGTCTGTGCCTGTCGGGCTCAGCGCGACCAGATCAGACTCGTGAAAGCTCCAAGTGTGATTGCCACCGAGACTGGCATCGCGCTCAAGCAGGAGTACTTTTTTATCTGGATGTAGCTGGGACAAGCGCAACGCGGTGAGTCCTCCCGCAAGTCCGCCGCCGACGATGATAACGTCTGCATTCATTCCTGCGCTTTTTTTTGAACTCGAACCCGTTTTTCGCTGTGTCTGCATAGGCTAGAATTCTAAAGGGACGACGAGGACTTGAGTCAAAGAAGAAGAGGACCTTGACGCGTGCGGCTTCGCTCCGCAAAGTCTTCCGTTCAGGCCTAAAGGGGACTTAGACGATGGATGCCGCTTGGAAGAATTTTGATCTCTTGAACCCGACTGATGAGCACAAGATGTTGCGCGAGTCGGTTCGTTCGTTCGTCGTTAACGAAGTCGAGCCGCAAGCGCTCGAGCATGATCGAAAAGAGCGCTTCAATTTACCGCTGTTTCGAAAATTGGGTGAGCTCGGGCTTCTTGGGATTACAGTCCCGGAAGCGTATGGCGGATCCGGTCTCGATGCGACGGCGGCAGTCATCGCGCACGAAGAAATTGCTTCGAGCGACCCGGGCTTTTGTCTGGCATATCTTGCGCACTCGATGCTGTTTGCCAATAATCTCGCGGTCAACGGTTCAGAGGAACAAAAGAAACGCGTTCTTCCTGGCGCCTGCGCGGGGACACATGTTGGTGCAATGGCGATGTCCGAACCGAATTTCGGGACCGACGTTCTTGGTATGGAGACAAGAGCCCGTCTTGACGGAGATCACTACGTTCTCGATGGACAAAAGATGTGGATCACCAATGGGTGCGTCGATGACAAAGGAACTCCTGCTGATCACGTTTTGGTTTATGCGAAAACCGGCGGACAAGCGGGGCGTCCGCAAATTTCTACATTCCTGATCGATAAGGGTTCTCCCGGTTATGCCGTCGGGCAAAAGATTCTCGACAAGACTGGGATGCGTGCATCGAACACGGCCGAACTCGTTTTTACGAATTGTCGCGTTCCGAAGTCTGCGCTGATCGGGAGTGAGGGCCATTCGGTTCAACACATGATGCGGAATCTCGAGATCGAACGGCTGACTCTGGCCGCGATGAGTTTGGGGATTGCGCGCCGTTCTCTTGCGGCGATGGTTAAGTATTCAAAAGAGCGCAAGTCGTTCGGACAACCGCTGCATTCATTTGGGCAAATTCAGCGGCACATTGCCGAGAGCTACGCCGAATACCGCGCGTGTTCAACTTACGTTTACGAAACCGCACGACGCATGGACCTGATGAGCGATCGCGGGAACCGCGTCGATTCGGACGGCGTTAAGTTGATCGCCACGACCGCCGCAAAAAATATTGCAGATCGAGCGATACAGGTGCTCGGTGGCTACGGCTATGTCGGTGAATATGTTGTCGAACGTCTGTGGCGCGATTCGAAACTTCTCGAGATCGGTGGCGGAACTCTCGAAGCGCACCAAAAAAATATCACACGCGACCTCACACGCGATTAGACGAAAGTCGGGGACATCGCTCAGGTGATGTCTTCGATTGTAGCTAGGTAAACGCGATGCGAAACTCTATCTGTATAATCTTTAACGAGGATGACAGCTTGGTGTTGAATATCGCGGTTCTACTGTTTTCGTTGTCGACAGTTATGGTCGCTATCGCGTCGTTCAAATGGGCCGGCGAGCGATCATTCGAATCGGCCGTTACAATGTTGGTTGTTGCTTGCATCGCCTGGGCTGCGGGCTCTGTCATGGGTTACCTCGTTCCTGCCGTCCGTCAACTTCTGACAAAAAACGCACTGATCGTTCGCTGGAGCGCCGTCGGTTTGTTTGCAGTCATCGCATGTATCTGGCCTTGGGTATCGAGTGAGTCACTCGACTTCGTTTTAATTAGTATTATATTTTTAGCTGCAGGTGTTTTCGTTCCGTCGGTCATGAGTTTGAAGTCCGAAGAGCCAGAACAGATGCGCGAGGCTTATGCGAAGTCGCTCATGGGTGCCGCTGTCGGGTCGCTTGTAAGTGTCGTCATTCTTGAGTGCCGTGGCGTCGGTTCACTTTACCCGATAGCTGCTTTCGCAGTTCTGCTCGCGCCATCGCTGCAGCCCGATCTATTTTTCGCTACAACGCCTGGCCGCAAACGATGGATAGCTTCAGGTGTCGCTGTGCTGGCCGCAGTTGCCGCTGTGTTTGCTCCGCAGAGCCCTGCGACAGTTGCTGAAGGTTCGGCACCCGCGGCGACGGTTTTCGTGGCATCAGAAAATGTATTTCAATTTCGTCCCGATCGTAAATTTGATGTCTATGTCTTAGGCGTCGGTGCGGCGAATTTAATTTCAAATTTAAAATCAACGACGGTTGAAAGCTCGATCAAAAGTCTGACTGCGACTGAACAGCAGCCAGCTGTAAAGTCGATTGCGATTCCGGGAGTCGAAGCCACGATCAAATCTGGCAATGGTCGACGAAAACTCTCTGCTGAATCTCGTCGATTCGATCTGATTCAAGTTTTAGAACCGATCGAGGGAATCGATCGTTCGGAGCCGCGTTTTGCTGCGCGTGCCGAGAGTGCACTGACAGTCGAAGCACTTCGATTGTATTTTGATCGACTCAAAGATGACGGATTCTTGCAGATTCTTGGACGACAAACGGGAACTTCGGCTCAATCGACACTTTCAACAATTGCCGAAGCTTGGAAAAAGTCAGCTCGGAAGGATGTCGATCTTCATGCGGTTGCCGTGACTAGCGATGAAGGAAAAACCTTAGAGACCGTCATCGTTCGAATGGCCGCATTCTCTAGGGAAGAGCGTGAGCGGCTTAGCGATCAGTTGCAGATCGGTAAACCCGGCGGCATGACAACCGTGCTTGTCTCGGATGCGTCGGGCGCGGTCCTGACTGACAACCGCCCGTTCGGTGAGGCCGTCATCGAATCGAGCGACTTGAGTCGGATTGTAATGTGGATAGCGATCCTCGCTCTGCTCGGTTTGATTTATTGGGTTGCACGGCAAGAGCGTCGTAAGGGAATCGCATCGCGCTGGCAAACCGCAAGTGTCGCCACATATTTTGGCGGACTCGG
>JAYSYF010000001.1:0-2645 GCA_043716655.1 Bdellovibrionales bacterium | reverse complement strand
GCGAATTTAGCCACGCACTCGCGAGTGAAATCATCGGTCGTTGGTCCGAGACCACCCGTTACGAAAACCAATTTCGCTCGTGAACAAAGATCTGTGAGACTGCGTACAATGACGTCGCGATCGTCGGGCACGGCACGGTGCTCGAGCACTACGTAGCCCATTTCACTTGCGTGCGATGAGAGCCACTGAGAATTGCGATCCGAGATTTGTCCGTCGGTGATCTCTGTCCCGACGGCTAGTGTCGCCATAGAATTCAATTCCATGGGCCCAACACATCAGTTAGCGAACATTTCAGCAATCTTTTTGCGTCGATATTCGAAAATCTGAGCCACATCTTTGTGCACCTTCCAGCCCGAAGTGACTGCGCCGAGCCAGCCAAATGGAACACGATAGCGGATTCGGTCTCGCAGCAGCGTTCCTCCGGCCATAGGAATAAACTCGTGTGTGTGATGCCAAAGCGCGTAGGGCCCACTCAACTGGGTATCGACGAACCTTTTGCCCGGATCCCACTCTTCAATTCGCGTTCGCCAGCCAAACGGAATGCCGTTCAAACTGAGTGAATAGTCGATCAAAGTGCCTTCTTGAATTTCGGGAGTCGACTTTGATTTCACTTTGAATTTCAAGAACTCGGGAGTCAGTGCCTCGAGGTTTTTTTCATCACAGAAGTACGGCCAAATTTCATCCGCTTGCTTTGGAACCCATTGCTCTGAAAGTTTCTCGAACGTCGATCCTCTTAGAGGTTTCAAAATTTCGCTGAGCGCCTGATCGAGGGAATCGAATTCAAATTTAAATCCGCTGGCAATCGTGTTTGTCGGTACCACGCGCTGACCGTCAAGAATCACGCTCGACATTTCTCCGTACAAAACTTTCAATGCGAAACTTGGAACCGCCACGTTTTCAAAAACGTCGAGTTCGCGACAGAGAACGTCGGTGAATTCATGATTTGTTACCGGCTCCGGAGCAGCTCCTTCGAGTATCCCGTCTGCCGCGTGGGTGTCGATCGCATGAATGAAAAGCCGTGCGATGTCTTCAAGATGAATCCATGACATCCACTGCGAGCCCTGAAGGCCGATTCTACCTGCGACGTTCGCTCTATAGAGCGGCAACATCTTCTGAAGTGCGCCTCCGTGTCGAGCCACGACCATCGACGTTCGCACGATCGGAAGCCTTATCGGCCGAGCCTGCGGCAACAAGTTTTCATTGAGCTTCTTCGCTTCGTTTTCCCAAGCTTCAACGACTTCAGCTAAGAAGCCTGTGCCAGCGGAACTCTGACCATCTAAGACTTCATCTTTGCGATCACCATAGATACCAACAGCCGATCCCTGCACAAAAACTTTGATTCCAGGAGCATGCGCTCGCACCGCTCGCACAAGCGCTCGAGTGCCGGCGATTCGCGTCTCGCGAATTTGTTTTTTCTTTTCTTCAGTCCAACGTCCGTCGGCAAGCGGTTCGCCTGCTAGATTGATCACCGCATCGATTTTTTCCAACGCTTGAGCTGGAACTTCATCTCGATGAGTCCACTGAAAACACTTTGCCGGGAATGGAAGTTTGCCTTGTGCAGATTCGAGATTTCGTACCAGCAGGACTAGTTCATCGCCCCGCGCGGCGAGTTTTTTTGCGATCTCAGAACCGATTAGACCCGTTCCGCCCGTCAATAAGATCTTCATCAGTACAAATTCCTTATTTTATCTTGCATTCGTTTTTCGACAGAAATTTTCACAGTTTACGAATCGGCTGAGCCACTCCAGCGCGCCACTTAACGCACTGCTCAGTTCGTTCAAGCCGGCTTGAAACGAAAAGCAGACCTCAGCCATATGTAATTAAAATAACTGATTAAATTGTATTGTTCAAGCTTTCATTGTATCATGAACTTAGGCCATAAAGAGCTGGAGCGAGGAGAAGTAGATGAGACAAGAAGGCACCCTCCCAGAAATGCAGGATCTCGCCGAACAGGTCGGTGAATTTATCCATTACTGGGGATTCAAACGAGTTCATGGAAGAATTTGGACCCATCTGTATGTCGCGCAAAAGCCGCTCGACGCCGCAGATTTGGTTCGTCAGATGAAAATTTCGAAAGCTCTGGTCAGTATCTCATTACGAGAACTCTTGGAGTTTGAGGTCATCGAAGAAGTCGGCAAAAGTTCGCGAGGCACACACCTCTATCGAACGAACCCAGACATTCTGAAAGTGATTCTTTCGGTCTTGCGACAACGCGAGAAACGCATTCTTTCACGAATCCATTCAGCACAAGAATCGCTGGAAAAGGCTTCGCCGGAAGATCGCGCGGCACATGGCATGAGCGATCAGAATATCGCGCAACTCGGTCAGCTGGTGCAAAAAGCAGCAGTGGGACTGGAAAGCTTTATCGCATTTAGATCGGTCGATTTCGGTGAATGGCGACAAGCGTTCATTACGACAGATTTGAAAGAGGAAGCGGCGCTCAGATCTCGGTCGGTCGTAGCTCCAAGCTCGCGCAAAAAAGAAGACGAGCAGGAAGAAGACGAAGCCAGCGGAGCAAGCGCATCGTCTTCCCGCACTGGCGAAACGCCGATGGAAGCCGGTCCGAAGGAGAACCAGAGCGAACCGATCCTCTCCTCCGGCAAAGGTATCGGTTTTAGAATCTATTAGCGATCAGGCTTCACTTT